>NZ_CP127409.1:0-319674 GCF_030291135.1 Rhodanobacter thiooxydans | reverse complement strand
CGCTCGCCGGACGACTTCGACGCCGACGACTACCGGCGCAACAGTCCACGCTTCATGGGCGACAACTTCACCCGCAACCTGCGGCTGGTCGAGCAGGTGAAATCACTGGCCGCCGACAAGGGCTGCTCGCCCGCGCAGCTGGCGCTGGCCTGGGTGCTGGCGCAGGGCGACGACGTGCTGGCGATTCCCGGCACGCGCAAGCGCTCACGGCTGGACGAAAACCTGGCTGCGCTCGACGTGCGGCTCAGCCCTGCCGAGCTCGCCGCCATCGACGCGGTATTCCCGCCCGATGCCGTCGCCGGCAACCGCTACGCCGACTCGATGATGCACATGGTGAACGTGTAAAACCCTGCTGCGCGCCTCCCTTGCTGCAGAAGGGAGGCGCACAGCCGCTGCCCCCCTGCACGCAGGGGAGGGCCGGGATGGGCCCCGCTCTTGATCTTCCCCCGGCAAGCCGCACCCGCAGAGCAGTTAAACTGCGCGCATGAGCACCCCCGAACACTCCCCGCTCGGCAAGGACACGGTCTACGCCGACCGTTACGATCCCGGCCTGCTGTTTCCGATCCCCCGCGCCGACAAGCGCGCCGAGATCGGCCTGGGCGAGGTGCTGCCGTTCCACGGCGTGGACATCTGGAACGCCTACGAGTTGTCGTGGCTCGACCAGCGCGGCAAGCCGCAGGTTGCCCTGGCCGAGTTCCACGTGCCGGCGGCCTCGCCCAGCATCATCGAGTCGAAGTCGTTCAAGCTGTACCTCAACGGCTTCGCGCAAGAGCGCATCGCGGACGCCGCGACGCTGTCCGCCACCCTGATGCACGACCTGTCCGCGGCGGCCGGTGCGGTGGTCAACGTGCAACTGCGCGACGCACGCGCCGCTGCGCTTCCCGTGATCGATCTGGACGGCCATCTGCTCGATGACCAGGACATCGCCATCGACCACTACGGCCCGCCAAACGCCGATTTCCTGCAGGCCGACACCACCGCCACGCCGGTGGCGGAAACCCTGGTCTCGCACTTGCTGCGCTCGAACTGCCCGGTCACCGGACAACCCGACTGGGGCAGCGTGCAGATCGCCTACCGCGGCGCACCGATCGACCACGCCGGCCTGCTGCGCTACCTGGTCTCGTTCCGCACCCACAACGAGTTCCACGAGCAATGCGTGGAACGCATCTTCGTCGACCTGACGCAGTGCTGCGCGCCACGGCAGCTCAGCGTGTACGCGCGCTACACCCGCCGCGGCGGACTGGACATCAACCCGTTCCGCAGCAGCACGCCGGCCACGCCCGCCAACCCGCGCACGGTTCGGCAGTAGGCCCGCCGACGCGCGCGTCAGTGCCGCGTGAAAGTTCAGCCATGGCCATTCCCCCCGGTAATCGACGCTTCAGATCGGCGGCGTTAGCCTCGGTGCCCTGACACCAGGCCACCCAGCGGCATCCGCCACGTCATCGACACCGGAGTTCCCATGACCCGACCCATGCGTCCCATCGCGCTGTACGGCACCCTCCTGACCGGCCTGCTGCTGCTCGGCGGCTGCGGCAAGCACGAATCGACACCGGCCAGTGCGCCGGCCCCGGCCAGCACCGCTCCGGTGGCCATCACGCCAACACCGACACCGCCGCCCGCCACTGCCAGCACGGCCGCGTCACCGCCCGCTCGCACGGCCAGCGTGGCCAGCGCCGCCCCGGTGGCCGCCCCGCCGGCCGCGCCGTTCACGGTGGCCAGGCTGACCCTGGGCAGCACGGTGAACGCCGAGCACCAGGTAACCCGCGCCAGCAACAGCTTCACCACCAACGACAAGACCATCTATGCCAGCGTCGCCACCGAAGGCAGCACCGGCGGCGCCACGCTCAACGCGAAGTGGAGCTACCTGGAAGGCCAGGGCCAGCTGGTCAGCAGCATCAGCCAGTCGATCGCCACCGACGGCCCGGCCATCACCACGTTCAAGGTGCAGAACCCCGACCTGTGGCCGGAAGGCAAGTACAAGGTCGAGATCTCGCTCGACGGCAAGCCAGTGGCGAAGCAGGATTTCCAGATCAGGAAGAGCTGAGCGGGAAACAAGTGGCAAGCAGTGAGCAACGTGCGAGCGCCATGCCGGCGATTCCGCGTTGCTCACGCATCTTCACTCAAGCCTGCCGGTTCAGCGCCTTGCACCCGATCGCCGGATCGTCGGTGAAGAACGCATCGATGCCGGTGGCGAGGTAGGCGCGGATCTCGGCGATGGAACCGGCCGCATTGAAGTCGTGCGGGTCGCTGCCGTGCCACAGGTCGAGCGGCTGGAAACCGTTCTCGGGACGGAAGGTGTACGGGTGCACTTCGAGGCCGGCGGCATGCGCGTCGCGCACCAGCGCCGTCGGCACGCCCAGCACCCGGTTGGCCGTCAGCGGGATGATCGCGCGGATGTCTGGGCCGATCGCGTCCGCATACGTGGCGATCTCGCGCAGCCCGGCCGGCGTCATCATCTGCGCGTAGCTGAGCCTGCCGCCCGCCGCGACCACGTCGTACGGCTGTTCCCCCGCGTCGCCGAGCAGTTGCAGCAGGCGGATGTTGCCGTGCGCACCGGCGAGCCGGCCGCGCAGATACCTCAGGTTGCCGACCTCGAACGACTGGATCTCCACCGGCGCCGTGCGGGTATGCTCGTGCGCGGCCAGCGCGGCCAGCAGCGCGTCCTCCATCGGCAGGCCGATGTCCCGGAAATAGCTGCCGTGCTTGATCTCCGGGATGATCCCGATGGCCTGCCCGCGATCCTTCGACCCGGCCGCGACGAGGTCGATCACCTCATCCAGCGTTGCCAGCGGAAACTCGCCGTCATGCCGCGTGCCGCGCAGCTCCGGCAACCGTTCGCGCGCGCGCAGCGTCTTCAGCTCGGCCAGGCTGAAGTCCTCGCTGAACCAGCCGGTCACCAGCTCGCCGTCGATGATCTTGCGGGTCCTGCGCGCGGCGAACCCGGGGTGGCTGCCCACGTCGGTGGTACCGCCGATCTCGTTCTCGTGGCGCGCCAGCAGCACGCCGTCCTGCGTCATCACCAGGTCCGGCTCGATGAAGTCGGCCCCATCGGCGATCGCCCGCGCATACGCCGCCAGCGTGTGCTCCGGCAGATGCGCGCTGGCGCCGCGGTGGGCGATCACCTGCACCCTGGCGGCAAGCGGCTTTTCGGCGGCGGCGATGGCAGGTGCGGACATGCCATGGAGCATAAACGAACGCGGCGGACGCGTAGCGATGCCAGCGCGCATGACGCCATGGGGCGTGCAGGGATCACGAAAAGTGGTGCGCCCGGCGGGATTCGAACCCACGACCCCTGCCTTCGGAGGGCAGTACTCTATCCAGCTGAGCTACGGGCGCATGCAAGGCCCCGCGGCAGGCCGGCCGAAGGCCGCTGCCGCGGGGGAGCGCAGTATAGCGGAGTTGCCGACGGGGGGCATGCGCGGCGGGATGTGGTGCCTTGCCCCGCACGCGCCCTGTTGCCCTGCCCCTCTCCCGCAGCGGGAGAGGGGCGCACGCGGTTTCAGCGGGCCTTGAGCAGCGCGCCCAGGGTGTCGGGCTTGCTGGTGTCGCGGACCAGGTGCGGGTACTTCAGGCCGTCGTGGTAGTCGATGCGCACGGTCTTGTACTCGTTGAAGTTCTTCACCAGCAATTCGACCGGCTGGTTCTTGTCCTTCGCGGCGGCGGTGACGGCGTCCTTGAGCGCATCGGCGTCATAGTCGTGGCCGTTGACCGCAATCACCGTCATGCCGGGCGAGATGCCGGCCTTGAATGCCGGGCCGTCCCACAGCACGTCGCCGATGGCACCCGCCTTGCCGATCGACAGGCCGAGCGAGTAGGTCAGGTCGGCGGAATGCCGGCGCGCCTCGATCGCCTTCACCGCCTCGGACGGTTTGTCGGTGTAGACCAGCTTCCAGCCATGCGACTCGATGCCGCCGGTCAGCGGGCCATGGCCGTCCAGGCGCGTGCGCAGGTACTTCGCCCAGTCGTACGGCGCGATGTCGTTGAGCGTCTTGACCACGTCCTCGAAGACGTAGGTGTTGACGTCCCACTTGCCGTTCTCCATGCCGAAGAACGCCTTGCCGAAATCGTCAATGCTCTTCTTGCCGCCGCTGAGTTCACGCAGCTTGCCGTCGACGTCGAGCCAGATCATCTGGCCGGCCGAGTAGTAATCCTCGCTGGCCTGGTAGTTGCGGTACGGCAGGGGCGCGCGCTGTGCGATCACCGGATCGTTGGTGGTGTCCTGCACGTTGCGGAAGCTGGCCAGGCCGGGGCGGCCCTTGTCGTAGGTGGCGGCGGTGAAAGCCCACATGTCGTGCGCCTGCTCGGCGTCCCACAGGCCCGAACGCGCCGCCATCACCTGGCCCCAGAACTGGGTCTGGCCCTCGTACACCCACAGCAGGGTGTCGCTCATCGGCTCGTTGAAGTTCGGCGTGGCGAGATCCGCACCGCGGCGGTACTTGCCGTCCCACGAGTGGTTGAACTCGTGCGAGAACAGGTCGCGGCCCAGTGCGTTCTTCTTCCACTCGGTGAAGAAGTCGGCCGAGGTGCCATCCTCGCTGGAGCGGTGATGTTCCAGGCCATTGCCGCTCATCTTGTCGCTGAGCGAGACCAGGAAATCGTAGTGGTCGTAGTGGTGCGCGCCGTACATCTTGTACATCTGCTGCACCAGCTCGCGGAACGGCTTGATCTGTTCCGGCTTGATCTCCAGGTACTTCGCGTCGTCGGCCACGATGTTCATGTGCACCGGCGCCTTCGCGCCCGGGTCGAGATCGATGCGCTTGAAGTACTTGCCGGCGTAGATCGGCGAATCGACCAGGTCGTTGTAGTTGATCGGCTTGAAGTGGATCGTGTCGCCATCCTTCGAGGCCACTTCCAGCGCGGTGCCGGCCTGCCAGCCGGCGGGCAGTTTCACGCTGGCCTCGGTGTTGATCTGGCGCGCGAAATGGCCGGCGGGATAGATCGTCACCGCGTTCCACTGCAGGTTGAGCATCTCCGGGGTCATCACCACGCGACCCTGGTTGCGATCCTGCGGCGACAGGAACTGGAACGTCACCTCCACGCTGCTCACGCCCTGCGGCACGTCGAGGTGGAAGGCGTACACGTTGAGTGGATCGCGCGTCCACGGCAGCACCTGGCCGTTCGCCTTCACCACCAGCCCCGCCATCTTGTCGATCGGTCCCGTCGGCGAGTGATTGCCGGGGATCCACTGCGGATACAGCAGCGTCAGCGGACCGGCAGCGACCGGCAGCGTTTCATGCACGCGGAAGATCCGATGCACCACGTCGGTGGCGTCCACCGTGACCTTCAAGGTGCCCTGGTACGGCACATCCTGCGGTGCCGGGACATCGGCGAGCGCGGCGAAACTGGCCAGGCCGAAGGCGGTAGCGGCGAGGGCGGAAGCGAGACGGGTGGCTTTCAATGTGTTCTCCGGGGGTGGAAATGGGAAGCCTGGCGGACGCTGCCGCTCGATCCGCATTCCACGGTGCGAGGCGGACAGACCAGGCAGGCTCCGGGAATCGCGTCGCGGAAAGTTGCCGCGACAGGAATCCGAGGCGTCGATGCTAGACCGGCAACGCCGGGCTTCACCCCTGCCGAAGGTCACGACGATGGCTCGCACATGAACCGGTCCGGCCGATCGCGGAGACCTGGCATCCATCTTGCTCGGCTTGCGTTGACACCCTCACCTTTCCACCCGCGGAAACCGCATGCACGCCCTGTTCAAAAGCCTCCGGCTCGCCGACAACCCGGAGCAGCGCCGCGAGTACAGCCGCTATCTGGCGCTGCGGATGGGACCGATGATCCACGCCCTGACGCTGGTGGGTGCGCTCGCCTATCTGGTGGCGGTCGTCGCCAGCACCCTGGTGCGCCACTCGCCGCTGCCGCTGTGGCTGCGCCTCGCCCCGCTGCTTCCGCTGCTGCTGGTGGCCTCGTCGACCCGGCATGTGCGGCAGCCGCGGCTGCTCAGCGCGCTGACCCTGCTGTGCATCCTGCTGCTGGAGATCGGCATCAACCTCAACGGCTTCGGTGACATGCGCGGGCATTCCATGGTGTTGCCCGGGCTGCTGTTGCCGGTGGCGTCGTCGGTGATCTGGCTGGGGCGCTGGGATTTCGTCGCGGCGATGCTGCTGTGCGCGCTGGGACCGTTGCCGTTGCTGTTGTTCGGCCGCCTCGACGGCGTGCAGGTGTTCCAGTACCTGGTCTACATGACGGTCGCGATCGCGCTGTCGACGGTGCTGCGCGCGTTCATGGCGCGCACCCTGTTCGAACAGTTCCGGCTGGAGCACCAGCTGCGCGAGCAGGCCAATACCGACGGCCTCACCGGCCTGCTGTTGCGCAACCGTTTCCTGGAGCTGGCGCGGTCCGCGATGGCCGAGCTGCACCACCAGCAGCAGCCGGCCTGCATGCTGTTCCTGGATGCCGACCACTTCAAGCAGATCAACGACCAGTACGGCCACGCCGCCGGCGACGCCGCGCTGATCGCGCTGGCCGCGGCGATGCGCCGGCAGATGCGCCAGGACGACCTGATCGGCCGCATCGGCGGCGAGGAGTTCGCGATGCTGCTGCCCGGCAACAACCTGGAGCAGGCGCGCCAGCGTGCCGAGCAGTTGCGTCAGTCGATACACGAGATCCGGCGCCCGGACGGCCCGCTCACCGTCAGCATCGGCATCGCCGAATGCTCGCCACGCTGCTGCGACGACATCGAGGCCCTGCTGGCGCGCGCCGACCAGGCCATGCGCCAGGCCAAGAACGCCGGGCGCAATCGGGTGGTGTGCAGCCCCGACGATTGCTGAGTGTCGCGGGCGTTACGTCCGCCCGCCCTGTTCCATCCGGCTGTGCCGGATACCGTAGGCGAAGTAGATCACGCAGCCGATCGCCATCCAGAGGATGAAGCGCTCGTAGGTGATCCACGGCAGGCCATAGATCAGCGCCACGGAAAACAGAATGCCCAGGGGCGCGGTGAACCACACCGCCGGCGTGCGGAAGTTGCGCTGCAGGTCGGGCCGGCGCACGCGCAGCAGCATGATCGAGGCGCAGATGATGATGAAGGCGCTGAGCGTGCCGATGTTGACCAGCTCGGCCACCTCGCCGATCGGCAGCAGGCCGGCCACCAGCGCGGTGAACACGCCGATGATCAGGGTCGGCCGCGCCGGCGTGCCGAAGCGCGGGCTGACCCTGGCGAACCATGCCGGCAGCAGGCCGTCGCGGGCCAGCGCGAACCAGATCCGCGCCGCGCCCAGCATGAAGGCGAACAGCACGCTGGTGACGCCGATCACCGCCGCCGCCGCGATGGTCACGCTGAGCCAGTGCAGGCCGATCGACTCGAACGCGTCGGACACCGAGGCTTCGCCGCCCAGGTTGCTGTAGTGGGTGATGCCGGTGAGCACCAGCGACACCGCGAGGTACAGCACCATCGCGATCGCCAGCGACAGCAGCACCGCGCGCGGCAGGTCACGCTGCGGGTGCTTCGACTCCTCTGCCGCGGTGGTCAGCGTGTCGTAGCCGAACACCGCGAAGAACACCACGCTGGCGCCGGTCAGCACGCCTTGCCAGCCGAAGTGGCCGATGCCGGTGACGGCATCGACTACCCGCGGCGGCACGAACGGGTGCCAGTTCGCCGTATCGATGTAGAACACGCCCACCAGCACCACCAACAGCACGCCGATCACCTTGATTGCCACCACTGCGGTGTTGAAGCGCGCGCCCCACTCGGTGCGCACGGTCAGCAGCACGGCGACCGCCAGCGACACCGCCGCCGCGATCACGTTGAAGCGATGGCCGTCGCTCGGCCCGGCGATGGCGTTGGTACCGTGCAGGCCGAACAGCTGTTGCAGGTAGTACTGCATGGTCTGCGCGCTCATGCTCTGCTGCGCCCACTCCGGCAGGTGCACGCCGGCGGAGTTCAGCAGCACCTGCACGTAGCCGGACCAGCCGATCGCGACCACCGCCACCACCAGCGCGTATTCCAGCAGCAGGTCCCAGCCGATGATCCACGCGGCGAACTCGCCGAGCACCGCGTAGCCGTAGGTATAGGCGCTGCCGGTAACCGGGATCAGCCCGGCGAACTCGGCGTAGCACAGCGCCGCGCAGGCGCTGCCGACGCCGGCGATGAGGAAACTGATCGCCACCGCGGGGCCGGCGTTCATCGCCGCCTGCTGGCCGGCCAGCACGAAGATGCCCACGCCGATGATGCCGCCGATGCCGATCGCGGTGAGCTGCCACAAGCCCAGCACGCGGCGGAAATCGCCGCGCGTGCCGGCCTCCGCCTGCAGCTGCTCGACCGTCTTGTGGCGCACCAGCTTGCTGAAGAATCCCATCGTCTGCCCCTGAGTCAAACAAGCGGCGATCATAGCGAATGCGCACGCAGGCACCCAGCGCGGTGCAGCACGGTTGCCGCCGGACCGTCGAAGTGCCGCGCAAATCCCGCAGGGCGGGCAACGGCCGCCGCTTTTGCCGGAGCAGACGGCCGGCGGGCGGTGCCCGCCCTAGCGCAGCGAAGCAGCTGCGGATTCAGCGGGAACAGCGGCCACGCCCGCGCCGACCGACGACGGGCGCAGCCATGGCAGTGCGAGCGCGCTGAGTCCGAACACCAGCGCGATCGCCAACGCGAGATGGCCGTCCAGATGGCCGACGCCGAACCAGCGTCCGCTGAGCAGCGGTACCGCGGCGGTAGCCAGCACGCGCACGCCTTCCGCCCACGGCGCCCAGCGGCGACCTTCCATCAGCGCGCCGAGCACGCACAGGCCGGCAACCAGATAGATCGCATACAGCAGCAATTCCGGCAAACTGGCCTTGCCGGCCATGCCGAGGAACTGCGTGGTCATGCCCAGCAGCAGCGCGAACTGCAGCAGTACATAGACCTTCAGTGGCCGCGACAGCGGCGGGTCGAAACGCTCGCTCGGCATCACGAAATCCGGC
This sequence comes from Rhodanobacter thiooxydans, assembly GCF_030291135.1. Taxonomy (NCBI): domain Bacteria; kingdom Pseudomonadati; phylum Pseudomonadota; class Gammaproteobacteria; order Lysobacterales; family Rhodanobacteraceae; genus Rhodanobacter; species Rhodanobacter thiooxydans. Next base: position 310,779 of record NZ_CP127409.1, on the reverse strand, counting down.
TTCGGGTAGCGTGCCGTCACATCGGCCGGGCGCCAGCCCGGCGGCTTCAGCCACACCAGCAGCTTGTCGCGCCAGCGCCGCGCGTGCCACGCGTCCACCGCGCTATGCCAGTACACCTCGGCGTTGGCCCACAGCGGGTTCCAGCTGCGCAGCGGCGAACGGGTGCCGTACACCGGCGGGTCGGCGGCGTCCTCCTCCACGAAAGTGCCGAACAGGCGGTCCCACACAATCAGGATGCCGCCGTAGTTGCGGTCGAGGTAGCGGTCATTCACCGCGTGGTGCGCGCGATGGTTGGACGGCGAGCAGAACACCCTGTCGAACCAGCCGAGCCGGCCGATCTGCTCGGTGTGCACCCAGAACTGGTACAGCAGGTCGATCAGCGCCACCACCACGAACACCTGCAGCGGCACGCCAAGCACGGCCAGCGGCAGGTAGAACAGCCAGCCCAGCAGCATGCCGCTGCCGGTCTGGCGCAGCGCGGTGGACAGGTTGTAACGCTCGCTCTGGTGGTGCACCACGTGCGCGGCCCACAGGATGTTCACCCGGTGCCCGGCGCGGTGCAGCCAGTAGTAGCAGAAGTCGTAGCCCAGCAGCGCGCCGGCCCACACCAGCAGGTTGTCCGCCGGCAGCACGAACAGCGCCAGGTGTTCGACGCACCACGCATAGATACCGATGGTCAGCAGCTTGCCGAACACGCCGACCAGCTGCGAGATCACGCCCAGCCCGATGCTGTTGATCGCGTCGTTGCTGGCGTAGGCGTCGCGCCCGCGCCGCTTCGCCACCAGCAGCTCGATGCCGATCAGCAGAAAGAACACCGGGGTGGCCCAGGTGATGATGAGTTCCTGTGTATTCACTACCCTGCCCCGTTCGCCGTACCGACGCGCTGCACCGAGCGCGCGATCCACCACAGCGCCAGATAATACGCCGAGAGCACCCACAGGCTGGCCAGCGGCAGCGGGCCGCGGAAGCGATCCCAGGCCAGCAGGCTGTCGCTGAGCATGAAGGTGAGCGCACCGAGCGCGGCCAGTCGCGCGGCCGGTGCCTGCGCATCGCCGCGCCGGGCAAACATCCGCGCGCGCACCAGCGCCTGCCCGCCCATGCTCGCCAGCACCAGCACGTACACGACCACCGGCACGCGCAGCGGCGCGCCGATCGCATCCCACAGTAGATAAAGGTTCGCCGCGCCGTAGCCGAGCGTGACCAGCAGCAGCCACGGCCGCGCGGCGAAGCGGCTGTCGCCGAGGAACGCGGCGATGAAGCACAGGTGGCCGCACAGGAACGACAGCAGTCCCGGCACGAACAGGTCGCCCGGCATCATCAGGAACACGTCGCCGAGCAGCGAGCAGGCGATCCCGGCCAGGATCCAGCGCCGGTAGCGCGACGACTGCGCCGGACGCGCGCGCCACGCCAGCACGAAGATCAGCACGGTGGCCAGCGGCTTGCCGCACCAGTGCAGCCAGCGCCAGCCCTGGCCAGGATCGGCAGCAGCCAGCAGCGCGCCGGCGATCGCGGCGATCGCGGCGCCCAGCGTGGCCAGCGCCAGCCCGCGCGGGTGTGGCGCGGACTCGCTGGCGAAGGTGGCGATGGACATGGGCGATCCGGGTGACGAAGCTTGCCCGATCATAGCCCGGGCGATCGCGTCGGCGATGAGCATGACAAGGGCATGCGACCGTGCCGTGGCAACGGCACGGCCGTGCTCAATCCTTGCCGTACATCCGGCGATACACCGCGCTCACCCGCTCCTCCAGCGCACCACCCTGATGCGCCCGCCTGAACGCGTCGTTGAGCTGCTTCTCGGCGGCGTGCAGATCGCGCAGGAACTGCCGGGCGTCGTCCGACAGGCCGCCGTCGGCCATCCGTCGTTCGAGGCTGGCGGCGGAGCTTTCCCGGCGTGGCGGCTTGCGCTGGTTCATGCCCAGGGGCAAGCAAGACGCCTGCCAGTAGCGCCGGCACCGGCGCCACGCAGAAGCGACGCCTGGCGCCGGCCTGCCGGCATGGCCGCTGGCGACGGAAACTGCCGCGGCGGGTCACTGATACACGTGCAGCCGGCCGATCGTCCAGGCGTGGTAGGACGCCAGCAGGCCCGGTACGGCGCAGTCGTCGTACAGGCCGTGGCAGCGTTCGCGCAACTCGGTCGCCGCGGTGAAGTACGCGTCGGTAGGCACGCCCGCTGCCTGCAGCACCATGCTGGGCAGGAAGGCGATGTCGAGCAGCGGGTACTGCGGCAACGGCGGGCCGGCGACGTTGCTCTTCAGCATGTAGTAGGTGAGGTAGTCGCGGTACGGCCGCAGCGCCGGCGGCAAGCGACGCGGCAGATCGCGGATCAGGCCGTTGAAGGACGGCTGGTGGTCGCCGAAGTGCAACAGCACGGTCGGCTGCGCGCGGTCAAGGAAGGCGTGCTCCAGCGCACGCATGGCCAGGTCCGAAGCGTGCAGGCGCGCGAGGTAGGTGTCGAAGTTCAGCGCGGTGTCCGCCGGCAGCCCGCGCAGCAGGTCGCGGTAGGGTCGCGGCAGCTTCGCCATCGGCTCGTGGTCGTGCGGGCCATGCTGGTTCAGCGTCAGGATCATCAGGAACACCGGCTGCCCCGGCTTCTTCACCTTGTCGTAGATGCGCTTTGCCGCCGCGAACATCTGTGCGTCGCTCTCCTCCCACTCCTCCAGGCCGAGTTCCCCGGCGCCGTACAGGTGGTCGAAGCCGTAGGCCTGGTACGCGTTGCGCCCGTTGATGAAGTCGGCACTGGTCGGGTAGACGCCGATGGTGAGGTAACCGAGCCGGCGCAGCTGCAAGGCCAGCGCGTCGTGCACGTTCGGCGCCAGCACGTACGGCGCGTACATGCCGCCGGGACCGAAGATATCCTGCGGCATGCCGGTCAGCGCGGCGAACTCGCTGACCCAGGTGCCGCCACCGAAGGTATGCACGCGCAGCATGCCGTGCGCGCGGGTGCGCGCATCGGGGCGGAACATCGCCACCCGGCACGGCGGCACGTTGCAGGCATCGTAGATCGACGGGTCGAAGGTGCTTTCCTCCAGCACCTGCACGATGTCCGGATACGGTGGCGGCGTGCTGCCGGGGGCGCCCTGCGCGGTGGCGCCCCAGTCCTGCTCGGCCACGGCGTCGTCGGCCATCGCCGGCAGCTCCACGTCGGCGTCGTGCAGGTTGACGAAGAAGTTGGTCAGCTGCGCATCGTCGGACATCTTCTGCCACGCGTTGCGCGAGTGCACCCGCGCGAACGGCCCGCTGGGCAGCATGCACAGCCACAGCGCCAGCGCGCACGACGCGACGCCGCCAAGGCGCATGCCGGCGACGCGCCGCGACCGCGGCCGCGCCAGCACGCGCCAGTCCCAGCGCCACACCAGGTACAGCAGCGGTGGCAGCAGCACGCCCAGGCCGATCCCCACCGTGTACAGGTGCGGATAGTGGCGCAGCGTGTCGAGCAGGCTGGTGCGCACGTAATAGATGAAGTCCGACGGCATCAGCTGCGAATCGAGGTAGCGCAGCTTCAGCACCGCCACTGACTTCAGCAGCAGGAACAGCCCGCCGCCGACCAGCAGCGCCGTGCCGAGCCGACCGAACGCGAACAGCAGCACGCCGGACGTGCACAGCATCAGCCCCATGATGAAGCCGCGCTGCAGCGGCTGCGGCTCCTGCCAGGCGGTGAGCGCGATGCAGCCGGCGAAGAACGCCAGCGCGCACAGCACCACCGCACCCGCCCGCGTGGGACGCAACGACATTCGACGCATGGCTGGAAAGTCCCCCTGCAGGACGGGTATCACCGAAGTGCCATCTTACGGTCTTGCAACGGCAACAAAGCGCCCCCCCGGCACATCGTTCCACTGGCGTTGGGCCTGGCGCCGCTGGCGAGGCGCAGGCCTGCCCCGGCGACGGATGGGCAGGCACCCGGTCACCCTGATCTGCTAATTTCCGCGATCAGTCCCCCCGCATTCCCACGGAACCACCATGTCGCCACGCCCGTTCACGCTCGCCACCCCGCTGCTCGCCCTCGGCACCGCCCTGCTCGCCGGCTGCACCATGCTTCCCTGGCAGGGCGGCAGGACGCCCGACGGCGCGCGCGCGAACGTGGCGATCCTGGAAACCACCGACGTGCACGCGAACGTGCTCAGCTACGACTACTACAAGCTGAAGCCGGACGATTCGCTCGGCTACGAGCGCACCGCCACGCTGATCCGCCGCGCCCGCGCGGAATTCCCCAACAGCTTCCTGTTCGACAGCGGCGACACCATCCAGGGCAGCGTGCTGGCCGACTACCAGGCGCTGGTGAAACCGGTCGCCTGCGACCAGGAACTGTCCATCTACAAGGCGATGGACGCGATGGGCTACGACGGCGGCACCGCCGGCAACCACGAGTTCAACTACGGCCTGGGCTTCCTGTCGCAGGTCACCGGCACGCCGATGAACGTGGACGGCGGCCACACCGACCGCTGCGCCGGGCCGAACTTCCCGCTGGTGCTGGCCAACGTCTACAGCGCGCGCGACGGCAAGCCGATCTTCAAGCCGTGGACGATCGTCACCAGGACCATCACGGCCTACACCCCCGACGGCAGCAAGATCCAAGTGCCGCTGAAAGTCGGCATCATCGGCTTCACCCCGCCGCCGATCCTGGAGTGGGACCAGCAGAAACTGGCCGGCAAGGTCACCGTCAGCGGCGTGGTCGAGGCGGCGAAGAAGTACCTGCCCGAGCTCAAGGCGCAGCACCCCGACCTGGTGGTGGCGATCCTCCACGGCGGCCTGAACACCGCGCCGTACACCCCGGACATGGAAAACGCCGGCTGGTACCTGGCCGGCGTGCCCGGCATCGACGCGCTGCTGCTCGGCCACTCGCACACGGAATTCCCCGGCCCGCGCTACGCCGGCATGAAGGACGTCGACGCCCGGCTCGGCTTCGTGCGCAACGTGCCCGCGGTGATGGGCGGCTTCTTCGGCAAGGACCTCGGCGTGATCCAGCTGGTGCTGAACCGCAAGGGCGGCCGCTGGGTGGTCGACCTGGACAACACCCACAGCGAGGTGCGCCCGATCTGCAAGGCGAAGCACGATTGCGTGCCGGCCGATCCGGCGATCGCGCCGCTGGTGCAGCAGGCGCACGAGGCGGCGATCGCCTACGTCAACACGCCGATCGGCGAGAGCACGCTGCGCCTGAGCAGCTACTTCGCCGACGAAGGCAACATGACCGCGCTGGCGCCGGTCAACGCCGCGCAGATCGACTACGTGCGCCGCGAGCTGCCGCGCCTGCATCCCGAGCTGGCGAACCTGCCGGTGCTGGGCGCCGCCGCCGCCTTCCGCACCGGCTTCGGCGGCCCCGACGACTACACCGACGTCGCCCCCGGTCCGCTCACCCTGCGCAGCGCCGCCGACCTGTACTTCTATCCGAACACGCTGGCCGCGGTGAAGATCGACGGCGCCGGTGTCAAGGCGTGGCTGGAAAAATCCGCCGAACGCTTCAACCGGATCGACCCGGCCAAGGCCAGCGAACAGCCGCTGATCAACAGCCGCTTCACCGGCTACAACTTCGACCAGCTCCAGGGCGGTATCCACTACGTCATCGACGTGTCCAAGCCGGCCGGCCAGCGCATCACCACGCTGACCTACCAGGGCAAGCCGGTCGAACCGACCCAGCCGTTCATCGTGGTCACCAACAACTACCGCGCCAGCGGCGGCGGCCACTTCCCCGGCCTCGACGGCAGCAACATCGTACTGACCGCGCCCGACGGCACCCGCGAGATCCTGGCGAAATGGTTGGAACGCCGGCACACGGTCGGTGCGAAGGATCTCGAACCGACCTCATGGACCTTCGCCCCGCTGAAGACCCGCGGCCCGGTGGTGTTCACCGGCGCCAGCGGCAAGCAGGCTGTGGCGCGCGAGGCCGGCCTCGACAACATCCGCCAGCTGAAGGACCACGGCGACGGCACGGCGACGTATGTGATCGACCTGTCGCGTTGAACGACGCGTTTTTGTAGGGCGGGCACTGCCCGCCGCTCCGGCTTTCTGCTGAGTCCTGGGACGCCTCAGGAGCAAGAGCTTTCGTCCTCCTGCGGAGGCCGAGGTACTTCTCTTTTGCTTGTCCAAAAGAGAAGTACCCAAGAGAAAACGACACCCCGCTTGGCGCTTGCCGCCCATCCATGGGCGGCAAGTCCGTGAGCCGGGGCCGGGCTTTTCGACCGGACTCCTGTCCGGGCGAAAAGGCGTTGCCATCCCTGGCAACGCCCGCTGCGCGGCCTATCGTCCCCGACTCACCGCCGCGCAAGGGACCCCGGCAGAGCAGCGGGCCATCCTGGCCCCCACCTTTTATAAGAGCCAAGGCCGCGCCGCCTACGCCTTTAATGTAGCCGGCAGTTGTCATCCCTCCACGTCACGCGCCCCAAAACGTCTCGCGCTCCGCCCGTTGAGTCGGCCTCGGGCCAGCCTGCGGGAGATTCGATACAGTACTGACTTGATCGGCCCGCAGGGCCTGCTTTCGACGGCGGATCCAATGCATCGATGCATTGAATCCGCCACCCAAGGTGGACGTTCTGGTATCGGACTTAGCTGGCCCTGGAACGGCGCGTAGCGATGGCGCGCCCAGCAATTGATCGGCTACAACCTGTTGAATGTACCTCTGCAAACCTTGGAATACGCGGTGACCCATAAAATCTTCCTGAGCCACAACTACAAAGATAAGCCTCTTGTTGAGCCAGTTGCGCTCAAACTCGCCGGCATATTCGGCCACGACCAAGTGTTTTACGACGCCTGGTCCATCCGCCCGGGCGATGGCATCATCGATCAGATGAACAAGGGGCTTGAAGCTCCTGAGTTCGTCTTCTTCTTCGTGTCGGCGACCAGCTTGGCGAGCGGCATGGTCAAACTGGAGTGGCAAAATGCGCTCTACACTGCCTCCAAAGGCAAGACAAGAATCATTCCCGTAAGAGTCGATGGGTGCGACATGCCGGCAGTGTTGCGGCAAACCCTGTTCATCGATATGCACACGATTGGGTTGGATGCCGCCATCTCGCAAATCGTGAGCGTGACTCAGGGCTACGCTTCGTTCACCCCGCAGCATCAGGGCTTTTCGAATCTCACCTATACCGCAATCAAAGGTGAAGGCGGGTCGATTGAAGTCGTCGTCCAAGCGTCCCATTTGATGGAACCAAACTCCTCCTTCTTGATCTTGACCCCCAACCCGGAAGACGAAATCGCTTGGAAAATGAAGAACGATTCCGGGTTTATGGGTGGCTTCAACCAGGGCTTCGTCAGCGATCAGAATGGCCGCAAGTTCAATGCAATTTCTATGCGGCCCATGGGCCGCACCCTGACCCCCGACCATCCATTCCGTGCATTGCTGACCAAGAAAGGCGACACGGATATTGCCGTGATAGGCGTGATGCATCAAAAACGCGAAAACGAGTGGGTGCCTGTACCCGATGCGTCGCCAAAGGCTCCAGAAATCTCTCTTCCAGCAGGCTCATGGATAACCGGATTGGCTTCTCGGTAACGTCAGCTTCTGGCCGAACTGAGACACTCTGGCCTTGAAAAGCCCCGCTCGCAATCGGGCTTTTCTTGTTCTTGGCTTTACTGGTTTTCGCGACCGCGCTCGCGCAAGGGATCTCGAGTAGGGCAGCAGGCCATCGTGGCCGCACTCGGTGGTGAAGCGGAAAGAAGCCACAGCAGCAAAACGTCGCTTTGCTGCTTTGCTCTTGATTCGGCTCTTCTGAAGAGTGCGCGCAGGATGCGCGCTGCTCTTCCGGGTCCCCTCTGCAGCGGCGGGCGGGCGGAGGAAAAGCCCGAAGGGTGGCCGGCAGGGATGCCGGCCAGTTTGGCGTCAGGGCAGGATGCCCTGTCGACAAACCACGCAGCCCGCACGCGAACTTTCCGGGCAGGATGCCCGGAAAGCGCGGAAGCGGGGTGCTCTTTCTCTTTGGTTACTTTCTCTTTGAGCACGCAAAGAGAAAGTAACTCGGGCGCCGGAGGCGCACGAAAGCTCTTGGCTCTAAAGCTTTCTCGTACAGCACCAAGCCAGAGCGTCGCCCGCGAGCGGGCTCCTACAGATGCAGAAGGCGAAGGCCTTTTGCGCGGGAACGACAACAAGCCTGAGACCGCTGCAACCGGGCGAAAATCCTGCGGCGACGGCGCGATGATCGCCTCAGCGGATCACCACGAACACCGTGACGATCGCCAGCAGCGCCAGTGGATACAGGCTGGCGCGATCGAACAGGCGCGCCGCCTGGCGGCCATCCAGCGTACGCGCCAGGCGAAACGCTGGCGGCAACAGCAGACCAGCACCGGCGGCAAGGATGGCGAGCTGGAACGGCCAGCCGCCACCGAGCGGCGACATCCGCGGCAGCAGCGCGCTGGCGAGCACGGCCAGCACCAGGCAGGCGACCACCAGCACGCCGGCCGCGCGCAGGCCAAACACCAGCGGAATGGTGCGTGCGCCGATGCGGCGGTCCTCCTCGATGTCGTTCCAGTCGGCCGGGATGTTCTGTCCGCCGATCTCCCACAGCATCAGCCAGATCAGCGTGCCCAGCAGCCCACGCCACGAGGGTTCGGGAATGACCGCGAACACGGCGGCGATCGGGCCAGCCGACTTGACCAGACCGCTGACCACGGTGCGCCACCAGGTCACCTTGAGCAGCTTGACGTAGACCACTTCCAGCGCCGCTGCGGCGAACACGATGACGAGGATCCGCGGGTTCAGCAGCCAGGTGCCGAGCACGGCCAGCGCGAACCAGCCGCCGAACCACGCCAGCGCACCCTTCATGCTGATCAGGTTCTGCGCCAGCGGGTAACGCATGGCGGATGCCTCCACCGCGTAGCCCGGGGTGATCCCGCCGGCGACCTTTTCCTTGTCGTCCTTCACCCCGATCAGGTCGTTCAGTGCATAGACGGCCGTATAGCCGGCCAGCGCGGTGGCCAGGGACAGCGCCAGCACCCGCCACGACGGGAAGTGCCCCAGCCACAGCAGCGCGACGAAGCCGGGCATGGCGATGTCGAGCACGCCGTGGACGGAACGCGACAAGGCAAGGAAACGCCGCATGGGGTTCAGCCTTTCCTGACGAAGCAGGCCATGTAGTTGATGTCTTCGCGGTTCGGCGCGACCCGGAAGCGGCGCGTCAGCGGGTTGTACATGAGGCTGTCCACCGCCCTGAACTCGAGCCCCGCCGCACCGGCCCACGCGCGCATCTCCACCGGCCGGATCAGCTTGCTGTAATGGTGAGTGCCGCGCGGCAGCAGGCCGAGGATGTACTCGCCGGCCACGATGGCGAAGGCGAACGCCTTGAGCGTGCGGTTGATGGTGGAGAAGAACGCCACGCCGCCCGGCTTGAGCAGGGTGGCGCAGGCGGCGATGACCTGCTCCGGATGCGGCACATGCTCCAGCATCTCCATGCAGGTGACCGCGTCGAAGCTGCCGGGCTCGTCGCGTGCGAGGGTCTCCGCATTGAGCTCGCGGTAGTCGATGGCCAGCCCGCCACGCTGGGCATGTTGGCGGGCGATGCCCAGCGACATCCGCGACAGGTCGATGCCGGTCACCCGCGCGCCGGTCTTTGCCAGCGCTTCGGCCAGGATGCCGCCGCCGCAGCCCACGTCGACCACGCGCGGCGCCGGTACGCCGATGCGCTCGGTGATGAAGCGCAGGCGCAGGTCGTTGATTGCGTGCAGCTGGCCCATCTTGCCGTGCGGGTCCCACCACAGCTGGGCGATGCGGTTGAAGTGGGCGATCTCCGCGGCATCAACATTCGGCGATTCGGTCATGGCTGCTCGTGGTCCGCTGGGTCAGGGTGTGGATGGAGGCTTCGATTTCCGCGCGCGCGATGTCGTTGACGAACACGCACTCGCCCAGCCCCGCGGGCAACGGCACGCGCTGCAGGCCGTTGCGGTGCTCGACGCGGTCGAGCAGCGACTGCCACATCAGCTCGGCGTCGAGCAGGGCGAGCTCGGGGGCGAGGCCGAGGCGCTCGACCAGCGCGAAGATGCGCCCGGCCGCGGCTGCATCGAGCAGGCCACGCCGCCGCGCGATCGCAGTCGATACCAGGATGTCCAGCAGCACCGCCTCGCCGTGCAGCAGGTCGTCGCCGTAACGGGTTTCCAGGCCGTAGCTGAAGGTGTGGCCGAAGTCGACCTTGCGCGCCAGCTCCTCCTCGTGCAGGTTCGGCGCCAGCTCTTCCAGCATGCCGCCGATGGCGTGGTCGAGGATCTCGCCACCGTGCGCGTCCTGGAACGCCGCCGCCAGCGAAGGCGCGCCGTGCTGCTCCAGCAGGCGGAACAGCGCGGCGTCGCGGATCACCGCCAGCTTGACGATCTCGCACACGCCGTTGCGCAGGTGGCGCGGCGGCAGGCTGCGCAGCAGGCTGCGGTCCAGCAGCACCCGGCGCGGCGGCTCGAAGTTGCCCAGGCGGTTCTTGTGGTCGTTGAAGTTGATCCCGGTCTTGATCCCCACCGCGGCGTCGACGTAGCCCATCAGCGTGGTCGGCACCTTGATGTGCGGCACGCCGCGGCGATAGCTGGCCGCCGCGTAGCCGACCACGTCGGTCAGCACGCCACCGCCGATGGCGATGATGGGTTCGTCGCGGCGATGGATCGGGAAGCTGTCCAGCTCGTGCAGCACCGAAAGCCAGGCTTCCAGCGACTTGCCGCCCTCGCCGCCCGGCAGGGTGACGATGCGCGCGTCGACCCGATGGTGCGCGAAATAGGCGCGGATGCGTTCGCCGTGGTACGCGTGCACGCACTCGTCGACCACCACGAAGCGGCGCCCTTCCTGTACGCGGCCCATCGACAGCAGCGCGTCGCTGTGCGGATCGAACACGTCGGCCACGTTGAGCAGGTCGTATTCGATCCGGCGCGTGGCGCTGACCTGCCAGCGCGTGCTCTGCGCCGCGCTCATGTGATGTCTGGCCATGCCGCGCGTTGCGCCAGCACCTCGCGCGCCACGGCCTGTGCGCGCGCGAGGTCGTGGTTACGCCAGTGGCCGCACTGGTCGATACGCGCATATGGCACGGCCTCGGCCACGAGCACGCCTTCGAGGATGGCCTCGAGCGCGTCCTCGATGACGGCGCGGCGGCCCTCGCCAAGCAGGGTGAGGTAGAAACCGGTCTGGCAACCCATCACGCCGATGCCGATGAAGTGCCGCGGCAACAGGCGGCCGTAGCCTTCCAGCAGGAAATGCTCGATCGAATGCAGCTCGGTGCTCGACAGGCAGGCGTCGGCGTTCGGCCGGCGCAGGCGCAGGTCGATGCTGTAGACGATGTCGCCCGCCGCTCCCGCATGAGCGCCACGCAGCTTGACGCTGGGCGCCTTGAGCAGGCGGTGGTCCAGTTCGCCGACGGTGTCGCTGCGCCAGCCCAGTGCCTCGAAGTCGATCATGGTGGTTGCCCGTTGGAACGGCCGATCATTCATGCCGGCTGCGCGATGGCGGCCAGGTGGCGGTAGCTCCGGTCGATCGCCTGCTGCCAGCCCTCGACGTGGTGGTAGAGCTCGACCGAGCCGAAGCCGTCGAAGCCGTGCTCGTTCAGGGCCTTGAAACTGGCGGCCAGATCCAGCGTGCCTTCGCCGGGAATCTCGTGGAAATGCACGATGCCGGTGCGCGTGTTGGCGACCATTCGTTCGAACAGCGCCGGACCGCGCACGCCGCGCAGGTGGGCGACGATCGGCCACGCCCGTTCGAGCACGTCGAAGCTCAGCCCTGGCACCGAGATCAGGTAGGTGAAGATCTCGTCGTCCTGCGGCGAGGCGCCGGCGTACAGGCTGGCGTAGTCGACCAGGGCCGCCGCCTGCGTGATGCCGGCCTGCGCCAGCAGCGCGTCGATGCGCGATCGCCGCGCCGCGTCGGGTGCGCGGTCGGCGAAGTACAACGGGTGGTGGCGATCCAGCAGCAGGTAGTCCGCACTGTCGGGGAAATAGACCAGTGCGCTGGCATCCTCCAGGTCGAGTGCCGGCACGGCATCGTTGCGCACGATCCTGAGGTTGTGGCCCTGGCGCGCATCGGAGATGTGCAGGTAGCGCGCGTGCGGCGCGGCCTGCGCCAGCGCGCCGATGTAGTCCGGCTCGGAGCAGTAGGCGTGGCAGATGTCGATGTGCAGCGCGAAGCGCGGCGAGCCGACCGCGCGGATCAGTGCCAGCCCCTGTGCCAGCGTCTCGATGTACATGCCCGGCTCGGGCTCGATCAGCAGCGTGATGTCCTCGTCGTCGCGGATCTCGCGCAGGCATTCGCGGATACTGTCGACCAGCAGCTCGCCGGGATCGACCTGCGGCTGGCGCACGTGCTCCTCGCGCAGGAAGCCGCTGCCGAAGGTGACCAGCTTGACGCCCAGCCGGCGCGCCACGCGGATGCCGCGCTTGACCAGGTCGATGCGGCGCTTGCGCCCGGCCACGTCCAGCGTCATCAGGGACGGTTCGTGCGGCCGTTGCGGGGTGAAGAAGTGCGAGGCGGTGGCCACGCAGGCCGGCACGATGCCCGTTGCCTCCAGCCGCGCGCGCACGGCGTCGAGGTCGGCCTCGGTGAGGTTGAAGGGGTTGAACTGGTCGCGGTGGAAGGACAGCTCGATCCCCGCGTAACCGGCCCGGGCCACGGCGTCGATCGCCTCCAGGAACGGCAGGTTGGTGAGGCCGAAGGTGCTGTAGCTGAGCTGGATCATGCCCGGGAGCCGTGATGAGCGAGCGGTGGCGGAACTCGAGTGCGCCGCTGGCCCGAACCCTGCGGCTGCAGCACGCACGACGTCGGTTGCGCCACGCGGGCCAGCCGACGTCGAGTTGGTGTCCGCGCAGCGTGCGGGCGCCGCGGCACGCTCGCCATGACCCACGTCAAATCGCGCCCGCCGGCGCCTGCGCTCGGATGCCGCAGGGCGCCGGCAGCCGGCTGCAATAGCGCGGCAATAGCAGCGCGCCGGCGCGCTGGAATCCGGTCACTGCAGGGTCAATGTTTCTCGCCGGGATGGGAGCAGGATCAAGAGCGGCCCCCACCCAGCCCTCCCCTGCTCGCAGGGGAGGGAGCAACGCCCGACGATGCCGAAATTCCGCCGCTCAGTCGCTCGGCGTATTCCGGTATTTGCCGACGTCGGCCGGCTGCACCGCAGCGGCCTTGTTCGACCACGACTGACGGATGTAGCCGACCACCGCGGCCACGTCGGCGTCGCCCAGTTGCTGCGCGAACGGCGGCATCGAGTACGGCTGCGGGTTGCCGGCGGTGACCGGGGCGAAGCCACCGAGCAGCACGCTGCGGATCGCGTTGATGCCGGTCGGCTCGGTCACCGAGGTGTTGCCGTCCAGCGGCGGGTAGACGCCGGCCACGCCGCGGCCATCCTTGCCGTGGCAGTCGGCGCAGCGCTGCGCGTAAAGCTGGCCGCCCTGCGCGTGGCTGGCCGCCTGCACGAACGGGGCCGCGGCCGCTGGCGCGCGCGGCGGCAGCGACTGCAGATAGACGGCCACCGCCTGCAGGTCGGCGTCACTCAGGTGCTGGGTACTGTTGCGCACCACGTCGGCCATCGGCCCGAACGCCGCGCCCTTCGCCGATTGACCGGTCTTCAGCAGGTCAACGATGTCCTGTGCGCGCCAGCCGTCGAGGCCGCCACCCGGTTGCGTGCTGAGGTCCGGCGCGTACCAGTCCAGCTGGGGGATCTGCCCGCCGGTGAGGTGGCGGTCCTGCTCGATGCCGCCGAGCGAATCGCGCGTGGTGTGGCATTCGTTGCAGTGGCCCAGGCCCTGCACCAGATAGGCGCCGCGGTTCCATTCCGGCGACTTCGCCGGATCGGACTTGAACTCGCCGGGCTTGAAGTACAGCGCGCGCCACGCGAGCAGGCTGCTGCGCACGTTGTAGGGAAACGCCAGCCCCAGTGCCGTGTCGGGTCGCTGCACCGGCGGCAGCGACTTGAGGTAGGCGAAGATCGCCAGCGCGTCGTCGCGGCTCACCTTGGTGAATGAGGTGTAGGAGAACACCGGGTACAGCAGCTCGCCCTGGCGGCCCTTGCCTTCGTGCAGCGCGCGCCAGAAATCGTCGAAGCTCCAGCGGCCGATGCCGGTGTCCGGATCGGGCGTGATGTTCGGCGCCGGCACGTCGCCGAACGGCGTGCCCAGCGAGCGGCCGCCGGCGTAGCGCTGGCCGTCGCGCGCGGTGTGGCAGGCGGCGCAATCGCCGGCCGTGGCCAGGTATTCGCCGCGCGCGATCAGCGCCGGATCGCGCAGCGCGGCGGCATCCGCCTCGCGCTGCGCCGGCGACGCCGCCGTCAGGCCGGTACGGCCGAAGTACAGCCAGCCCAGCACAACTGCCGCCAGCAAGGCCGGCACCCACCATCCACGTCGCCACCACTTCATTGACCTGCTCCGCTCTTGCCCATCACGCACCAGCCCGGCAACGGTTCGGTCTGCGCACTGGCCGGTGCCGGATGCATGTCGGCCGGCGGCTCGTGGCTGGCCAGCCACGCGGACACGGCGGTGATGTCCGATTCGCGCATGCGGTTGGCGACCACGCCCATGCAGTACGGCCCTTCGGCCGCGCGCTGGCGCGTGCGCCACGACACCAGCTGGGTGTTGAGATAGTCGTACGACAGGCCCATCAGGCCCGGCATCATTGGCTCCACGCCGGTGAGCCTGGTGCCGTGGCAGCTGACGCACGACGGCACGCCGCGGGTGGAGTCGCCGCGCAGCACCAGTTGTTCACCGCGCCGCAGGGTCTCCGCCGACACCGCCGGCACCGGCAGTTTCCGGTACGGCACATCCTGCTGCGCGAAGTAGCCGGCGATCTCGCGCAGGTAGGCCGGGCTCAGCTGGCGCACCACGTATTCCATCGGCGCGTGCCGGCGCTGGCCGCTCTGGAAATATTCCAGCTGCTGCAGCAGGTAGCCGGCTGGCTTGCCGGCCAGGCGCGGGATCGCCACGCTGTCCGGCGAGCCTTCGCCATGTGCTCCGTGGCAGCTGGTGCACGCGGCGACGCGCTGCTGCATGGTGTCGGGAACCGGTGCGGCGCTGGCCTGGGGCGTGGTGGCCGATGCCGCGCTGCCGATGCCGAACGCGAACAGCACGACGGCCGCGCGTAGCCAGCGGCGCAGGAAAACGAGACGATTCATCCGGCCATTGTAGGCTCCTGCATCGCCCTGGCCGGGACCGGATCGGCTGGTCGCGACAACCTGCCGCAGGTCGCGGCGACGCCGTCCGGCCATGTCCAGCAACTTCGAAAGTTGCAAATGCATCTGTTGACCGCAGTGCAACAATCCGCTTAAGGTCGGTGCCATGTCGCCGCTTCCCACGCCCGCACGCATGCACTTCGCCCCGGTTCGCACCGGCCGCATGCCCGCGCGCACGGGCGCCATCGTCGCCACCATTACCACCACGATTACCACCGGTACCACGAGTCCCGGGCGGAGCGTCGTGCGTAGCTGAGTTTTCCCACGCAACGGCCCGCCCTCGAAGAGGCGGGCCGGCCCATGCCGACACGCTAGCGAGAACGGGCCTCCACCGGAGAGGCCACCGTGATCACCTGTGCACCCGAGCAAGTCCAGCATTTCCCGTTGCCGCCGCCGTCGATGACCCGCATGGGCACGGCCCGGCGCCGCGTGCTGGCAGTGGGCGTGATCGGCCCCGGCCGGGTCGGCAGCGCGCTGCTGGAACAGCTGCGCGCTGCCCAGCCGCGGCTGGCCCGCGACAGCGCGCTGGAGCTGAAACTCTGCGGCGTGGTCGCCAGCAAGCGGATGTGGCTGGACTGCGACGACGCCGAACTCAATGCCCGCCACGGCGGCGCGCAGATCTGGCGGCCGAACGACCTGGACGCGTTCGCCGGGCACGTGCGCGGCAACGACGGCCGCCATGCGCTGCTGATCGACTGCAGCGCGAACGACGAAGTCGCCGCGCACTACCCGCGCTGGCTGGCCGCCGGCCTGCACGTGGTGACGCCGAACAAGCTGGCCGGCAGCGGCCCGCTGCCACGCTGGCAGGCGATCCGCGCGGCCTGCGCCGGCGGCGCGCGCTTCCGCTACGAGGCCACCGTGTGCGCCGGCCTGCCGGTGGTGCAGACGCTGCGCGACCTGCTCGACACCGGCGATGAACTGTTCGCGGTGCACGGCATGTTCTCCGGCACGCTGGCCTGGCTGTGCAACCGCCACGACGGCCGCCAGCCGTTCTCTGCGCTGGTGCGCGAGGCGCATGCGCTGGGCTATACCGAACCCGACCCGCGCGATGACCTGTCCGGGCTGGACGTCGCCCGCAAACTGGTGATCCTCGCGCGCGAGGCGGGCTGGCCGCTGTCGCTGGAAGACGTCGACCTGGAAGGTCTGGTGCCGCCCGCGCTGGCCGCGTTGTCGCGCGACGACTTCATGCAGCGGCTCGACGAACTCGACGCGCCGATGGCGGCGAAACTGGCTGCGGCGCGCGCCGAAGGCGGCGTGCTGCGCCACGTGGCGCAACTGGACCGGCACGGCCGCGCCAGCGTGCGGCTGCAGGTGCTGCCGGCCGCGCACGCATTCGCGCATACCCGGCTGACCGACAACATCGTGCAGTTCAGCACCCGCCGCTACTGCGATAATCCGCTGTCGGTGCAAGGCCCCGGCGCCGGTCCCGAGGTGACCGCCGCCGGCGTGTTCACAGACTTACTGCGCATCGCCGAGTCACTGGAGGCGCGCGCATGAACTCCTTCTTGCTGGAACCCGCCATGGCCCCACCGCGTCGCGCCAACCCTCCGCAAGTCGCCTGCGCCTTTGCGCCCGCCAGCGTCGGCAACGTGGGCGTCGGCTTCGACCTGCTCGGCCACAGCGTGGCCGGCGCCGGCGACCGCGCCGAGGTGCGCCGCATCGACGAGCCGCTGGTGCGCATCGCCGCGATCCGCGGCTGCGTCACCGAACTGCCCACCGACCCACGCGCGAATACCGCCGGCACCGCGCTGCTCTCGCTGCGCGAGGCGCTCGGCCTGCCGTACGGTTTCGAGCTGACCCTGCACAAGGGCATCGCGCTGGGTTCGGGCATGGGCGGCTCCGCCGCCTCCTGCGTGGCCGCGCTGGTGGCCGCCAACGCGCTGCTGGAAAAGCCGCTGCCACGCGAGGCGCTGTACGCGTTCGCGCTGGACGGCGAGGCGGTGGCCAGCGGCAGCCGCCACGGCGACAACCTCGGCTCGATGCTGCTCGGCGGCCTGGTGCTGGCCACCCACGACCGCCTGCTGCGCATCGACGTGCCGGCCGCGTGGCATTGCGCGCTGGTGCATCCGCACGTGGTGCTGGAGACGCGCCGGGCGCGCGCGGCGCTGGCCGGGCACTACGCGCTGGGCGAGTTCGTGGCGCAGAGTTCGAATCTCGCCCTGGTGCTGGCCGGCTGCTGGCGCGGCGACGCGGCGCTGGTGCGCGAAGGCCTCAAGGACGTGCTGGTGGAACCGCGCCGCGCTCCGCTGATCCCGAACTTCGCACGGGTGAAGCAGGCCGCGCTCGATCACCACGCATTCGGTGCCAGCATCTCCGGCGCCGGCCCCAGCGTGTTCGGCTGGTACGACAACCGCGCCGACGCCGAAACAGCCAGCGTGGCGATGCAGGCCGCGTTCGCCGAGGCCGGTCTGGACAGCGATGCCTGGGTGTCGCCGATCAACGGACCAGCTGCCGCCTTGATCGACGCGATCGAGGCCACCGCATGAGCGCCACCGAACCCTTGCGCTATCACAGCACCCGCGGCGCCGCCCCGGCCGTGCCAGTCAGCCAGGCGATCGCCGCCGGGCTGGCGCCGGACGGCGGCCTTTATGTGCCCGAGTCCCTGCCGCGACTCGATCCGGCCGCGTTCGATCCGCACGGCACGCTGGCCGACACCGCCGCCACCCTGCTGGCGCCGTTCTTCGCCGGCGATGCGCTGGCCGCTGAGCTGCCGGCGATCTGCGCCGAGGCGCTCACCTTCGACACGCCGCTGCACGCCCTGCCGGCACATCCGCACGCCATGATGCTGGAGCTGTTCCACGGCCCCACTTCGGCCTTCAAGGATGTCGGCGCGCGCTTCCTCGCCGCCTGCCTGCGCCGGCTGCCGCGCCGCGATGCACGGCCGCTGACGATCCTGGTCGCCACCTCGGGCGACACCGGCGCCGCGGTGGCCGCCGCGTTCCATCACCAGCCAGATGTGAGCGTGGTGATCCTGTATCCGGACGGCCTGGTCTCGCCGCGCCAGGCGCACCAACTCGGCTGCTTTGGCGACAACGTGACCGCGCTGCGCGTGGCCGGCCGCTTCGACGACTGCCAGCGCATGGTCAAGGCCGCGCTCAACGACGCGGAGCTGCAGGCGGATGTGCCGCTGTCTTCGGCCAACAGCATCAGCCTGGGCCGCCTGCTGCCGCAGATGAGCTATTTCGCGCACGCCGCGCTGGGCTGGTGGCGCGAACACGGCACGCCGCTGAACTTCATCGTGCCCACCGGCAACCTGGGCAACGCGCTGGCCTGCCTGTGGGTGCGCGAACTGGGCCTGCCGGTCGGCGAAGTGCAGCTGGCCTGCAATGCGAACGCCACCCTGCCTGACTATTTCGCCGGCGCCGATTACCAGCCACGCGAAGCCGTCGCCACCCTCGCCAACGCGATGGACGTGGGCGCACCCAGCAACTTCGAACGGCTGCGCTGGACCTTCCCCGATGAAACCAGGCTGCGCCAACTGCTGCACGCACACAGCGTGGACGATGCCACCATCCGCGCCACCGTGCTCCGGCATGCCCGCGAGCATGGTGAGGTCGTCTGCCCGCACACGGCCACCGCACTCGCCCTGCTCGACCGCGAGCACCCGAGTGAAAGTCGTGCCCAGGTAGTGGTCGCCACCGCTCATCCGGCCAAGTTCGAAACCGTGCTGGAACCCCTGCTCGGCCATCCGCTGGCGGTACCGCCAACCCTGGCAGCCTTGCTCGAACGACCGGCGCAGGCGGAAGCCATGGCAGCACGCGACGCGGCACTGAAGCAGTGGCTGCGGGAACATGCAGGGGCACCCCCGACCAGCCCTTCCTGATCGACGGTAGCTGCCCGCCAGTCCTTCCGTCGGGATGTCGTGAATGGATCCGCCTTCGTCGCACCGGCTCACTTGCACTTGAGTACCGGCGGGTCTAATTTCTGGCAGCGGCCCGTCAGTTTGCCGCAGGTCGGAGCCCCCGCCAGCTGTCAGCAGGGACACCCGTTCCACGCCGGTTTGCCGGCACTGTTCGTTGCTTCTATGGAGGGATCACCACATGAACAAGTTGAGCATCGCTTTCGCACTGACCGCACTGATCGCGCTGGGTATGCCCGTGCTCCACGCACAAGAGTCACATGCACAGGACCCTGGTGATTTAGGCAGGCTCTCGCAATCGGCATACGACATGCAGCAGAACGAGTTACGCATGCGGGCAAACTGGTACAACGACCTGCAACACGGCGATCGCCAGACCTCGATCAATTCCCTGGCCAACCTGACCAAGTTGCGCGAAAAACTCGCCGAGGCCTGGCAGACGCTCGGGCTGTCGCCGCCGGCGGCCAAGGCAGTCGCGGCAGCCTATCAGCCGAACTTCTCCCTGAATTCCAGACGCGTCTCGCTGCTGGGCAAGTCGGATGAGGAAATTGCGGCGCTGATCCAGTCCTCGCTGGCCAAAAAGGACTACCTCCTGGCCAACCAGACGCTCATCGATCTGCAGACGAAAAGAATGAAGCTCGGGACGGGCGCCTCGCCCGATGGCATGCATTGATCCCTCGCGTCGGAAAACCGATGCGCGATGGCACGGAAACAGGCTGCCCGCATCCACCGATGCGGACAGCCTGCTGCTGCCTGCTCAGTCCCTGCAAGCCAGGGGTTTCATCGAGCACGCCATCAGCAAGGCGCCGAATTGACGGTGACAAGCAGCGCTCCGGGCTCAGCCATCGCTGACTCCCCGAGTGGGCCGGAAGTCGGGATGGCTGGGCCGGCATGCTTGCCAGCCACATTGCCCAGCTCACTTGCAGCTGAAACTCCCGGGCATTAGGTTCCCGACGGGGGCCAGCGAGCCTGGCCGCGGGCCGATGCCGGAACAGCGCAGCCGGGAGCGACAACCAGCAAAAGTCGACTCTCCGTACCTTCGATACCTGGTCAACGCGTCAATCGGGAGGGGCTGTCACATGAAAAGACTGATCATCGTTTGCATGGTTGTGATGCTGGCATCCGGTGCAGTTTACGCACGGAATGCCTTGGCGCAGTCGCAATCTGCGTACAACCTGCAACAGAACGAGATGCGCAGCCAACAGAGTTCCGCCAACGCCCTGCAGCACAACGACCGCCAGACCTATGTCAATTCCCTGGCCAACCTGACCAAACTTCGCGCCAAGCTCGCGGAGGCCTGGCAGACCCTTGGCATGTCGCCGCAAGCGGCCCAGGCCGTCGCGAACGCCTATCAACCAAGCCTCGTACAGAACGTCCGCCATGTTTCCCTGCGCGGAAAGAGCAGCCAGGAAGTGGCGGCCATGCTTCAGTCTGCCCTGGCCAGCAAGGACTATATGCTGGCCAACCAGACGCTCATCGAATACGAGAAAATCAAGACGGGACTGGGAGCGGATACCTCACCAGACAGCCCGCATTGAAGCCCCGGGCACGGCAATCCGGACACGGATTCCGCACGAAGTCTGGCCGGCATTACGTTCGGGCAGGAGCAGGCGACCTGGCATGCAGGCCAATGTCCGAAACGGATCCCGTGCATGACTGCGCGTGCGGAACAGGCCGCGCATATCGCTTGGCGCTTGAATCAACCACCAACCAAGGAGGGAATGCCACATGAAGAAAACCATCATCATCTGCACGCTTTTCGCGCTGGGATCCGCTTCGCTTCATGCGCAGAACACCCAGTCGAATTACGACCTCCAGCAGAGCACGATGCGCATCGATCAAAATGTAAATGACGACTTCCAGCAGCGCTACCGCCAAAACTACGTCAATGCCCTGGTCGACCTGACCAAGCTTCGTGACAGTCTCGCGCAGGCCTGGCAAAGCCTTGGCTTGTCACCGCAAGCTGCCCGGGTCGTGGCGAACGCCTACAAGCCCAATCTCGCGGGGAACATCCATCACGATTCCCTCGACGACAAGAGCAGCCAGGAAGTCGCGGCCATGCTCCAGTCTGCCCTGGCCAGCAAGGACTATATGCTGGCCGACCAGACACTCATCGACTACGAGCAGGGCAAACTGCGTATGGGGACGCGCAGGCCGCCAGCTGGTCACCACTAAGGCCTTCTCCACGACGACCCGGCCAGAGATGACGAAGAACTCGCCGTCCAGGCGTCGAATCCCCCTGTGCGAGGAGGCCTGGCAGCCCACTCATCTGGACACCTGGACGTCCAAACGCCCGTCACACGGCTAATTTCGATTTTTTTGAAAAATTATGTTGACAGGCGTCGATGAACTGCTTTACGGTCGACTCATGTCGCAGCGCAACAGCCACCGCAGCATCGCCAATGACAACCGTCTCCTGACGATTGCCGGCCTGCTGCAGGCTCGCGGCACGCTCCTTATTACCCTCGTACTCGTACTCCTTATTACCAACGGAGGTGCGGGCTGAGGGCATGTGTCCAGGTAGCTAGAAAAACCTGAAAACACCCGAAGAACCCCGCACCCGGTAACGGATGCGGGGTTTTTTTGTGCCTTCGGCGCCGCCCACAGCGGAGCCATGATGAAAACCCCCGGCCAGCAGAACGCACCCGCCAGCGACAACGACGTAGTCGCCGGACGCGTGCGGATCTTCGACACCACCCTGCGCGACGGCGAGCAGGCGCCCGGTTTCTCGATGGACCGGCGCGCCAAGCTGCGCATGGCGCAGCAGCTCGAAGCGCTCGGCGTGGACGTGCTCGAAGCGGGTTTTCCGCAGGCCTCGCCGGACGATTTTGCTGCGGTCGCGCAAATCGCCGGGGCGCTGAAAACCACCACGGTCTGCGCGCTGGCACGCTGCCAGGACGGCGACATCGACAGTGCCGCCCGTGCGCTGCAGGCGGCCCGCCATTCGCGCATCCACCTGTTCCTGTCGACCAGCCCGCTGCATCGCGAGCACAAGCTGGGCATGAGCAAGGCGCAGGTACTGGAGACGGCGGTGCGCGCGATCGAGCGCGCCCGCGGGCTGTGCCACGAGGTGGAATTTTCCGCCGAGGACGCGCTGCGCACCGAACCCGACTTTCTCGCCAAGGTGTTCAGCGCCGCGGTCGCCGCCGGCGCCAGCACGCTCAACGCGCCGGACACGGTGGGCTACACCACGCCAACCGAGATCGTCGAACTGTTCGAGTACCTGCGCCGCCACGTCTTGGGCGCGGAGCGGGTGGTGTTCTCCAGCCACTGCCATGACGACCTCGGCATGGCAGTGGCGAACAGCCTCGCCGCGGTGAGCGCCGGCGCACGCCAGGTGGAGTGCACCATCAACGGCATCGGCGAGCGAGCCGGCAACGCCGCGCTGGAGGAGGTGGTGATGGCGCTGAAGGTGCGCGCGCCGCACTTCGGCGTGGATACCCGCATCGACACGCGCCAGCTGTATCCCACCTCGCGCCTGCTGACCGAGCTGACCGGCCAGGCGGTGCCGCGCAACAAGGCGATCGTCGGCGCCAACGCGTTTGCGCACGAGTCGGGCATCCACCAGCACGGCATGCTCAAGCACCGCGGCACCTACGAGATCATGCGGCCACAGGACGTCGGCATCGCCGAAACCCGCCTGGTGATGGGCAAGCACTCCGGCCGTGCCGCGCTGCGCCAGCGCCTGCAGGCACTGGGCCACACGCCAGACGACGCTGCGCTGGACGACATCTTCAGCCGCTTCAAGACGCTGGCCGACCACGGCCGCGAGCTGCACGACGAAGACCTGGAAGCGTTGGCACTGGGCCGCGATCCGCACGCTGCCGGCCCATGGCATCTGGTGCAGCTGCACGCCAGCTCGCACTTCGGTGGCAGCGCCTCGGCCTCGGTGAAGCTGGCCCACGACGACGGCCGCGAGGTCGGCGAAGCGGCGATCGGCGACGGCCCGGTGGACGCGGTGCTGCGCGCGATCGAGCGCGCCACCGGCACGCCGCTGGCGCTCACCCGCTTCCAGATTGACGCGCTCGGCGAAGGCGCCGACGCCCAGGGCCACGCGCAACTGAGCGCCCGCCATGCCGAGCGCGACTGGCGCGGCCACGGCAGCAGCACCGACATCGTCGAGGCCACCGCGTTGGCCGCGCTGGTCATCGTCAACCGGATCGAACGACAGGCGCCGGTCACCGCCGGCACCGCCACGCACGCCAAGGGAGTCACCGCATGAACACGCCATTCGTCTGGCACAACGGTCGCATCAAGCCGTGGGCCGAGGCCAACGTCCACGTCAGCACGCACGCGCTGCATTACGGCTCCTCCGTGTTCGAGGGCGAGCGCGTGTACGCCACGCCACGCGGTCCGGCCTACTTCCGCCTGGCCGACCACACCCGTCGCCTGTTCGAGTCGGCCCGCGTCTACGAGATCGAGGTCGGCTACAGCGAGGAGGAGATCAACGCCGCCTGCCTGGAGCTGATCCGCGCCAACGCGATGCCATCGGCCTACGTGCGGCCGATCGTGTTCCGCGGCGCCGGTGGCCTGGGCGTGCTGGCGAAGGACGGCGCGCCGGTCGAGGTAGCGCTGATGGCGATGGCCTGGGGCGCGTACCTGGGCGAGGCGGCCGAACGCGGCGCCGACGTGTGCGTATCGTCGTGGCACCGCCCCGCGCCGAACACCATCCCGAGTTGGGCCAAGGCCGGCGGCAATTACCTGTCGAGCCAGCTGATCGGGTTGGAGGCGCGCCGCAACGGCTACGACGAGGGCATCGCGCTGGGCGTGAACGGCCTGCTCAGCGAAGGCGCCGGCGAAAACCTGTTCCTGGTGAAGAACGACAAGCTGCTCACGCCGCCGTCCAGCGCCGGCATCCTGGCCGGGATCACCCGCGACAGCGTGCTCGCCTTGGCCGCCGATCTCGGCATCGCGGTGGAAGAACGCGAGCTGCCGCGCGAGGCGCTGTACTCGGCCGACGAGGTGTTCATGACCGGCACCGCCGCCGAGATCACCCCGGTGCGCTCGGTCGACCGCAAGGCGATCGGCAAGGGTGCGCCGGGTCCCGTCACGCAGCAGCTGCGGCAGGCGTTCTTCGGCCTGTTCGACGGGCGTACCGAAGATCGCCGGGGTTGGCTCACACCGGTGTACAGCGAAGCCACGGCGCAGGAGGCAGCGTGATGGCCAAGACCCTCTTTGAAAAAATCTGGGACGCGCACGTCGTCGCCGCCGAGACCGCCGACACGCCGGCGATCCTCTACGTCGACCTGCACCTGGTGCACGAGGTCACCTCGCCGCAGGCCTTCAGCGAACTGCGCGAGCGCGGGCTGAAGCTGCGCCGGCCGGATCGCATGCTGGCCACGCTGGACCATTCCACGCCAACCCTGCCGGCGAACGCCGACGGCAGCCGTCCGTATGCAAACGCCGAGGCGCAGGCGCAGGTGGCGCAGCTGGAAAGCAACTGCCGCGAGTTCGGCGTCGAGCTGCACGGCTGGGACAGTGCCGAGCGCGGCATCGTGCATGTGATCGGCCCCGAGCTGGGCGCGACGCAACCGGGCATGACCATCGTCTGCGGCGACAGCCACACCTCCACGCATGGTGCCTTTGGAGCCTTGGCATTCGGCATCGGCACCACCGAGGTCGGCCACGTGATGGCCACGCAATGCCTGCTGCAGCGCAGGCCGAAGACCATGGCAATCCATGTGGACGGCCAATTGCCTGCCGGCGTGGGCGCGAAGGACCTGATCCTGCACATCATCGGCAGCATCGGCGTCGACGGTGGCACCGGCCACGTGCTGGAGTACCGCGGCGCGGCGATCGAGGCGCTGTCGATGGACGAACGCATGACCGTGTGCAACATGTCGATCGAGGCCGGCGCGCGTGCCGGGCTGATCGCGCCGGACGACACCACGTTCGCCTGGCTGAAAGGTCGTCCGCGCGTGCCGCAGGGCGCGGCGTGGGAGGCAGCCGTCACGCAATGGCGTGCGCTGAAGAGCGACGACAGCGCGCGTTACGACCGCGAAGTGCGCATCGATGCCGCGGCGGTGAAGCCCACCGTCACCTACGGCACGCATCCGGGCATGGCGATCGCGATGGACGCGCCGGTACCGGCGGCGACCAATGCGCAGGAGCGCCGTGCACTGGACTACATGCAGAGCCAGGCCGGCCAGCCGATGCAGGGCACGCCGGTGGACGTGGTGTTCATCGGCAGCTGCACCAACTCGCGCCTGTCCGACCTGCGCGAAGTGGCGCGCGTGCTGCACGGTCGACGCGTCGCCGACGGCGTGCGCATGCTGGTGGTGCCCGGCTCCGAGGCGGTGCGCCGCGACGCCGAGCGCGAAGGCCTGCACCAGGTGTTCCTTGCCGCCGGCGCCGAGTGGCGCGTACCCGGCTGCTCGATGTGCATCGCGATGAACGGCGACCTGGCCCAGCCGGGCCAGCTGGTCGTGTCCACCTCCAACCGCAACTTCGAAGGCCGCCAGGGCAAGGGCGCGCGCACCGTGCTGGCCAGCCCGGCCACCGCCGCGGCGAGCGCGGTGGCCGGGCGCATCGCCGATCCGCGCGAGTACATGACGCAGGAGCAAGCCGCATGAAACCCGTCACCCATCTCCACTCGCGCACCGCCGTGCTGGCCGACGAGAACATCGACACCGACCGCATCATCCCGGCGCGCTTCCTCACCACCACCACCCGCGACGGATTGGGCAAGTTGTGCTTCCACGACTGGCGCTACCAGGCCGACGGCAGCGATAACCCCGCCTTCCCGCTGAACCGGCCGGAAGCGCACGGCTGCGCGATCCTGGTCGCCGGGAAAAACTTCGGCTGCGGCTCCTCGCGCGAGCACGCGCCGTGGGCGCTGCTGGACTACGGCATCCAGGCGGTGCTGTGCAGCGAGATTGCGGACATCTTTCGCGGCAACGCGCTGAAGAACGGCCTGCTGGCGATCCAGCTCGACGAGCTGGAACACCGCTGGCTGCTCAGGCACCCCGGCATCGAGCTGGCGATCGACGTGCGCGGCCAGTTCATCGCACTGCCCGACGGCGGCCGCATCCCGTTCGTGCTGGAACCGTTCGCCCGGCACTGCCTGCTCCACGGCGTCGACCAGCTCGGCTACCTCTTGCAAAACGAGAAGTTGATCACCCATTACGAACAACAGGAGCAAGCGGCATGAAGGCCCATATCGTCACCCTGCCCGGCGATGGCGTCGGCCCCGAGGTCACCGCCGCCGCCGTGGCCGTGCTGAAAGCCGTGGCCGCGCGCTACGAACACGTGTTCGCATTCGAGGAACAGTTGATCGGCGGCGCCGCGATCGACGCCTGCGGCGAACCGCTGCCAGCCGCCGCGCTGGCCGCGTGCCGCCGCGCCGACGCGGTGCTGCTGGGCGCCGTGGGCGGACCGAAGTGGTCCGATCCAGACGCATCGGTGCGCCCCGAGCAAGGCCTGTTGGCACTGCGCGCCGCGCTCGGCGTCTACGCCAACCTGCGCCCGCTGCAAGTGCATCCGGCGCTGGCCAACCTGTCGCCGCTGAAGAACGACCGGCTCCGGCACGTCGACGTGCTGTTCGTGCGCGAACTGACCGGCGGCATGTATTTCGGCGCGCGCACCCGCAACGCCGATGCCGCCACCGACGAATGCAAATACACCGTGGCCGAGATCGAGCGCGTGGTGCGCCGCGCGTTCGCGCTGGCGCGCGACCGCCGTCGCCATGTCACCTCGGTCGACAAGGCCAACGTGCTGGAAACCTCGCGGCTGTGGCGCAGTACGGTGCAGCGCATCGCCGCCGAGTATCCCGACGTGACGCTCGAGCACCAACTGGTCGACTCGATGGCGATGCTGCTGCTGACCCGGCCCAACCGCTACGACGTGGTGGTCACCGAGAACCTGTTCGGCGACATCCTCACCGACGAAGCCGCCGCGCTGGCCGGTTCGCTCGGCCTGCTGCCGTCGGCGTCGCTGGGCGACGGCCGGTGCGGCGTGTACGAACCGATCCACGGTTCGGCGCCGGACATCGCCGGCACCGGCGTGGCCAATCCGGTCGGCGCGATCCTCTCTGCCGCGCTGCTGCTGCGCCACTCGCTGGGCCTGGAGGCCGAGGCGGTCGCGGTGGAGTCGGCGGTGGAGCAGGTGCTGCGGCATGGCCCGCACAGCCGTGATATCGGCGGCGACGCCGGCACCGACGAGGTGCGCGACGCGGTACTGGCCGCGATCGAGGACCACGCCGACAGCGCCGCCGCGTTCTTCTGCGGAGCACGCGCATGCGGCTGATGTGCACTCACCCTTTTCCCAGCGGCCACATGGACGTGTCCGTATTTTCTGCTGCCCCCTGCGCGCATGCGACGCGGATGGTCCCTGCACGCCGTGATGGCGCCGACTCCCTGGCCATCCCGTCGACCTCCCTCGCGCGCCGGGGGCGCTTTTCTTTCCGCAACTCCTGGAATCGCCATGCGCAGTGACCTGATCAAGAGCGGCCCCGACCGCGCCCCCGCCCGCGCCATGCTGCGTGCCACCGGCCTCGACGACGAAGCCATCGCACGGCCGCTGGTCGCCGTGGTGCACACCTGGTCGAACGTCAGCCCATGCAACCTCAACCTGCGCGAGCTGGCGGTCGAGGCGGCGGCCGGCATTCGCGCCGCGGGCGGCACACCGGTGGAGTTCAACACCATCGCGGTCACCGACGGCATCGCGATGGGCACGCCGGGCATGCGCTCGTCGCTGATCAGCCGCGAGGTGATCACCGACTCGATCGAACTGGCGGTGGACGGCCACTGCCTCGACGCGATGGTGGTGCTGTGCGGCTGCGACAAGACTATTCCGGCCGCCGCGATGGCGCTGGCGCGGCTGAATATCCCCGGCGTGGCGTTGTACGGCGGCAGCATCGCGCACGGCACCCACGACCATCATCCGATCACCATCCAGCAGGTGTTCGAGGCGGTCGGCGCGCACGGCGCCGGCAAGATCGACGACGCGGAGCTGACCGCGGTGGAGCGCGACGCCTGCCCCGGTGCCGGCGCCTGTGGTGGCCAGTTCACCGCGAACACGATGGCGATGGTGCTGACCACGCTGGGCCTGTCACCGCTGGGCTACAACGACATCCCCGCCACCCATCCGGCCAAGGGCGCCGCCGCCTTCCGCTGCGGCGAGCTGGTAATGGAATGCCTGCGCGCGGAGCGCACGCCGCGCGAGCTGATCACGCGCACCTCGATGCGCAACGCTGCGCGCATGGTCGCCGCCACCGCCGGTTCCACCAATGCGGTGCTGCATCTGCTGGCGATCGCGCGCGAAGCCGGTGTCGAGTGGACGCTGGAGGATTTCCAACCGGCCTCGGAACACACCCCGGTGATCGCCGACCTGCTGCCCGGCGGCCGCTACACCGCGGTCGAGCTGTTCGGTGCCGGCGGCAGCGCGCGGGTGGCGCAGGAGCTGATCGCCGCCGGCATGCTGGAGGACACGCCCACCGTCACCGGCCGCACGCTGTTCGAGGAAGTCGCCACCGCACCGCGCGCCGAAGCGCAGGACGTGGTGCATCCGGTGGACGCACCACTGAAGCCGCGCGGCGGCTACTCGATCCTGTACGGCAACCTCGCACCGGAAGGCTGCATCCTCAAGCTCGCCGGCAAGGGCGCCAGCCATTTCGAAGGTCGCGCCCGCGTCTACGAAAGCGAGGAGCAGGCGTTCGCCGCGGTACAGGCCGGCGACATCGGCAAGGGCGACGTCATCGTGATCCGCAACGAAGGCCCCGCCGGGGGCCCCGGCATGCGCGAGATGCTCGGCGTCACCGCCGCGCTGATCGGCCGCGGCCTCGGCGACGACGTGGCGCTGATCACCGACGGCCGTTTCTCCGGTGCCACCCACGGCTTCATGGTCGGCCACATCGCGCCGGAAGCCGCGCGCGGCGGCCCAATCGCGCTGCTGCACGAGGGCGATCGCATCCGCATCGACGCCAACACGCGCGAGATCGCCACCGATGCCGACCTCGCCGCACGTCGTGCCAGCTGGCAGGCACCGGCACCGAAGGTCAGTCGCGGCGCATTGGCCAAGTACGCGTTGCTGGTCGGCTCCGCCTCCGACGGCGCCACCACGCATCCCGGCTCCACCGTCTCCACCCCTCAACCCATCCACACCGAAACCCACCAGGGAGTCACCGCATGAGCAGCCACAACCCCCTCGCCACATCCCGCATCGCCGTACTCGGCTACGGCAGCCAGGGCCGCGCGCATGCGCTCAACCTGCGCGACTCCGGCCTCGACGTCGTGGTCGGCCTGCGCCCGAATGGCCCGACCTGGCACAAGGCCAGGGCCGACGGCTTCAACGTCGTCGAGCCGGCCGAGGCGGTGAAGGGCGCCGACCTGGTCGCCGTGCTGGCCCCGGACATGGTGCAGCCCACGCTGTACAAGGAGGCGATCGAGCCGAACATCAAGCCCGGTGCTGCGCTGCTGTTCGCGCACGGCTTCAACGTGCACTTCAGGCAGATCGAACCGCGCGCCGACATCGACGTGATCCTGGTCGCGCCGAAAGGCCCCGGTGCGCTGGTGCGCAGCGAGTACGAGCGCGGCCGCGGCGTGCCGTGCATCTGGGCGGTGCATCAGGACGTCAGCGGCCAGGCCGAGGCGAAGACGAAGGGCTACGCCGACGGCATCGGCGGCGGCCGCGCGATGATCATCCAGACCGACTTCAAGGAAGAGACCGAGACCGACCTGTTCGGCGAGCAGGCGGTGCTGTGCGGCGGCGCCAGCGAGCTGGTGATCAAGGGCTTCGAAACCCTGGTCGAGGCCGGCTACCAGCCGGAGATCGCCTACTACGAGGTGATGCACGAGCTGAAGCTGATCGTCGACCTGTTCTATGAGGGCGGCCTCGCGAAGATGCTGCAGTTCGTCTCCGAGACCGCGCAGTACGGCGACTACGTCAGCGGCCCGCGGGTGGTCGACGCCGGCACCAAGGCGCGCATGAAGGAAGTGCTCACCGACATCCAGGACGGCACCTTCGCGCGCAACTGGATCGCCGAGTACCAGGCCGGCCTGCCGAACTACAAGCGCCTGAAGCAGGCCGACCTCGAGCATCCGATCGAGCAGGTCGGCGCCGCGCTGCGTGCACGGATGCCGTGGCTGCAGCCGAACCAGGCACCTGCCGCCGTCGCGCCGCTGAAGAAGGCTGGCTGACCGCTTCTGCTCCTCCCCCTGTTTCACAGGGGAAGGTTGGGAGGGGATGCGCTTTTGACTTGAAGATCAGGAGCACCCCACCCCAACCCTCCCCTGCCTTGCAGGGGAGGGGCACGGCATCGAATCCTTGGGAATTTTCTCGTGAATGCACCAGCACTGAAAGCCGAAACCACCACCGACCGGCACCCGCTGGCCGGGCAGAGCATGAGCGGCGCCGAAGTGATCGTGCAGGTACTCGCCGACGAAGGCGTCGGCGTGCTGTTCGGCTATTCCGGCGGCGCGATCCTGCCGGTGTACGACGCGGTGTTCCGCCACAATGCCGAACATCCGCGCGCTGACGGCAACGAGGCGATGCGGCTGGTGGTGCCCGCCAACGAGCAAGGCGCCGGCTTCATGGCGGCCGGCTATGCGCGCGCGTCGGGCCGGGTCGGCGTGGCCATCGTCACTTCCGGCCCCGGCGCCACCAACATGGTCACGCCGGTACGCGACTCGATGGCCGACTCAATCCCGCTGGTGGTGATCTGCGGCCAGGTCGGCACCGCGGCGATCGGCAGCGATGCGTTCCAGGAGGCGCCGGTCAGCAACATCATGGGCGCCTGCGCCAAGCACGTGTTCCTGGTCACCGACGCCACGCAGCTGGAAGCGACCATGCGCACCGCGTTCACCCTGGCGCGCAGCGGTCGGCCCGGTCCGGTGGTGGTGGACGTGCCCAAGGACGTGCAGAATGCCGCGCTCACCTGGCACGGCAGCGGCGAACTGCTGCTGGCCGGCTACCGCGCGCGGCTGCGCGCGGTCGAGCAGTCGGCGCTGAATGATGCCGATTGCTCGGCGTTCTTCGCCGCGCTGATGCAGGCGCGGCGCCCGCTGATCTACGCCGGCGGCGGCGTGATCGCGGCGGAGGCCTCGGCCGCGTTGCGTGCGTTCGTCGACGCGTTCGGGCTGCCGGTCACCACCACGCTGATGGGCCTGGGCGGCTTCGACAGCACCGACCCGCTGGCGCTGCACCTGCTCGGCATGCACGGCACCGCGTATGCGAACTACGCGGTGGAGGATTGCGACTTCGTGCTGGCGCTGGGCGCGCGCTTCGACGACCGCGTCGCCGGCGTGCCGGACAAGTTCGCGCCGCGGGCGAAGTTCATCGCCCAGCTCGACATCGACCCGTCCGAGATCGGCAAGGTGAAGTCGGTCGACTGGCAACACGTGGGGCCGATGGTGCGCGCGCTGGAACGGCTCACCGCGTATGGCCGCGCGCATGGCCTGCGGCCGAAGCTGGGCGCCTGGCATGCGCACGTGGCCGAACTGAAACGCGTGCACGCGATGAACTACGACCGCGCCAGCACGCTGATCCAGCCATACGCGGTGATCGAGGCGATCAACCGCCACACGCGGGGCAACGCCATCGTCAGCACCGGCGTCGGCCAGCACCAGATGTGGGCGGCGCAGTATTTCGACTTCCGCGCGCCGCGGCATTGGCTCACCTCCGGCTCGATGGGCACGATGGGCTTCGGCCTGCCCGCGGCGATCGGTGCGCAGTTCGCGCATCCGGACAAGCTGGTCATCGACATCGACGGCGACGCCAGCATCCGCATGAACATCGGCGAGCTGGAAACCGCCACCACCTATGGCCTGCCGCTGAAGATCGTGGTGCTGAACAACGTCGGCGACGGCATGGTGCGGCAGTGGCAGAAGCTGTACTTCAAGGGCCGCTTCGCCGCGTCCGACAAGAGCCTGCACAAGAAGGATTTCGTGCGCGCCGCACAGGCCGACGGCTTCGAGTGGGCGCGGCGGCTGGAACGCGTGGACGAGCTGGAGGCGACCATCGCCGACTTCCTCGCCTACCCCGGCCCGGCGTTCCTGGAAGTGATGATCGACCCGGATGCCGGCGTGTACCCGATGGTCGGCCCCGGCGCCAGCTATGCGCAGATGATCACCGGCGATTTCATCGCCTCGCGCGCGACGCTGGCCGCGCGCGGGCCCGCCACCTCGAACATGTTCTGAGCCGTGACTTTTCCACCCGCCCGAGATCGCGACCAATCTTCACCGTCGTCATTCCCGCGAAGGCGGGAATGAAGAAGCAAGGGCATGTCCCGGCAGGCCAGGGACTCACTACGGAGCCAATCGCATGAACCACACCCTGTCCATCCTGTTGCAGAACGAAGCCGGCGCGCTGGTGCGCGTGGCCGGACTGTTTGCCGCGCGCGGCTACAACATCGACACGCTGACCGTGGCGGCCACGCACGACCCCGCCGTCTCGCGACTCACGCTGAGCCTGCAGTGCGACGAAGCGGCGCTCGGCCAGATCCTGCAGCAGACGCGCAAGCTGGTCGACGTGCTGCAGGTGGCGCACCCGGCGACGGCCCTCGCTGCATGAATGCCGTTGCGCCACGGACCACCGATGACGATGCGGTGGCGGAAGGCGACCTGCTGGCACAGATCCGCGCCGCGCGTGTCTACGACGTGGCGCAGGAATCGGCGCTGGAGCCGGCGCCGCTGCTCGGTGCGCGGCTGGACCGGCGCGTGCTGCTCAAGCGCGAGGACCAGCAGCCAGTGTTCTCGTTCAAGCTGCGCGGCGCGTACAACCGCATGGTGCAGCTGGACGCGGCGCAACGCGCGCGCGGCGTGGTCGCCGCCTCCGCCGGCAACCACGCGCAGGGCGTGGCGCTGGCCGCGGCGAAGCTGGGCATCCACGCCACCATCGTGATGCCGGTCACCGCGCCGCAGGTGAAGGTGGACGCGGTGCGCCGCTTCGGCGGGACGATGGTCGAAGTGCTGCTGGCCGGCGATTCCTACAGCGACGCGCAGGCCGCCGCTGCGCGCCTGCAGGCCGAGCGCGGCGCGGTGTTGGTGCACCCGTTCGACGACCCGGCGGTGATCGCCGGCCAGGGCACGATCGGCCTGGAGATCCTGCGCCAGCACCCGCGCCCGCTGCAGGCGGTGTTCGTGCCGGTCGGTGGCGGCGGCCTGCTCGCCGGTGTAGCCGCCGGCATCAAGGCGCTGCGGCCCGGAGTGAAAGTCATCGGCGTGCAGGCCAGCGATTCGGACGCGATGGCACGTTCACTGGAAACCGGCGAACGCGTCGCGCTGGATGAAGTCGGCCTGTTTGCCGACGGCACCGCGGTGAAGCAGGTCGGCGCGCTGACCTTCGCGCTGTGCCGTCAATATGTCGATGCGATGCTGCGGGTGGACGCCGATGCGATCTGCGCAGCGATCCGCGACATCTACCAGGACACCCGCAGCGTGCCCGAGCCCTCCGGCGCGCTGGCACTGGCCGGGTTGAAGCAGTACGCCGCCACCCACGGCGACGACGGCGGCACGCTGGTGGCGATCGTTTCCGGCGCGAACATGAACTTCGACCGCCTGCGCTTCGTCGCCGAGCGCTCCGAAGTAGGCGAGCAGCGCGAGGCGGTGTTCGCGGTGACCATCCCGGAGGAGCGCGGCAGCTTCCGCCGCTTCTGCGCCGCACTGGGCCGCCACGACATCACCGAGTTCAACTACCGCATCGGCGACGCCCGTTCCGCGCACATCTTCGTCGGCGTGCGCATCGCCAGTCGCGACGAGCGCGAAGCGCTGGCGGCCGCCTTCCGCGAACAGGAATTCGGTGTGCTTGACCTCACCGACGACGAGCTGGCCAAGCTGCACCTGCGCTACATGATCGGTGGCCGCTCACCGCTGGCACAGGACGAACGGCTGTACCGCTTCGAGTTCCCCGAGCGACCCGGCGCGCTCACCGATTTCCTCGGCCACCTGCACCCGGACTGGAACATCAGCCTGTTCCACTACCGCAACCACGGCGCCGACCACGGCCGCATCCTGGTCGGCCTCCAGGTGCCCGCGGCCGAGCTGCCGCTACTGCAGCGCTTCCTCGCCACGCTGGGCTACCCGCACGTGGACGAGAGCGCGCACCCCGCCTACCGGCTGCTGCTGCGCAGCTGACGGCTCAGAACAGATCGATGCTGCCCGCCGCCATCTCGCGCCCCAGCAGGCCGCGCGCACTCAGGTCCTCGTAGCCGCAGGTGCCGTTGCGGCCGTGCTGCTTGGCGAAGTAGAGCGCCTTGTCGGCGCGATCCAGCGCGCTCGCCGGGTAATCGTGGCGGCCGACACCGGCGTAGCCGATGCTGACAGTGACGCTGCCCACCTGCGGAAACACATGCTCGGCGATGCGCCGCCGGAATCGCTCCAGCACGGCATGCACGGTGGCCTGTCCGGTCGGGCCGAACAGGATCACGAACTCCTCGCCGCCGAAGCGGAACAGCACATCGCTGCGGCGGAAGCAGGCGCGCATCTGCTGGGCCAGCAGCAGGATCACCTCGTCGCCATAGACATGCCCGTAGTTGTCGTTGATGCGCTTGAAGTGGTCGATGTCGAGAATCGCCAGCCATACCTGCGACTGCTCCGCGGCAGGCGCGGCGGACGGCCCGCGTGCCTCCGGGGCGGCCGCGGCTGCCTCGTGCAGCGCCTGTTCGCGCTGGTACAGCAGCCGCTGCAGCTGGCGCTCGAGGCTGCGCCGGTTGTACAGGCCGGTCAGCTTGTCGCGCTCGCTTTCATGGAGCAGGGCGGTGTAGTTGGCATAGATGCGGGCAAACCCCTCGGTGAGCGGCCGACTGGCTGCCGGCGGCATGTCGCTGTCCAGCTGCAGTGCGCCGATCGCGCGGCCATCGCACAGGATCGGCACGACCAGCCGGTGCATGTCCTGCACCCTTTCCGTCTGCACCTCCAGCCGGTGCATGCAGCGATGCAGCAGCTTCAACGCCGGATCGACCCGGTCCGGATCGTCCGTCTGCAACTGATAGGCGCCTTGCGCGTTCGGCACGCAGCGCACAACATTTTCCACATAGGCGCCGTCGACCGCCCGCTTGGCCAGCACCACCCGGTGCGCCGAAGTCAGTTCGGCCAGCGAAAGCACCAGACTGTGGTCGAGCGCAGCGACGTCGCGGTGGTGGGTGAATGACGCCACCGAATCGAGCAGACGCGAATGCACGAACGAGTCCGCCAACGCAGACTCCGCCGCCACCGGCATGGAGCTGCCGGCGACACCGTCGTCGGCTGCGGGCGCGGCGTGCGACGGAACGGTGTCCTCTTCGGTGATTTCATCTCCGGCCATCAATGCTCCAGGCACCGGCGGCCATGGGCTTCGTACGGCGCATGCTTGGCGTCACCCCGAACGGTATCGCCCACAGGCCATATCGGCTGCCGGGCGCGGGACTTTAGCCGGCCGGTGATCCAGCGCGCGATTCGAGGCGGCAGGGCGCGCTAGACTTCCGTGCATGGCTCCCCCATCCCGCAAGAAGCACTCGCAGCGCAGCGCAGCGCCTGCGTCTGCCACCCGGCCACGGCCCGGCCCGGCGAAAACCACTGCCAGGCCGGTGCGCCCGGCGGACAGCTCGACCCGTGCCACGCGGGTGCTGGACTGGCTGCTGCAAAAACTGCCGACGCGCCAGCGCGAGAAAGCCCGCGACTACCTGGTGCTGACCCGGATGGACCGCCCGATCGGCGCGCTGCTGCTGCTGTGGCCGACCTGGTGGGCGCTGTGGCTGGCGGCTGGTGATTTCCCGCCGTGGAAGCTGCTGCTCATCTTCACCCTCGGCGTGTTCGTGATGCGCGCAGCCGGCTGCGCGATCAACGATTTCGCCGATCGCAAGCTCGACCCGCAGGTGGAACGCACCGCCGGGCGGCCGATCGCGTCGGGACGGGTGACGCCGCGCGAGGCGCTGGCGGTGTTCGCCGCGCTGCTGGCGTTCGCCTTCGTGCTGGTGCTGCTCACCAACCGGCTGACCATCCAGCTGGCGTTCGCCGGTGCCGCGCTGGCGGCGATCTATCCGTTCACCAAGCGCTGGACCTACCTGCCGCAGGTGGTGCTGGGCGCCGCGTTTGGCTGGTCGATCCCGATGGCGTTCGCCGCGGTTTCCGGCAGCGTGCCGCCGGTCGGCTGGTTGCTGTTCCTCGGCAACATCCTGTGGTCGGTGATCTACGACACCGAATACGCGATGGTCGACCGCGATGACGACCTCAAGGCCGGCGCGAAATCCACCGCGATCCTGTTCGGCGACGCCGACCTGCCGATCCTCGGCATGCTGATGGGCACCCTGCTGTTGGCGATGCTGTTCGTCGGCCAGCGCGCGGCACTCGGCTGGCCGTACTGGCTGGCCCTGCTGGCCGCCGCCGGCCTGTTCGGCTACCAGCTGTGGCTGATCCGCGGGCGCGCCCGCGACGCCTGCCTGGCCGCGTTCCGCCACAACAACTGGCTGGGGCTGGCGCTGTGGATCGGCATCGTGCTGGCGCTGGCGGTGCGCTGAGAAGCCGTCGGGTCGGCGTCAGCGCTCAGCGAGGATGCTGCACCAATACGTAGTTTCCGGACTTCGTCGCCGGCGCGATGGACCAGCCCGGCGCCAGATCGATGGTCCAGCCCCTGCCTTCGAGATGCGCCCCCTTAGCCACCGTCGGCGCGGACAACGTGGCGCGACTGAAGTCCGGTGACACCAGCACGGCGCCCGCGCCCACATCCAGGATGCCCCATCGCGCGATGGCATGGAAGGTGCTGTAGACCATGCCGTCCGCACCCAACGCCACCGCCGTGCTGGGGTTGAAATTGAAACGACCCAGCGCAGTCAGCGAGAGCGTCGGCCCATCCACCAGGTCGGCACGGTATTGCGCCTGCATGGCTTTCTCGCGGGCGGCGCGATCCGCCAGCACCACGCACAGCCCGCTTGCGCCGTAAGCTGCTGCACGCGACTCGGCCGATGCTTTCGCGGCGCCGTGCAGCGTCGATGCCAGCATCGCGCCGAGATCGGAATGTTCGTCCAGCGTCTTGCGCCATCCGGGCATGCGTTCGTCCAGCAACAGGCCATAGGCCGGCCCCGACATGAAGGCGGAGATGCGTGAGAAGGAAATCTCGGCATCGGGATGGATCAAGTCGGCCGCCGCATGCCAGCGCGCTGCCGCGACATCCGGTTCCGCAACCACGATGCCGGTATACTGGGCGGTACCCTCCACGATCTCCATGGCGGCTTCCGTCGCCGCCGAACCGGGAAACAATGCCTGGCGGTGGTCGCGGAAGGCCAGGGCGTCACGGATGGCCTGGGTCTGCGCATCGCCCGATTCGATCAGGGCCGCGGCGAGTGCGCGCCATTCCAGTCGCAGCCATAGCCGCCCCTGCTCGGTGTCGAGCTGCGGATTCGCCGTGGCATTCGCCGCGAGGTGCAGCTCCGGCTGGATGCGGTGGAACATCTCGTGCGCCAGGGTCACCGAGCGCGTCATGGCGTCCTGCGGCAGGGCCGGCAACCTCAGTTGCGTCCAGCGCACGCCCTCCCATTCCGTGGGCGCGTCGGAAAGGACCACGTCCTCGGGCAATGTGCCGACATAGACCCCGTCCGCCGACCGGAGCAGATGCCGGGGATCCGGCTGGTTGGCGATAACGGCCCGCGTGGCGGGGATCACCAGCAGCATCCGGCCGTAGAGCGGAAGACCCCACAGACGGCCGGCATGCCTGGTCGAGACGCTTTGCGCCTCCGCAAAGATGGATTTGGCTTGCGCGATCTCAGCCGGCGTCGGCGACGCGGCCAGCGCCAGTACCGGCACGATCAGGAAACCAGCCAGCGATGTCACGAACAGCAAACGGCGAATCCACCTTACGATTGACATGACAAACGTCCTCCGTCACTCCATCGCCCGGCCCGCACTCAGCCAGCGCAGGGCGCAACCCAGTCCCGAATCTGATCCGCCTCGCGTCACCCGTATCCGGCCCACCCGATCCAGCGTCGCCTACGGCGTCAACGGCACATCTCCTCGTACTCATCGCGCGTCTGCACCACCGGCAAGGCGAATAGCAGGGCGAGGTAGACCAGAGCCACGGTTCCGCCGGTGAAAACCGCTGCCAGGATGAAGATCGTCCGTACCCAGTCGACGCGGATGTCCGAACGGATGGCCAGCCCTGCACAGACGCCGCCGATCCACTTGCCCTGCGCAATGCGGCAAAAGCGCCGTGGCCGCATCGACGGCTCGTGGCGGCCCCGCTCATTGCCGCTGCCGGGATTGACCATGCCGACTTGCCCCAGCACCGCGTCGACCTCGTTGCCGGCAATGACCCGCCCGTCGGATGGCGACAACACCGCGAACTTTTCGCCGATCGATTGCTCGAGATCGCGAAGTATTTCCTCGCGATCGGGGTCGTTTCCGAGCCTCGAACGTGCGCGCTCGAAGTAGGAACGCAAGGACCTGTAGCCATCCTCGTCCAGCAGGAACGTCGTCGCGTGGCCGCTCAAGCCGACATGGATCATGGTTTGCATGGTGGTGTACCCAACTCGTCGATCAGACGCGTCAAAGATTTCCAGTACGCCCGGAACGCGGCCAGTTGCCTGCGGCCGTCCGGCGTGAGCCGGTAATACTTCCTTGGCGGACCAGCCTCGGATTCCTGCCACTCGTACTCAAGCAACCGCTCGCGCCGCATCCTGCTCAGGAGCGGGTAGAGGGTGCCCTCCTTCGTGGCGAACTCGGTGTCGCCCAGGCGCTGCAGGATGTCGGCGGCATAGGTCCTTCCCGACGAAACGACGGCCAGGACCACGAACTCCAACAACCCCTTGCGCAGCGCGCCGGATTTGCCTGTATCCATCTCGCATACTACCTTTTTTTAAAAAGGTACCTGCGCGTAAACACGAAGTCAAGGTGGTTGCCGAAGCCGACACCGGACCGCTTTCCGTCACGGCAATGGTTGATGCAGGACATCCCACGGCCTGCGCGATCCATCTACACCACGATGTGGATC
The DNA here is from genome assembly GCF_030291135.1 of Rhodanobacter thiooxydans. NCBI lineage: Bacteria > Pseudomonadati > Pseudomonadota > Gammaproteobacteria > Lysobacterales > Rhodanobacteraceae > Rhodanobacter > Rhodanobacter thiooxydans. The sequence continues at coordinate 271,926 of NZ_CP127409.1, read as the reverse complement.
CGTGAACATGCGACGGTGGCTTCCGGCCAGGGATGATCCAGGCTACGGCGACATCCCGATGACGGCCTTCAACTGCGCGGCGACGGCGCCCGCGCCAGCGCCCACACGTCCACCCGCTGCACGCCGGCGCGACGCAGCACGCGGGCACATTCGGCCAGGGTGGCGCCGGTGGTCATCACATCGTCGAGGATCGCCACGTGCGCGGGCAGTGCCACGCCTTCGCGCACGGCAAACGCGCCATGCACGTTGCGGCGGCGGGCGAGCGCGTCGAGTTCGGTCTGCGCCGCGGTGGAGCGCCGGCGCAGCAGCGCGTCGTGGTGCTGCGGCACACCGGACGCGCGCGCCAGCGAGCGAGCCAGTTCCAGCGCCTGGTTGTAGCCGCGCCGGCGCAGCCGGCTGTGGTGCAGCGGCACGGCCAGCAGCAGTTGCGGCAGCCGGATCGGACACGGCTCGCGCTGCCACAGCATCGACAGCACGCGGCCGGCAGCGAGGTCGGCGCCGAACTTGTAGCGCGACTCCAGCCGGTCCAGCGGCCAGCCGTATCGGAATGGTGCCCACGCCGCATCCCACGGCGGCAGGCGACGCTGGCACTCGCCGCACAATGCGGCCGGCGTGGCCAGCGGCAACGCGCAGCGCGCGCAGCAACTGCGGTTGCGTGGCAACTCCGCGGCGCAGGCGGCGCACAGGTCGATGCCGTCGGCGCCGGCCGCACCGCACAACAGGCAGCGCAGCGGCAGCACGAAGCGCTGCAGCCGCCGCCAGGGCGTCATCAACGCATTCATCAGCGCTGCGGCTTGAACAGGGCCGCATCGAGGATCGACCACAGATGGACGATCCAGCCCAGCCACACGATCCACAGCACCGCGGCCAGCACGAACATGACGATCGCGATCAGCAACCGCCCCTGCACCAGCTGGCCCAGCCCCGGGATGAAGAAACTGCAGATCGCCGCGATCACATTGCCGGTACTGCCTTGTCCTTCGCTCATCCCCGCATTCCCCGATCAGGTGGTTTCCCCGAGCAGGCGATGGTAACGACAGCCGGGCGCCGTGTCCCGTCAACTATTCGCCAAGGTATCGAGTTGACACACTCCCGGGCGACTTCCACACTTTCCCGCTTCCTGCTGGGAGTACCGTTGCATGCCCGACACTGCCATCCGCCACGACTGGGGCCGCGCCGAAGTGGCCGCGCTGTTCGCGCTGCCGTTCAACGAGCTGCTGCACCGCGCGCACAGCGTGCATCGCGAACACCACGATCCGAACGCGGTGCAGGTGTCGACCCTGCTGTCGATCAAGACCGGCGGCTGCCCCGAGGACTGCGCCTACTGCCCGCAGGCGGCGCGCTACGACACCGGCGTGGCCGCGCAGAAGCTGATGGACACCGACGACGTGCTGGAACGCGCCCGCGCGGCCAAGGCCGCCGGCGCCAGCCGCTTCTGCATGGGCGCGGCCTGGCGCGGGCCGAAGGACCGTGACATTCCGAAGGTCGCCGCGATCGTGCGCGCGGTGAAGGACCTGGGCCTGGAAACCTGCGCCACCCTGGGCCTGCTCGGCAACGGCCACGCGCAGGCGCTGAAGGACGCCGGCCTTGACTACTACAACCACAACATCGACACCGCGCCGGAGTTCTACGGCGAGATCATCCACACCCGCGAGTACCAGGACCGACTGGTCACGCTGGCACAGGTGCGCGACGCCGGCCTGAAGACCTGCTGCGGCGGCATCGTCGGCATGGGCGAGACGCGCGAGCAGCGCGCCGGCCTGCTGCAGGCGCTGGCCAACCTGCCCGAGCACCCGCATTCGGTGCCGATCAACCAGCTGGTGCCGGTGCCCGGCACGCCGCTGGCCGACACCGAACCGCTCGACCCCTTCGAGTTCGTGCGCGCGATCGCGGTGGCGCGGATCCTGATGCCGCTGTCGATCGTGCGCCTCTCGGCCGGCCGCCAGCAGATGGACGACGCGGTGCAGGCGCTGTGCATCTTCGCTGGCGCCGGCTCGATCTTCTACGGCGAAAAGCTGCTGACCACCGGCAACCCGGATGTGGCAGCCGATCGCGCGCTGTTCCGTCGGCTCGACCTGCATCCGATGGAGGTGGTCGAGAGTGCGGGGACGGTGCATGCGGACATTGGCAACAATGAAACCGCCGGTTGCGGCCATGGCTGCGGTTGCAGTGCCGCGGCGTAAGAGCACCCCACCCCACCCCTCCCCTGCTCACCCCGTTGGGGTGAGCAGGGGAGGGAGCAGAGCGCGCGACACCGGCTTGGCTCCTTCCCCTGCATCGCAGGGGGAGGTTGGGAAGGGGTGCTCTTCACCCCGCGCCGAACACTGACCCATGCCCCGCCCCGACCTCCTGCAACGACTGGCCGTCCAGACGGCCGAACGCGAACGCGCCAACCTGCGCCGCCGGCTGCGCACGATCGACCACGCCGACGGTCCATGGCTGGAAAGCGGCAGCCAGCGCCTGCTGTCATTCTGCAGCAACGACTACCTCGGCCTGGCGCAGCACCCGCAATTGGTTGCCGCGCTCACCCGCGCGGCGCGCGAGGAAGGCGTCGGCAGCACCTCGGCGCACCTGATCTGCGGCCACCGCCGTGAACACGCGGAACTGGAGGAGGCGCTGGCCGCCTGGACCGGACGCGAGCGCGCGCTGCTGTTCTCCACCGGCTACATGGCCAACCTCGGCGTGCTGCAGGCGCTGCTGGCGCGCGGCGATATCTGCGTGCAGGACAAGCTCAACCACGCCTGTCTGCTCGATGGCGCCAAGCTCAGCGGCGCCGAGCTGAAGCGTTATCCGCACGCCGACGTGGCGGCGGCCGCGCGCCAGCTGGCGGCGAATCCCGACGCCGCCGCCCTGCTGGCCACCGACGGCGTGTTCAGCATGGACGGCGACGTCGCGCCGCTGCGCGAGCTGGCGCTGCTGTGCGCACGCGAGCGTGCCACCCTGATGGTCGACGATGCACACGGCCTCGGCGTGCTCGGCGCTCACGGTGCCGGCAGCCTCGACGCGGCGAACCTGGGCCAGCACGAGGTACCGCTGCTGATGGCCACGCTGGGCAAGGCACTTGGCTGCAGCGGGGCCTTCATCGCCGGTCCGGCCGCGCTGATCGAGGGCCTGCTGCAATTCGCGCGCCCGTACATCTACACCACCGCGATGCCGCCGGCGCTGGCCGCGGCCGCGCTGGAAGCGGTGCAGCTGGCGCAGTCCGAGGGATGGCGGCGCGACAAGCTCGCCACACTGATCGCCCGTTTCCGCCGCGGCGCGGCCGAACTTGGCCTGCCGCTGGCGGCCTCGCCCAGCGCGATCCAGCCGCTGCTGCTGGGCGGCGCCGAGACTGCACTGGCGGCGGCGCAGGCGCTGGAACGGCAAGGCCTGCTGGTCACCGCGATCCGCCCACCGACCGTGCCCGCGGGCCACGCGCGGCTGCGCATCACGCTGTCCGCCGCGCACGAGGAGGCCCACGTCGACCGGCTGCTGGGTGCGCTGGAAACGCTGCATCTGCCGGCCACGCTCCGGGCGCCCGGCAGCGACCACGTATAATCGCCGCCTGCTCCGCCGATTCCCCCGCATGTCGATCGTCAACATCTCCGCCTACAAGTTCATCAGCCTGGACGACCTGCCCGCGCTGCGCGAGCGGCTGTTCGCGCGCTGCGAGGCGCTGGCGCTGAAGGGCACGATCCTGCTGGCGCCGGAAGGCATCAACCTGTTCCTCGCCGGCAGCCGCGCACAGATCGACGGCTTCATGGCCACCTTGCACGACGACCCGCGTTTCGTCGACATCGTACCGAAGGAATCGCTATCCGACGACGTGCCGTTCGGACGTCTGCGCGTGCGCATCAAGCGCGAGATCATCACCATGCGCCTGCCCGCGATCCGCCCCGAAGGCGGCCGCGCGCCGGCGGTGGACGCGCCCACCCTGCAACGCTGGCTGGACCAGGGCCACGACGACGAGGGCCGCGAGGTGGTGTTGCTGGACACCCGCAACGACTTCGAGACCGATGCCGGCAAGTTCGCGCAGGCGATCGACTACCGCCTGGCCAGCTTCACCGGCTTCCCCGCCGCGATCGCCGCCGACCGCGAACGCTACGAAGGCAAGACGGTGGTCTCGTACTGCACCGGCGGCATCCGTTGCGAGAAGGCCGCGCTGCACATGCATGGGATCGGCATGGAGCACGTCTATCAGCTCGACGGCGGCATCCTGAAATACCTCGAACAGACCGACGGTGCGCACTGGCAGGGCGACTGCTTCGTGTTCGACGGGCGCGGCGCCGTGGACAAACGGCTGCTGCCCGCGCCGGGCACCGACGCATGAGCCTGTACGTCGACCGGCGCGGCCACGGCCCCGTCCCGCTGGTGCTGCTGCACGGCTGGGCGATGCACGGCGGCGTGCTGGCGCCGCTGGTCGAGGTGCTGGAAGACCAATGCACGATGTACGTGGTCGACCTGCCCGGCCACGGCCGCTCGCGTGACTGCGGGTTGCCGCTGGAACCACGCGCCTGCGCCGAGGCGATCGCTACCATCACCCCGCCGGCGTTCTGGCTGGGCTGGTCGCTGGGCGGCACCATCGCGCTGACCGCCGCGCTGGAGCTGCCGCGGCAGGTGCGCGGGCTGGCGATGCTGTGCGCCACGCCGAAATTCGTGCGCGACGCCGGCTGGCCGCACGGCAGCGACGACAAGCTGGTGCACCAGCTGGCCAGCGACCTGGAAACCGACTACCACGCCACCATCGAGCGCTTCCTGGCGCTGGAGGCGATGGGCAGCGCCGACCCGCGCGGCGAACTGCGCCACCTGCGCGAGCTGGTGTTCGCCCGCGGCGAACCCGACTTGCGCGTGCTGCAGGAAGGCATCCGCATCCTGGAAAGCAGCGACCGTCGCGCCGCCCTGCCCGACCTCGCCGTGCGCAGCGCCTGGATCAGCGGCCGCCGCGACCGGCTGGTACCGCCGCAGGCGATGGCCTGGTCGGCCAGCCAGTGCGGCGGCCAGTACACCGAAATCCAGCAGGCCGGCCACGCGCCGTTCTTCGGCCACGCCGACGCGGTGGCGCAGGCGCTGCGGCCGCTGCTGTTTCCTTCTTCCCTTGAGCAGGTTCGATGAGCGACTTCCAACTCGACCAACAGCGCGTGCGCCGCAACTTCGGCCACGCCGCCGGCAGCTACGAACAGCACGATGCGCTGCAGCGCGAAGTGGGCGATGCCCTGCTCGAACGGCTGGGTTTCTACCTGGAAACGCCGCTGCGCGTGGTCGACGTCGGCGCCGGCACCGGCCGCGGCAGCGCGCTGCTGAAGCAGAAATACCCCAAGGCCGAGGTGATCGCAGTCGACCTGGCGTTGCCGATGCTGCGCGCGGCGAAGCAGCACAACAGCTGGCTGAAACCGTTCCGCCGCGTCTGCGCCGAAGCCACCCACCTGCCGCTAGCCGACCACAGCGTGGACGTGCTGTATTCCAACCTGTGCTTCCAGTGGGTCGACGACCTGCCGGCGCTGTTCGGCGAATGCATGCGCGTGCTCAAGCCCGGCGGCTTCATGGCGTTCTCCAGCTTCGGCCCGGATACCCTGATGGAGCTGCGCGCGGCCTGGGCCGAAGCCGACCAGCAGCCACACGTGGGCCGCTTCCTCGACATGCACGACGTCGGCGACGCCATGCTCAACGCCGGCCTGCGCGACCCGGTGCTGGACGTGTTCCGTTACACCCTCACCTACAGCGAGCCACGCAAGCTCCTGGAAGAACTGCGTGGCCTGGGCGCCACCAACGCCGACCGCGCACGTGCCCGCGGCCTCACCGGCAAGGCGCGCTACCGGCGCATGCTGGCTGCGTACGAAAGCATGCGCCGGGACGGGCGCATTCCGGCCACCTGGGAAGTGGTCAGCGCGCACGCCTGGGGTCCGCCGGTCGGCCAGCCGCGCCGGGTGCCCGGCGGCGAGGTGGCCACCTTCTCGATCGACAGCCTGCGCGGCTCGCGGCGGCGTTGATTCACGAAGCGACGGCAGCAGGCGCCACTTGCGCCAGCTGCCGGGTATCGATGCGATCGCGCCAGCGCAGGAACGGCTGTTCCACCACGTAGTGCAGCGTGGCGCCGACGGCCAGCACGCCCAGGGCGTACAGCGCGAACACTGCCAGCCCGTGCACCTGCCCGGGCTGCACAAGCCAGGTCGCCACCGCATGCAGCGCCAGCTTGTGGCTGAGGTAGAGGCTGTAGGAAATCCGCGCCAGCCAGCCCGCACCCGGCACCTGCCAGCGCGCGGGCAAGCCGATGGCGGCCATCACCCCCAGGGCCAGCGCCAGCGACAGCAGCGGATAACCGAGCACCGACGGCCAGAACCCCAGGCGATCGCGGAACAGCCACAAGGCCAGCGCGAACAGCCCGGCAGCCGCCACGAACAGGCGGCCGCGATGCGTCTGCCAGCGCATCCATGCCTGCGGTCGACGGACCCGCAACGCCGCCAGCGCCACGCCTGCGAGCAAACCGTCCAGCCGCGCCCAGGTCGGGTAATAGATGTCTTCGACGAAGCGCAGTCCGAACGCCGGCCCGGCCATCTCGCGCACCGGCGCCATGTCGTGCAGCCACACGTAGCCGCGCACGATCATCCCGAAACCGACCACGCCCAGGCCCACCGCCAGCGCGCGGCGCGGCGAAGGGCGCCGCATCAGCCACCAGGCCAGCCACGGGAACACCAGGTAGAAATGTTCCTCCACGCACAGCGACCACGCATGCGAGAACGCCTGGTTGTGCTGGTAGTCGATCAGCAGGTTGAGGGTGAAGCTGAGGAACTGCCAGGCCGGCTGCAGACCCGGCGCCTCGCGCGCCGCCGGCCAGGCGACGTACACCGCCAGCACCGCAAGAAACGCCGGCAGGATGCGGAACCCGCGGCGACGGTAGAAATCCCGCCACGCCAGCGGTTCACCACGACCCAGCGGCGCGAGCAGCTGGTAGCCGATCAGATAGCCGCTGAGCACGAAGAACAGGTCCACGCCCATCCAGCCGTAGTTCGCCAGCCAGGCGACCTGCTCGCCGACGCCGCCCACGATGTAGGAATGGAACAGCATCACCCACACGATCGCCCAGGCGCGCAGCAGGTCCAGTCCGGGGAGTCGCTGCATGGTGCTTCCTGGTGGGGTGGTGAAGCGTGGGAGGCCTGGAGTCTGGCAAAACGAACCGCGTCGATGCGGGCAAGGCCGGGGCAAACGGCGGGCAATCGCATGACAACAGCCTGGTTTGCACCGCTAGGCGGGTTCGCCGGCCAGCAGCGCCGCGCGCAACGCATCGACGTAGGTACGGCTGGCGCGCAGCACGGTGCCGTCGCGCAGACGCAGCAGATGGTCGCGGTTGGACAGCGCCTGCAACTCCGCCACCCGATCCAGCCGCACGATGCTCGAACGGTGGATGCGGGCGAACCGCGCCGGATCGAGCCGGTGGCCCAGCCGCTGCAGCGGCTCGCGCAACAGGTGCAGCTGGCCACCCACGTGCAGGCCGGCGTAGTCGCCCTGCGCCTCGATCCAGTCGATCGCGTCCGCATGCACCAGTTGCACGCGATGGCCGAGCCGCACCTGGAAACGCGTGGCGTAACGCGGCACCTGCGCAGCAGCCCCGGCACCACGACGCAGCGCCAGCGCCTGCCGCGCGCGGTCCAGCGCATCGGCGAAACGATCGTCGTCGATCGGCTTCAGCAGGTAATCCAGCGCACGCAGTTCGAACGCGCGCAGCGCGAATTGCTCGTAAGCGGTCAGCAGCACCACCAGCGGACGCTGCTGCGATGGCACGGCTTCCAGCACCTCCAGTCCGCTCAGGCCCGGCATCTCCACGTCGATGAAGACCAGGTCCGGCGATTGCGACTGCAGCGCGGCGAGCGCCGTGGGGCCATCGCTGCATTCGCCGACCACGGTGACGTCGGCATGGTCGGCCAGCCGGGCGCGCACGCCGCCGCGTGCCAGCGGTTCGTCGTCGACGATGAGCACGCGCAGCTTCATGCCGCCGCCGCCAGCGTGCGGAACGGCAGGCTGATCTCGACCGTGCAATCGCCATTGGCCGCGAGTGAAAAATCGAAGTCATGCCCGGCGCCATAGAGATGCGCGAGCCGTTCACGCACATTGCTCAGGCCGATCGCTGAGCGTGACCCCGCATCGGTTCCGGCCACCGACGCCACGCCGTTGTTGCGCAGGCGCAGATGCAGGCGCCCGTCCACGCGTTCGACGTGCAAGGCCAGCCGTCCGCCCTCGGCGCGCGACGCGATGCCGTGGCGAATCGCATTCTCCACCAGCGGCTGCAGCAACAGCGCGGGCACCGCGGCGTGCAACAAGTCGGCGCCGACCCGCAGGTCCAGGGTCAGCCGGTCGCCCAGCCGGATCTTCTCGATGTCCAGGTAGTGACCGGTCAGCGCCAGTTCCTCGGCCAGCGACACCTCGTGCACCTCGCTGCGTTCCAGCGTGGCGCGCAGCAGGTCGGCCAGGCGCGCCAGCATGCGGTTGGCATCGGCGCCGCGCTGCTCGGCGACCAAGGTGGAGACGGCATTGAGCGTGTTGAACAGGAAGTGCGGATGCAGCTGGTAGCGCAACGCGCGCAACTCGGCGTCACGGGCCAGCGCCAGTGCCTCGCGTACGCGCTCGCGCTCGGCCTCCAGCGCGCGGTAGCGATCGACCACGGCATGGATCGCGCAGAACGCGATCAGCGCCAGCCAGCAGCCGTCCAGCCCGCCGAACAGGCGATGCCAGTCATACGCCGGCACCGCCTTCCAGTGCACCGCCAGCAGCAGGGCCAGCGCGTTGTTGGCGATCGACATCAGGTAGGTCAGCGCCAGCAGCGCGAGCACGCTCACCGGCCACGACACGCGACGCTGCAGCGCACGCTGCACGACGACCAGCGGCAGCGTCCACAGCAGGTAGGCAAGCGCATACACGCCGCGAAACGCCAGCGCATGGCCGTGGCCGATCTCCGGCAAGGCCATCACCGTCATGCACAGCACCAGCGGTGCGCCGGCCAGCCACGGCAGCCAGATGGAAGCCGCCCCCTCACGGGCGGTGGCGACACGCATCATGTGGATTCCCTGAAACGGCGCGCGGCCCACGCCCTGTTCGCCACTTTAACGCGTGCGATCCGGATAGCTCGAATAGGCCATCGCGCTGATCTTCCAGCCCTCGCCCGTGTGCACCAGCTGCCAGGTTTCGCTGCCGACGTTGTTGCGCCTGCCATCAACCAGGAAGATGAAGTCGAAGTACACCGACGCCACCGCGCCGTCGGTCTGGATGCGCACGTTGGAGAACTGCTCCTCGATGCGCTGCTTGCTGTCGCCGATGAAGGCGGCGAAGTGGCGATAGTTGTCGGCGTGGACGCGCGACAGATCCGGCTTCTTCGCCTTGATCTGCCGGTAGGCATCCTCGCCCAGCACCTCGAACCAGGAACCGCCGTCGGCAACGAACATCCCTTCGAGCGCCGTCTTGTCGTGCGCGATGATGGCGGCCTGGAAGCGCTCGACCAGTTGCCCGATCTGCGCCTTTGCCTGGACGTCATCGGCGGCCCGTGCCGTGCCCGGCAGGCTTGCACATGCCAGCACCATCCACAAACCGGAAGCCATCACGATCTTCTTCATGCGCCTTGTCCTCAGGTGGGGTCGGAGCCGCATTGAAGTCGCATGCACGGCGAAGTCGCCAGCGTCTTGCGCCAGGCCGTGCCCGGTCGTCGACGAAGCGAACGTGGGTGCTCAGTTGGGCGGCGGCTCGGCCACCGGCTGGCGCACGCTCAGTGCCGTGCCGGCCGCGGCCACGATGATCGCCGCGATCGCCAGCCACTGCAGCGCGCTCAGCTGCTCGCCGAGAAAGCCGACGCCGGCGACGGCCGCGATGGCCGGCTCCAGGCTCAGCAAGGTGCCGAACGTGCGCGTGGGCAGGCGGGTCAGCGCCAGCATCTCCAGCGAATACGGCAAGGCCGAACTGAGCACCGCCACGCCCAGCGCCAGCGGCAGCAGCGCCGGCGCGAACAGCGCGCTGCCCGCGTGCACGACCCCGAACGGAATGGCCAGCAATGCCGCGATGCAGGTACCCAGGGTCACCGTGTCCGCGCCATGCGCTGCACCCGCCCTCTGGCCCAGCACGATGTACAGCGCCCAGCCCACGCCCGCGGCCAGCGCATACATCATGCCCACTGGATCGAGCGCCTGTGCCTGGGCGCGCAGCGGCAGCAGCAGGGCCAACCCCGCCAGCACCAGCGCGATCCACGCGAAATCCAGCCACCGGCGCGAGCCGAACAACGCCAGCGCGAGCGGCCCGGTGAATTCGAGCGCCACCGCGATGCCCAGCGGAATCGTGCGCAGCGACATGTAGAACACCAGGTTCATCGCGCCGATCGACAGGCCGTAACCCCATAGCGCGCGCACGTCGCGCACGCGTCGCGGCGAACGCCAGGGTCGCCGCACCAGCAGCAGGATCAGCGCACCCAGCCCCAGCCGGCACGCCGTGGCGCCCTGCGCGCCGATCAGCGGAAACAGCTGCTTGGCCAGCGCGGCGCCGCACTGGTACGACACCATGCTGACCAGCAGCATGGCGACGGCGAACAGCACCGGGGCGTAATCGGAACGTGGGGACACGGACAAAGCCGGCAGGAAACGGGTGGCCAATGATGCCCGTCGCCGTGCGCAAAGCCCACCGCTGTCACCCGCAGGGCTGCGCACACCTGGGGGGTCCACCGATCGGCCAGCCGTGCCGCGTATCCCGCGGCACGGCCCCTCACCGCCATGCACGCATCGCGGCGCAAATAACACACCCGCATGCGGGCTTCGTGCGCAAGGCGCACGAAGCCCGGTCGATCAGAAGCTGTACTTCAGCGACGCGCCCACGCCGTAATCCGGACTGCCGTTGGCGAAGCCGGCAAGCGCGTAGGCCTGCACGCGCAGGCTGTCGTTGAACTTGTGGTTCCAGTAGCCGGTGACTTCGCTTTGCGGGGCGCCGCCATCGGCGATCCGCTCGCGGTAGTAGTAGTACGCGCCGATGTTGTCGCTGGGGCCGAGTTTGTAATCGGCACCGATGTTCGCGTTGAAGCCGTTCTTCAGCTTGATGTACTGCGAGCTGCCGTATTTCATCCAGCCCACGCCACCGAACGCGGTCCAGTCGCCGACAACCTTGTAGGTATCCAGCGAGAGGCCGTAATCGTTCTTGCCGGTGCCCAGGCCCTTGTTCTCGTCGGCAGTGCCGAATTTCACCTTGCCGGTGAGATCCAGGCCGGCGGTGCGGTCGGCGCTGGTGAACAGCTCGTAGCCGGCTGACGCCGTGATGTCGCCCAGGCCGGAGGCCGAACCGCTGGAGGTGGTGGTGGTGTTGCCGCCGCCGGTACCGCCGATGATGTGGCCAAGGCCGCGCCCAAGCGGGTTGCCGTTGTTCACCTTGCCCACGCCGGGGATCACGTTGCCCGCGCCGCTGATGTTGATGTACGGCACGGTGAGCTTGAAGGTCCAGCGGTCGGTCTGGTACGCCGCCGTCACCGGCACCGACCAGATGTCGGTGGTGGTGTCGGTGCCGTACTTGCCGCTGCTGTAGTCGGCGCCTGCGGCAAGGCTGAACTGGTCGCTGCCCGACGTGGCGGCATGGGCCGCTGGCGCACCGATCAGCAGCAGTCCGCCGACGATCATCCAGTGTTGTGGGTTGCGCATGAAGAGTTTCCTTGCTGAAAGAGATATGGCAGCAGGCCCGGCATCACACCGGGCCTGCATGGATTACGACATGCCGGAGAAGCCCGGAATCAGCCGCCCGGGCGACCTGCATGGGTGGGATGGTCCGGAATCTGCGGGCGATCCGGGATCGTCGGCTTGTTCGCGAAGTCCGGCTTGCCGGCAAAATCGGGCTTGCCCGCGTGGTCGGTCGCGCTCGGGCGGTCAGCCAGGTGGCTTTTGCCGAACTCGACCTTGGTCACCGAAACGCCGGCGTGCGCATGCGCGCTCGCCGAAGCGCTGCCGGCGGCCTTCGGCGAACGCATCACGTCACCCAGCTTGAAGCCCATGCTGTTGGCGATCTGGCCCCAGCCTTCGCCGGCAGCGCGCGCGGCCAGCACGCCGTTGAGATCGATGCTGGTGCCGTCGGCCAGCACCAGGGTGCCACCGTTCAGCGCGGCCTCGAGTTCGGCCGCGGTCGGATCGGTGATGCCGGCCTTGGCCAGGCTGGCTTCAGCCAGCGACAGCGCGATCTTCACGTTGCCGTAGCCCATCGGGCCGGTGGCGGGGGTGAAGGTGGTCGACACCGTGGTCGTGGTGCCCGTGGTAGTACCGGTGCCGGTGGTGGGCGCCGGCTCGGTGAGCGTGATCGCGGTGCCGTCGCGCAACCCCTGCACCAGGGCCTGCGCGTTGGTGGTCGAACCGGCGAACGTGTCGAACTGGTTGCTCAACGTCACCGATTCATGGGTGGCCGTGGTGGTGGTCGTGGTCGTCGTGGTGCCGGCGGTTTGCGCCATCACCGGTGCGAGGGACAACGCACCAAGCACCGCAGCACAGATCAGCGTGTGTTTGAGAGGACGGAATGTCATGGAATGGCTCCAGAGAATGCAACGATGGCGGAATGCCGACAAGACGACGCGGTGTGCTTCCCTGCAGGCAGGCCCCTGTTCCGAATCCGCCTCATGGCACGGCCGATTCGCATGCCGCCGACGTCTCTGCATGCATCTTGGCGTCATGCGCGCACGGCGCACAAGCGGCGACAGCGCTCTTGTTCAGCATGCATTTCACGCGCTGAACAACAGCCGTCATCATTCCTCACGATTATGTGAACGACTAGGCATTTTTGCCATCACATTGCCCGCATCGGGCGCCGATCGAAACTTTTTGCGACGCGGCCTAACGTGACCCGTTGTGCCGGAAACAGCCGACCAGATGGTCATCAATCATGCCGGTGGCCTGCAGCAGCGAGTAGCAGATGGTGCTGCCGACGAAGCGGAAACCGCGTTTCTTCAGCGCCTTGCTCATGCGGTCGGACAGTGCCGTGCTGGCCGGCACCTCGGCCTGGCTGCGCCAGCGGTTGCGCAGCGGCCTGCCGTCGACGAACGACCACAGATAGCCGTCCAGACTGCCGAATTCCACGATCACTTTCGTTGCGGCGATTGCGTTGTCGCGGGTGGACCAGACCTTCAGGCGATTGCGGATGATGCCCGGATCGAGCAACCGCTCTTCCAGTTCGCGGTCGGTCATCGCGGCGACGCGGGCGATCTCGAAATCGTGGAAGGCCTTGCGGTAGTTGTCGCGCCTGGCCAGCACGGTACGCCAGGACAGGCCGGCCTGGGCGCCTTCAAGGCAGAGGAACTCGAACAGCGCGCGGTCGTCATGCAGCGGCACGCCCCACTCGGTGTCGTGGTAGTTGCGCATCAGCGCATCGCTGCCCGCGGCCCAGTGGCAGCGTTGAAGTTCGGGGGTCTCAGTCATGGCTGACGGAAGGTCGATGGGTGGCGCACAACGTAACCCAGGCCGCTAGACTTGTCGCCCCACTCCGTACCGGTTTCCCATGCCCCCCTCGCCATCACGCGGCGCACTGTCCGCGTTGCTCGTCACCATCCTGATCTGGGCCTACAGCTGGGTCGTGATGAAACAGGTGCTGGCGTACGCCGGGCCGTTCCACTTCGCCGCGCTGCGCTACCTGCTCGGCGCCGCCGTGCTGTTCGCCGCGCTGCTGCTGTCGCGGCAATCGCTGCGCCCGCCGCCGTTGCTGCCCACGCTGTTGATCGGGCTGTGCCAGACCACCGCGTTCCAGGGGCTGGAGCAGTGGGCGCTGCTCGATGGCGGCGCCGGCCACGTGGCGCTGTTGGCCTACACCATGCCGTTCTGGGCGGTGCTGCTGGCCTGGCTGCTGCTGGGCGACCGGCCCACCGCGCGGCACTGGCTGGGGCTGGCGCTGGCCGCGTTCGGATTGCTGTGCATCATCGAGCCGTGGCGCAACATGGGCAGCACGCTCAGCACCACGCTGGCGATCGCCGGCGGTATCACCTGGGCCGCCGGCACGGTGCTCAGCAAGCGGTTGTTCCAGCGGCACGCGCCGTCGGTACTCAGCCTCACGGCGTGGCAGATGCTGCTGGGCGGCAGCGCGCTCGGCGTGATCGCGCTGGCGGTGCCGGAGCGCACGATCGAGTGGAACTGGATCTTCATCGGCGGGCTGACCTACAGCGTGCTGCTGGCCTCCAGCCTGGCCTGGTGGTTGTGGTCGATCGTGCTGCAGCGGCTACCGACCACGGTAGCCAGCGTGTCCAGCCTGGGCGTGCCGATCGTCAGCGTGCTGCTGGCCTGGCTGATCCTGCACGAGCAGCCGTCGGCGATGGAACTGCTCGGCATCGTGTTCGTGCTGCTGGGACTGGTCGCGGTCAGCGGCGTGGGCGCGCGGCGGCGCCGCTGAGCGCCATTCAGCGTGCGGGCTTTCGCGCAGCGATATGATGCGCAGCTGCCGAAACCGAAGAAACGTCGATGTTCGATCTACCCCAACTGTGGGCACACTGGGTCAGCTGGCTGAGCGCACATGCCGTGGTGCCGCTGCTGGATGCGCTGCACCTGGACGGCTTGAGCGGCAGCCCCGACGACATCGCCGCCGCGCTGCTGATCGCGGCGCTGCAGGTGGGCATCATCGGCCTGGTCTTCCGCCCGCTGGAGACCTGGTTTCCGGCCGAGCGCTGGAGCGACCGCCGGCTGACCCGGGTCGACCGCAACTACACGCTGCTGATGCTGCTGGGCATCTTCCCGCTGTTCACCTACCTGGTGCTGATGCCCTTCAGCCACCTGTTCGGCGGCGGCGGTGATGCGGTCGATCCGGGCACCGGCTCGGCGCTGGCGCTGACCCACTGGGTGCCGTGGTTCAACCAGCATCCCTACGTGCTGTTTGCCGTCTACTACGTGATCTACGACTTCGTGTACTACTGGATGCACCGCACCCAGCACGCGATCCCGTGGTGGTGGGCGCTGCACAGCATGCACCACAGCACGCGCCAGATGAGCTGCTGGACCAACGACCGCGGCAGCCTGGTGGACGGTTTCATCCAGTCGATGATCCTGGCCACGGTGGGCCTGGTGATCGGCGTGGACCCGGACGAGTTCGCCTGGCTGATGCTGCTCGGCGAACTGGTGCAGAACTTCTCGCACACCAACGTGCGGCTGGGCTTCGGCCGCGTGTTCGACCGCGTGTTCGTCGCCCCGAAATTCCATCGCCTGCACCACATGCTGGTCGATCCCGAGCGGCCGACGCTGCACAACTGCAACTACGGCCAGGTCCTCTCGTTCTGGGACGTGCTATTCGGCACGGCGCTGTACGGCGAGCCGCCGCGGCCGACCGGCGTGGGCGACCCGCTTGTCGACGCCGACAACAACTACGGCCTGGTCGGGCTGCATTGGGCCGCGCTGAGACGTTTCTGGGTCGCCGTGCGCCAGCCTGCCGGCTGGCGGCCGGGCGAAGTGGCCTTCGGCGCGGACTACACGCCGATCCCGGTCGGACAGCTGGACCTGCACGCCCTCGCGCGCCATGCGCCCGCCGTTACTCCCGACGACGACGCGCCAGCCAGCGGCAGCGCGGCGGTGGAATCCGTGCCGGGTTGATCCGCCCTCGCGCCTACCAGGGCAACGTCTGCAGATCCACGTTGCCGCCGGTCAACACCACGCCGACGCGCCGGCCGGCGAAGCGCTGAGGCTGTTTGAGGATCGCCGCCAGCACGGTGGCGCTGGACACTTCCACCACCTGCTTCAGCTCCGACCACAACAGCTGCATCGCCGCGATGGTCTCCGCGTCGCTGACCGTGATCACTTCGACGCGATGCATGCGCAGCGCATCGAGGTTACGTTCGCCGACCAGCGCGCGCAGGCCGTCGCAAACCGTGTCCGGCACCACCGTGGTGATCCGCGTGCCGTGCGCCAGCGAGCGCGCCGCGTCGTCGGCACCGAGCGGCTCGGCGCCGAACAGGGTCAAGGCCGGATCGATGCCGTGCGCGGCGATCGCCACGCCGCTGGCCAGGCCGCCACCGCCCACCGGGGTGATCAGCGCATCCAGCTCCGGCACCTGCCGCAGCAGCTCCAGCGCGAGCGTGCCCTGGCCGGCCATCACCCGGGTGTCCGCATACGGGTGCACCAGCTCGGCGCCGGTGGCGTGCTGCACCTCGGCGCACATCGCCTCGCGCGCGGCCTGGGTCGGCACGCAGCGATGCAGCACCGCGCCAGCGCGCTCGATCGCTTCGAGCTTGGCGCGTACCGCGCCTTCCGGCACCACCACGTGCGCAGCAATGCCGCGGGTGGCGGCGGCCAGCGCCAGCGCGTTGCCGTGGTTGCCGGAAGAATGGGTGACCACGCCGCGCGCCGCCTGTTCGTCGCCGAGCGACCACACCGCATTGCAGGCGCCGCGGAACTTGAACGCGCCGCCGCGCTGCAGGTTCTCGCACTTGAAGTGCAGCTCGGCGCCGCTCAAGGCGTCCAGCGCCGCACTGCGCAGCACCGGCGTGACGTTCGCGTACGGCGCGATGCGCGCGGCGGCGTCGCGGATGTCATCGAAGCTGGGCAAGGCATCCATCACGGCTCGATCTCCACGCCACAACGGAAACGGCGCTCGGCGCCGGGTTCGAGCCGGATCGCCGCGGCGCATTCGGGCCGGTTGAACGCGTCGGCCATGCACTCCATCGGCTCCAGCGCCACCGCGCGGCGCGCATCGCGGCTCACCGTGTCGGCGGTGAACGCGTGCATCACGCCGTGCTCCTGCCACACCGCGATGGCGAAGCCGCTGGCCGGGTCGCGCAGGCGGGTGCGGATGCGGCCGTCGGCGTCGGCGTCAAGGTCGGTGTAGCCCTGGTCGATGATGCTGTCGCCGATCCGCCGCGGCTCGCGGAAATCCAGCGCCGGCGCATCGTCCAGCGTCACGTAGGCTTCCGCGCCGGCCAGCGCGATCAGGTCGGCACCGGTGCGGATCAGGGTCTGCGCGGGAATCTGCAGCTGCCAGTCGTCGATCTCGCCATCGGTCACGCGGAAGTACGGATGCCAGCCGAAGAAACACGGCGCCGCGCTGTCGCCGACGTTGCGCATGCGTGCTTCCAGGGTGAGGCCGCCGACGTCCAGGGTGTACGTCACGGCGAGGTCGATCGCATGCGGATAGCCCGGCTGCGGACGGATCGCGGAAGTGGTCAGGGTGACTTGCGCGCCGCTGTCGTCGGCGCTCAAGGCTGCGATGTCGAAGTCCACGTCGCGCACGAAACCGTGCCGGCTGGCGCGCGCGGCGCCGACGACGCCGGGCTGCAAGTCCTGCGGCTGGCCGTCGAAGCGGTAGCGCGCATCGGCGATCCGCCCGGCGAACGGCACCATGATCGCGAAGCGCGAGCCGAGACGCGCGGGCACTTCGGCCGCGTCGCGGTAGCCATCGGCGAGATCGCGCGTGGCGCCGGCGAAGACCACCTCGAAGCCGAGCAGGGCCGCACCATGCCGCGCGATGCGGATACGCCGACCGCCACCGGCATCGGCCAGCACCACGATTTCCTGACCGCCGAGACGGCTGCGCTCGGCGGCATATCGCGTCGCATTCACGGGGTTCTCCTGCCGTTGAAACACCCCATGTTAACCTGAGCAGTCCCCATTCCCGTTGCCGTTCTCCCATGCACGCACTTCCGCAACAAGCTTCAGCGTCGATCCGCCTCAGCGACTACCGTGCGCCCGCCTGGCGGGTCGAGACGGTCGAGCTGGATTTCGACCTCGGCATCGACGCCAGCGAGTTGTCCGCGCGCCTGCTGCTGCGGCGCGACCCCGCGCAGGACGCGCCGCTGCGGCTGGACGGCGAGAACCTGCAGCTGCTGTCGATCAAGCTGGACGGCGAACAACTGCCCGCCACGGCCTATCGCTACACCGGCAACGTGCTGGAAGTGGACGGCGCCCACGACGGCAGCGTGCTGGAGACCCGCGTGCGGCTGCGCCCGGCGGCGAACACCGCGCTGGAAGGCCTGTACCTGTCCGGCCCGCGCGAGAGCGGCTTCCTGCTGACCCAGTGCGAGGCCGAGGGTTTCCGCCACATCACTTTCTTCCCCGACCGGCCCGACGTGCTGTCCCGCTACACGGTTACCCTGCGCGCCGACCGCGCGCGCTTCCCGGTGCTGCTGGCCGGCGGCGACCCGGATGGCGCTGGCGAACTGGAAGGCGGCCGACACTGGGCGCGCTTCGTCGACCCACATCCGAAGCCGAGCTACCTGTTTGCCCTGGTCGCCGGCCATCTGGAAAAGATCGAACGCGACTACGTCACCGCCGACGGCCGCGCCGTGCAACTGAAGATCTGGGCCGAAGCCGACGCGATCGACCGCTGCCACTACGCGATGGATGCGCTGGAACGCGCGATGCGCTGGGACGAGCAGGCCTACGGCCGCAACTACGACCTGGATGTGTTCCACGTGGTCGCCACCCATGACTTCAACATGGGCGCGATGGAGAACAAGGGCCTCAACATCTTCAACGCGAAGTGCCTGCTGGCCGCGCCGGACTCGACCACCGACGAGGAGTACCGCCACGTCGAGGCGGTGGTGGCGCACGAGTACTTCCACAACTGGAGCGGCAACCGCGTCACCTGCCGCGACTGGTTCCAGCTGTCGCTGAAGGAAGGGCTGACCGTGTTTCGCGAGCAGAGCTTCTCGGCCGACATGAACTCGGCACCGCTGAAGCGCATCGAGGACGTCGCCCTGCTGCGTCGCGCCCAGTTCCCCGAGGACGCCGGCCCGCTGGCGCATCCGGTGCGCCCGGCGCAGTACAGCGAGATCAACAACTTCTACACCGCCACGGTGTACGAGAAGGGTGCCGAGCTGGTGCGCATGCTGGCCGGCGCGCTGGGTCGCGACGGCTTCCGCCGCGGCATGGACCGCTACTTCGCACGCAACGACGGTCGCGCCGCCACGCTGGAGGATTTCCTCGCCGCGCTGGGCGAGGCGAACGACACCGACCTCTCGCCCTATCTCGCCTGGTACGCCCAGGCCGGCACGCCGCGACTGAAGGCGCAGGGCCGCTACGACGCGGCCGCCCACACCTATACGCTGACGCTGGCCCAGCACATGGCCGGCGCCGCCGCGACCGAGGCCCGGCCGCCGCTGCCGATCCCGGTCAAGCTGGCACTGTTCACCCAGCGCGGCGACATGCTGCCGCTACATATGGACGGCCAGACGTCCAGACCCGCCACCGAACAGGTGGTGGTGCTCGACCGCGCCGAGCAGAGCTTCGTCTTCACCAACGTCGCCACAGTGCCGGTACCGTCGCTGCTGCGCGGGTTCTCCGCGCCGGTGATCCTGGAATGCGATTACACGCCGGACGAGCTGGCCCTGCTGCTGGGCCACGACGCCGATGGTTTCAACCGCTGGGAAGCCGGCCAGCAGCTGGCCGCACGCGCCTACGAGGACCTGCGCGACGGTACCGTCGGTACCGCCCTGCAGGCCTGGTGCGATGCGCTGGCCAAACTGTTCGACAGCGCGGCCCTCGACGATGCCCTGCTGGCCGACCTGCTGACACCACCGGGCGAGGTCGAACTGGCCGAGCGCGAAAGCGCGATCGATCCGCAGCGCATCCACCGCCTGCGCCAGACCCTGCAGCAGCGGCTGGCGCAACGGCTCGGCGCCACCGCCCTGCGCCAGCGTTACGCGGCGCTGGTTGCTCACGCCACGATCGAACTCGACGCACTCAGCCAGGCGCGTCGCCGGCTCAAGCGCCGCGTGCTGGAGCTGCTGGCGCTGCTCGACCACGATGGCGCCTGCGAACTGGCGGCCGCGCAGTATCGCGACGCACCCGGAATGACCGACCGCCTCGCCGCGCTGTCCGTGCTGGTGCGCCACGACGCCCCGCAGGCTGCCGCGGCACTGCGCGATTATCGCGAACGCCACGCCGGCAATGCGCTGGCGCTGGACAAGTGGTTTGCGGTGCAGGCGCAGCTGCCGGGCAAACCGGCACTGGCTCGCGTACGCGAGCTGGAGCGCGACGCCGCATTCACGCTGAAGAACCCGAACCGGGTGCAGTCGCTGCTGGGTGCGTTCGTGCGCAACAACCCGAGCGGCTTCCACCGTACCGACGGCGCCGGCTACCGGTTGCTGGCCGAACGGCTGGTGGCGCTGGATGGGCTGAACCCGCAGGTTGCAGCGCGGCTGGCCACGGCATTCAATGGCTGGCAGCGGCTGGAGCCGCTACGGCGCGAGGCCGCGCATGCGGCGATCGTGGAACTGGCCGGTCATCGCGGGCTTTCCCGCAACCTGGCCGAGATCATCGACAGTGTGCTGAATCACTGATCGAACGCGGCGGCAGCAAGCCTGGCCCGCGCAGTCGCCCTGGCATGCGTGGCGGTGCCACCACGCACGCGGGCGGGATGCTTCATTCAGACGGCCAGATGATCGAGCGCATCGAGCAGGCTCTGCATGCGCGACTCCAGGCTCGGCTGCAGCGCATCGCGCTCGCTGTCTTCGCGGTCGCTCAAACCGTCGATGGCCATCTCGACCCGGCCGAGTTCGACCAGCAGGTCGTGATGCGGATAAACCGGTTGGAAATCGAAGCTCGTGTCCATGGCGCATCCCTCAGTAGTTGGTGACTTGGGGAGAAGCAACCGCCGTGCCACACGTGATCTGGATCACGCTCGATTCGTGCCCGTAATCACACGACTGACGCAGCACGTCAGCTGCTGCCGCGATCGGACACAAAATCCCTTTTCAGTCACCCCTTGTTCACGCATTTGCGGCGAATATCGACCCACGTTCCACGGCAACGACCGTGGTTCGCGCCAGCAGATTTCCGGTTTCTGGCGCCCGGCAATACGGTCATCCTGGATTCCCCCTGTTCCTGAGACCGCCGGGCGTCAGATCTAACAGCACAAGGCCCCGCGGCCGCCAAGCCGCGGGGCCTTGTCTTTGTGGGCCCTGACAGACTTTTCGGCCGCGCAAAAGACGACGGCACCCCGAGGGGTGCCGTCTTGCTTCCTTTCCTGGTACGCGATCGAACCCCTGTCCGTCCGATCTCGGCGCGCGTGGTCGCGCAGCGTCTGCCCCTGAAAGTGCTGGTTCTCCGTAAGCAGGAAATGTGCCAGCCGTCCCTGGCGACTCGCAAGCCGTTGCTGGCGTTACCATGGCGCCCCGTTTCGTCACTTTTTGCACGCTCAGGTCAGTTTGATGCGCCACCCGACCCACTACGACGTCATCGTGATCGGCGGCGGCCACGCCGGCACCGAAGCCGCGCTGGCCGCCGCGCGCACCGGTGCACGCACCCTGCTGCTCAGCCACAGCATCGAGACGATCGGCCAGATGAGCTGCAATCCCGCCATCGGCGGCATCGGCAAGGGCCACCTGGTGAAGGAGATCGACGCGCTGGGCGGCGCGATGGCGCACGCGGCTGACCGCGCCGGCATCCAGTGGCGCACGCTGAACGCGTCGAAGGGCCCAGCCGTGCGTGCCACCCGCTGCCAGGCCGACCGCGCGCTGTACAAGGCGGCGATCCGCCGGATGGTGGAGACGCAGCCGAACCTGGAACTGTTCCAGCAGGCGGTGGACGACCTGCTCATCGAGGGCGGCCGCGTCTGCGGCGTGGTCACCCAGATGGGGCTCACCTTCGGCGCGCACAGCGTCGTGCTCACCGCCGGCACCTTCCTCGCCGGCAAGATCCACATCGGCCAGGCGCAGTACGCCGGTGGCCGCGCCGGCGACCCGCCGGCCAGCACGCTGGCGCAAAGGCTGCGCGAGCTGCCGGTCGCCGCCGACCGCCTGAAGACCGGCACGCCGCCACGCATCGACCGACGCAGCATCGATTTCAGCGGCCTGGAAGAGCAGCCCGGTGACGCGCCGGCGCCGGTGTTCTCCTATCTCGGTTCGCGCGACGAGCATCCGCGCCAGGTCAGCTGCTGGATCACGCATACCGCCGAGCGCACGCACGAGATCATCCGCGGCGCGCTGGATCGCTCGCCGCTGTACACCGGCCAGATCGAGGGCGTCGGCCCGCGCTACTGCCCGTCGATCGAGGACAAGGTGGTGCGCTTCGCGGAGAAGTCCTCACACCAGATCTTCATCGAGCCGGAAGGGCTGGATACGTTCGAGATCTACCCGAATGGCATCTCCACCTCGCTGCCGTACGACGTGCAGCTGGCGCTGGTGCAGTCGATCAAGGGTTTCGAGCACGCGCACATCACCCGCCCCGGCTACGCGATCGAGTACGACTACTTCGACCCGCGCGGACTCCAGCCGTGGCTGGAGACGAAGGCGATCCCCGGCCTGTATTTCGCCGGCCAGATCAACGGCACCACCGGCTACGAGGAAGCCGCCGCGCAGGGCCTGCTTGCCGGTCTCAACGCCGCGCTCGCGGTGCAGGGCAAGGCGCCGTGGTACCCGCGCCGCGACGAGGCCTACCTCGGCGTGCTGATCGACGACCTCACCAGCAACGGCACCATCGAGCCGTACCGCATGTTCACCTCGCGCGCCGAATACCGGCTGCACCTGCGCGAGGACAACGCCGACCTGCGCCTCACCGAACAGGGTTTCGAGCTGGGCGTGGTGCCGCCGGCGCGCTTCGACGCGCTGCGTGCCAAGCGCGACGCGGTCGAGCGCGAGCTGCAGCGCCTGGGCACGCTGTGGGTGACTCCGGGGAACACCCGTGGTGCCGCGGTCGAACGCCAGCTGGGCATCGTGGTCAGCCGCGAAACCAGCGCCATCGACCTGTTGCGCCGGCCCGAACTCGATTACGCGACGCTTGCCGGCGTGCCCGAACTCGGGCCAGCGGTGGAGCGCGACGACGTCGCCGCGCAGGTCGAAGTTCAGGTGAAGTACGCCGGCTACCTCGAGCGCCAGCGCGAGGAGATCGAGCGCCAGCGTCGCCACGAGCACACCGCGATCCCCGCCGGCTTCGACTACGACAAGGTGCGCGGGTTGTCGGCCGAGGTGCTGCTGAAGCTGAAGCGTTCGTTGCCGGCCACCATCGGCCAGGCCGCGCGCGTCAGCGGCGTCACCCCAGCCGCGATCTCGCTGCTGCTGGTGCACCTGAAGCGCCGCGTCGCTTGATCGACCTCTCCTGCTTCCGCTCATCCGCCGCGCACATCCGGGCCACTTCCTTCCCTGCGAGTTGCCGCGCACGCCCCGACGCAAGGGGCAGGCGCCATGGCGGCGCCAGCCCTTGTCCCGTCACCGCACGGAAAAGCAAACCTGCCCTCGGCAGGCGATCACCAGCGCGCCGCGCAGGCATCCGGCCAGCACGATGCATCAGGCTTAGCGAGAACCTGCCTGTACCTCGGCAAGTGATGCGCCCCTTGTCTCGGTCGATGCCGCCAGCTGGTTGTCCGAACTCCCCGAAACCGGCCGGGGAACCAGCCGGCACTGTTTGCCATCATTCCTGACGAAGTGCTTGCAATACACGTCGACGATGGCCAGCGTCCGCCGTGCACGGTCGGACAACAAAATTTTCCAGGCGTGGCTTTCGCCAGGTGAGTTGTCGATGGCCACATTGACGAAAGGCGACTGGGCCATGCCCTGCTTGCGCAGGCCTTCCAGGCTCTCCGTCGCACGCCGTGCTTCCATGTACTGCCCATGCCTGTTGCCGACGAGCACCTTCAACCCGAAGCCCGTGTTCAGGTCGACCGTGTAGGTCTCGTATTGGCCCGCTGGCGCGGTGACCATGATGTTCTGCAAGCTGGCCGTTCGCGACTGGTCCTGGGCGATGCTGCCGCCGCTGGCGCAGGCCAGACCGAGCGCGACGATTGAAGCAATGATCGTGTGTTTCATATAAGCCTCCAGGTGGATCCCCCGGTCCGTTGCGGAACCATAGGCCGATGCAGCGGGACTTGATTCACGGATTCACGATGGATGGTTGTGGATTGACTGATGGTTTGTAGTGAGTCCACCTGCGAAACAGACCGGCCGAAACCTCGGGAATCATCCGGGGTACTGAAGCTGCCCCGTTCGCCGGGTGGCACGAGCCGGGCGCGCTATCCCCGAGCCAGTGCGCGGGGCCACGATCCGGAAGAGCGGCCCGCTGCATCCAGGCCCTCTGCCGCCATGCGACCATGGCATGATCCGTACATTCACCAGCGCGAGGAGTGGGCTCGATGGAAATCTGGATCGGCCGTGACGGCGAACGGCATGGCCCGTACAAGGAAGACGACGTGCGCGCGTGGCTGCGCAGCGGCCAGCTGAGCGCGGCCGACCTGGCCTGGCACGAAGGCCTCGCCGACTGGCAGCCGTTGTCGGTGCTGTTCCCCGATGAAACTCGCAGCGTGCCGGCCGCTCCTTCCACGACGCCATTACCGTCAACCAACGCCGCGACCCTGGAAGATTGTGCCGGCTTCTGGAAGCGATTCGCCGCCTGGGTGATCGATTACCTGATCCTGCTGGTTCCGGTCTTCATGATTGCGCTGTCCATGGGCGCCACCACCGCATTCGAGCATTTCATGACACAAATCCAGGGCGGCGCCACGCCCACCCTGGCGATGGAGGAATACGCCAGGGCCGTTCGTCCGGCCACGATGTGGGCACTGCTGGTGGGCTATCTCTACTACGCCTTCTTCGAATGCTCCGCCTGGCAGGCCACGCCGGGCAAGCTGGCGCTGGGCCTGCGCGTCACCGACCTGGAAGGAAGGCGCATCAGCCTCGGGCGCAGCCTGGCCCGCAACGCGGTTCGACTGACCAATGTCCTGACCGCCCTGATCCCCCTCGTCTGCTATCTGGCGGTGGCATGGACCACCCGCAAGCAGGGCTTTCACGACCTGCTGGCCAAGACCCTGGTACTGAACGGCCGCGCCAGCGAGTTCAAGCCGAGCCAGGCAGCGTCCGGCAACGGCAACACCTTCCGCGCCTGAATCACCCGGCGGCGGTGACCTCGAAAGACCTGCCGCCATCCGGCGCCGCAGCCCTCTCGGTTCACGTGGAACCGCGGCACGCCGGACGCCAGGGAACCCATGCCCAGCGACCGCCGCGGATCATGAGGAAATCGCGGAACAAGTCGGTGGAAATGCTGTGGCTGCCACGAGTGTTTCATGCGCAAGCAATCGGGTGTTCGCATCGGCCGGCAACGTCACGCGCATCTAATCTTTGACGGCGTAGCTTCAGAAAACTTCGTGGCCCAGGTCGAAGCCATGCCTCGAATCGAGCCTGAAAACACCGGAATCTATCGGTTCGACAATATCCTGGTCGAGCCAGCCGCGCACCGACTGGAGCGCGACGGTCGGCCGTTGCCGGTGGAACCCAAGGCCTACATGCTGCTGCTGACCCTGCTGTGCCATGCCGGCGAGATGGTAAGCAAGGACGCGCTGCTGGATATCGTCTGGGGACATCGTCACGTCACACCCGGCGTACTCAACCGGGCGGTTTCGCAACTGCGCCACACGCTGGGTGATTCGTCTGCGGAGCCGCGCTACATCGCCACCGTGCACAGCCTGGGCTTCCGCTTCATCGGCACGGTGCATTACACGCCCCCTCCGGTGGATGGCGCCGTCGATTTGCCGGCCAGGGCACCGCAGCCGCAGCCGTCGGCCCAGGCGCAGGCCTCGAACGGACAAGCGGAGGCCGTGCGAGTCCCTTACCGCCGCCGCTTCGCCGACGGCGACCCGTTCCTGAACTTCATCGACCTGAAGCCATGCCTGGGCCAACTCGCCAATTGGGCGGCCCTGTTGCCATGGGGCGACACGCAACGCCGAGCCATCCTCGCGGTCCTGAGCCTGGAATACGCACGCCTGGGCGAAAGTGGCGTGGCGACACCGTCGCTGGTCTACCACAGGGCGGTACTGGCCGCGCTGGAAGGCGAGCGGGAAGCAGCCATCGCCGTCCTGGGCCAGGCGATCGACGAAGGTTTCCGCGACGACCTTGCCTTGCGGCACGACCTGGCCTGGCGCCCACTGGCCGATGATGCGGACTTCCACCAGCAGCAGCAGCGACTTGACGCACTGCTTGCCACCGAACGGACGCTGCCCGATCCACTGCCAACATCCTGACCGCGCCACGGACAACTCCGTGACTGGGGCGCCGCGTCATGTCTGGCGGCAACACGCGCAAGGAGCTGGCGGCATGGCGCCACCAGCTCCTGCTTCGTTATCGCATGGGCGTAGGCTGCGCCCCGGCTCCGGATCGACCATGCGACTCACCTGCTTGATGCGCCTGCAGGTCACCATTGCGACAGACGTGTCAGGCCATTCGGGCGCGGCCAACCGGATTCAATGGATGTCGATGACAGCCACTGCCTTGTCCGGACCGACCCAGCGGACCTGTTTCACCAGACCGCTCGAATTATCGACGGCCACCGCGGCAACGGTCTGCGGGCCAAGTCCAAGATGACGCTGGCCTTCCCATCTGTTCGCCGCGTGTTGCGCCTGGATGAACCCTGCCGGGGTGTGGCCCACAAAGACCATCAGGTTGTAGCCGTAGTGCAGGTTGGTGGTATAGGTCTCGTACTGGGCGGCACTGACGCTGCCGGCGCAGGCAAGACCGAGCACGATGCTCGTGGCAATGATCAGACGTTTCATGAGTTCCTCCCGGCAGACGCGATGTCTGTGCAGGTGAGTATGGTTTGGTGCCTCCGCTGAGGCATGAGGTATCCGCGGGAAACCGTCTGGAAAGCCTGTCGATTCCGCGGTGGTTCCACGACGAAAAGCACGGCGACGCACCAGGCCGCCGATCCGCTCAGTGCTGTTGCTCCACCTCCGCCAGCTGCGGGCGTCCCGCCTGCTTCGACGCCAGGCGCTGGTCAGACGCGTGGGTCGCAACCGACTGGGGAACCAGCTGGCACCGATGGCCTTCCGCCGGTGCGGCCTGCTTGCAATACACGTTCACGATGGCAACCGTGTCCTGGGCGGCATCGATCAGCCGGATCTGTCTCGCCATGCCCGGGCCGGACGAGTTGTCGATGGCCACCGAGACAAACGACTGCATGGCCATGCCCTGCTTCCGCAGGACTTCCGAATTCTCGGCCGCCCGCTGCGCCTGCATGTACTGCCTGTGCGTGTTGCCGACAAGCGCCGCCAGTCCGTAGCCCGTGGACAAGTCGACGACGTAGGTCTCGTACTGGCCCGGTGCGGCGGTGACCGAGACATTCTGCAGGTTGGTGGTTTGGGACTGGTCCTGGGCGATGCTGGCGCCGGCGACGCAGGCAAGACCGAGCGCGATGCTCGTGACAATGATCAGACGTTTCATAAGACCTCCAGACGGACGCCAATGTCCGTTGGGCCACTCTGGGCTGCAGCTGCAGCTCCTGCTTGATGGATTACGGGAGGATTCGCGAGGATCCACTGATAATTTCCGGTGGATCCGCCGGGGAGATGCGAAGGTCGGCAGGCCCATGGAACCGCTGTCGATCCGCGCGCGCACCGGCGGATCGATGCACGCCGGTTCGAAGATTGCCAGGGATCGGTATCCGGTCTCGCCGGAACCCGCTGCGCATCGAACCGATGGCGAAGCTCGTCGCGTCTGGCCGAGGCATCCGGGCGGCTTGCTATCATCGACGGTCCACCCGGCTGGCGCCGGCAACCAGGGAACCGTGGCCAACTCATGCTCAGCATCGAACAACGCATTGCCAACGACATCGCCGCCAGGACCGAACAGGTACGCGCGGCAGTCGACCTGCTCGACGGCGGTGCCACCGTGCCGTTCATCGCACGCTACCGCAAGGAGGTCACCGGCGGCCTCGACGACACCCAGCTGCGTTTGCTGGAGGAACGCCTGCGCTACCTGCGCGAGCTGGAAGAACGGCGTGCGGCGATCCTCGCCAGCGTCGAGGAACAGGGCAAGCTCGGCGATGCGTTGAAGGCCGATCTGCTCGCCGCCGACACCAAGGCGCGGCTGGAGGATCTGTACCTGCCGTT
Source organism: Rhodanobacter thiooxydans (assembly GCF_030291135.1). NCBI lineage: Bacteria > Pseudomonadati > Pseudomonadota > Gammaproteobacteria > Lysobacterales > Rhodanobacteraceae > Rhodanobacter > Rhodanobacter thiooxydans. The sequence continues at coordinate 244,182 of NZ_CP127409.1, read as the reverse complement.
CAAGCCCAAGCGCCGCACCAAGGCGCAGATCGCCCGCGAGGCCGGGCTGGAACCGCTGGCGACCGGCCTGCGCGAAGACCCCACACTGACCCCGGAAGCGTTCGCCGAATCGTTCGTCGATGCAGAAAAGGGCGTCGCCGACGTGCGCGCCGCGCTGGACGGCGCCCGCGCGATCCTGATGGAGTCGATCGCCGAGGACGCGCACCTGGTCGGCGAACTGCGCGACTGGCTGTGGGCGCAGGGGCAGATCCGCGCGAAAGTGGTCGAGGGCAAGGAGAACGAGGGCGCGAAGTTCCGCGACTACTTCGACCACGTCGAACCGATCGGCAAGATCCCCTCGCACCGCCTGCTGGCACTGATGCGTGCGCGCAACGAGGGCGTGATCGAACTCGAGCTCGCGCCCGCCGCCGACAGCGAGCAGGGCCATGCCGAAGGCGAGGGCCGTGTCGCGGCGCACGCGAACATCCACAACCGTGGCCGCGCCGCGGATGCGTGGCTGCGCGAGACGGTGCGCCTGACCTGGCGCGTGAAGCTGCATCTGCATCTCACCCTCGACCTGTTCGGCCGCGTGCGCGAAGGCGCCGAGGACGAGGCGATCCGCGTGTTCGGCGACAACCTCAAGGACCTGATGCTGGCCGCGCCGGCCGGCGCGAAGACGGTGATGGGACTGGATCCCGGCATCCGCACCGGCTGCAAGGTCGCGGTGGTCGACGCCACCGGCAAGCTGCTGGCCACCGACACCATCTATCCGCTGGAGCCGCGGCGGCAGTGGAACGAATCGCTGGTGTCGCTGGCAAAGCTGTGCAAGCAGCACAACGTGGACCTGATCGCGATCGGCAACGGCACCGGCTCGCGCGAGACCGACAAGCTGGCCGGCGAGCTGATCAGGAAGCTGCCCGAGGCGAAGCTGTCGAAGATCGTGGTGAGCGAGGCCGGTGCCTCGGTGTATTCCGCCTCGGAATTCGCCGCGAAGGAATTCCCCCAGCTCGACGTGAGCCTGCGCGGCGCCGTCTCGATCGCGCGCCGCCTGCAGGACCCGCTGGCCGAGCTGGTGAAGATCGAGCCGAAGGCGATCGGCGTGGGCCAGTACCAGCACGACGTGAACCAGATCAAGCTGGCGCGCGCGCTGGATGCGAAGGTGGAGGACTGCGTCAACGCGGTCGGCGTGGACGTCAACACCGCCTCCGCCGCGCTGCTCGCGCGCGTGGCCGGGCTGTCTGCCTCGGTCGCCGAGAACGTGGTCAAGCACCGCGACGCCAACGGCCCGTTCGCCAATCGCAAGGCGCTGCTGAAGGTGCCGCGGCTGGGCGACAAGGCGTTCGAGCAGTGCGCCGGCTTCCTGCGCGTGTCCAGCGGCGACAACCCGCTGGACGCCAGCGCGGTGCATCCGGAAGCCTACCCGGTGGTCGAGCGGATCATCGCGCAGTGCGGCCGTGAGGTGCGCAACATCATCGGCGACGCCGGCTTCCTGCGTGGCCTCAAGCCCGAGCAGTTCACCGACGAGAAATTCGGCGTGCCGACCGTGCGCGACATCCTGAAGGAACTGGAGAAGCCCGGCCGCGACCCGCGCCCGGAGTTCGTCGCGCCGAGCTTCGCCGAGGGCGTCGAGGACGTGAAGGATCTCAAGCCCGGCATGATCCTCGAAGGCCGCGTCACCAACGTGGCCGCGTTCGGCGCCTTCGTCGACATCGGCGTGCACCAGGACGGCCTGGTCCACGTCTCGGCGCTGTCGCACACCTTCGTCAAGGATCCGCGTGATGCGGTGAAGGCCGGCGACATCGTCAAGGTCAAGGTGATGGAGGTGGACCTGCCGCGCCAGCGCATCGGCCTCAGCATGCGGCTGGACGACGAGCCGGGCCAGGCGCGCGGTGGCCGTCCGGGCGGCGGCAACGATGCTCGTGCCGGCCAGCGCGACAACCGCGGCCCGCGCCCGGGTAGCGGCGCAGCAAAGCCGACTCCTGCGCCGGCCAACAACGCATTCGCCGACGCGCTGGCGCGTGCCACCAAGCGTTGAATTGCCGGCGCCAGGCCCGCAGGCGGCGGCGATGCGCTGCAGCATGCGGTTCCGTATGGAATGCCGTAACGTAACGTCCAGCTAACAAGGCCATTCCGGCCCAGGAGTATCCACATGCTTCGTTCCCGCCATCTGGCCGGTGCCATCGCCACCGCCCTGCTGTTCAGCACGGCTGCTGCCGCCACCGACTTCAGCAACGTCATCGTGTTCGGCGACAGCCTCAGCGACGGCGGCAACATCTCGCTGGCCACCGCGCCCGCGATCCAGCCGCCGCTGCGCTTCACCACCAACCCGGGCACCACCACCGCGGAGAATGTCGCGGCGAAGCTCGGCTTCACGCTGGCCCCGTCCGCCGTCGGCGGTACCGATTTCGCCTGGGGCGGCGCCGGCTTCGTCAACAACGTGGCCCCGGTGCCGACCATTCCGCAGCAGCTGCAGATGTACCTCGGCGCGACCGGCGGCCATGCCGACGGCAACGCCCTGTACCAGGTCTGGGGCGGCGCGAACGACATCTTCTACCTGAGCAGCGCGCTGACCGATCCGAACGCGATCGCCGCTGGCGCGGTCAACGCGGCGCAGACCGAGGTCCACATGCTCGGCAGCCTGCAGGCCGCCGGCGCCAGGTACGTGGTGGTCTACAACCTGCCCGACCTCGGCAAGACGCCCTCGGCCGCGGCCGGCGGCGCCGCCGCGCAGGCCGGCGCCAGCCAGCTTGCCGTGCTCTACAACGGCGTGCTCAACAGCGGGCTCGGGCAACTCAGCAGCAACGGCCTGAACATCATTCCGGTGAACACCTTCGCCCTGCTCAACGAGGTGATCGCCAATCCGTCCGCCTACGGCTTCAGCAACGTGACCACGCCGGCCTGCGGCGCCGGTTCCAGTTCGGTGCAGTGCGGCCCGCAGGGCTCGGGCCTGCCGTACACGTATGCACCGGGCACCGACCAGACCTACCTGTTTGCTGACGGCGTGCACCCGACCACCGCCGCCCACGCGATGCTCAGCCAGTACGTGCTGTCGGTGATCCACGCGCCGGAACAGATCTCGCTGCTCGGCGAAGCGCCGCTGGCGGCCAGTACCGCGCAGAACCGCGTCATGCGCGAGCAGATGCTGACCACCGGCAAGGATGGCGATGTGCGCACCTTCGTCAACATTGATTACGCGAAGCAGCGCTTCGACGCCACCAGCCATTCCCCGCGCACCAACAGCGACAATTTCAACTTCACCCTGGGCGCGAACTTCTTCGCCGGCGAACACGTCACCGCCGGCGTGGCGCTCGGCATCGGCCAGCACAACGCCGATTTTTCCGGTGGCGGCGGCTACAAACTGCAGGACGTCAGCGGCCTGGGCTATGTCGGCTACCACAACGGCGGTGGCTACGTGGGCGGCTACGTCAACTTCGGCCAGTCCAACTTCAAGGACATCGAGCGCCGCCTGAGCATCGGCACCATGCAGCGTACCGAAAGCGGCAAGACCGACGGCTCGCACCTGGGTGGCGGCGCCACCGGCGGCTGGTGGTTCAACCTCAACGACGAGCTGCAGACCGGGCCATTCGCCACCATCGACTGGCAGACCGTGAAGGTCAGCGGCTACAACGAGAACGGCAACGACAGCAGCGCGATGTGGTTCGGCCGGCAGCAGCGCGACTCGCTGCTGGGCACGCTGGGCTGGCGCCTGCGCGGCCAGTGGCAGGTCAACAACCTGCTGATGTCGCCCTACGTCGAACTGGCCTGGAACCACGACAGCAAGGCCGACCCGCGCCTGGTCAGCGCCGGCCTGAACAGCATGAACGGCAGCTTCGCCCTGACCGGCTTCAGCCCGGACCAGAGCTGGGGCACTGCAACGCTCGGCCTGTCCGCCCAGCTCACCCCGAGCGTGCAGAGCTGGATCGGCTACAGCGGGCGTTTCAGCGACAACAGCCAGAAGTACAACAGCGTCAACATGGGCGTGCGGATCAGCCTCTGATCCGGCGAGGCCGCGACCCGGACCGCCGGGTCGCACCATGAAAAAGCCGTCCGCATTTGCGGACGGCTTTTTTGTGGGCCTTCCCGTCGAAGCGGGAGCCTGCAGCGGCTTACTTGTTCTTGCCGCCGGTCGCGATGCCGAGGATGGCCATGGCCTGCTTCTTCAGCGTCGCCGCCACCGCCGGATCGAGCGGCTGCACGTCGCCGCCGACCTGGTGCTGCTTCAGCACCAGCGTGCCGTCGTCGCTCCAGCCGGCGCGGTCGATCGCGCTCGGCTTGCCATCGCGGCTGGCCTTGGTCTCCTGCACGATCGCCCACGGCTTGTCGCCCTTGTAGGCGTAGTCGGTGCTGGTGTAGCCCTTGTCGCCGTAATCGACTTCTTCGCGGATGTACTTCACTTCGCCGGCCTGGCGGAACAGCTGCCAGCCGCGCGAATCATTGGCCTCCAGCTTGGTGCCGTGGCTGATCTTCATGCCGCCGATCTGCGCCTTCGCCTCGGCGAACTCGGCCAGGATCTTCTCGCTGGGCGTCTGTTCGGCCACCAGTTCGATCGCCACGCCGTCGTTCTTGCTGCCCTTGGCCAGCACCGGCGCCTGGATCGGCATCGTGTACTTGCGGTCGCCGTCGGTCAGGGTCGCCTGGATCACGTACAGATCATTCGGCTTCACTTCGGCCGGGTTGAAGCTCAGCGTGAACGGCTGCGGGAACGTGCCGGCCGGCGCGGTCTTGCTGGCCAGCGGGGCGGAACCCGCGGCGGTGGACGACACGTCCGCCAGGTTCAGCACCAGGGTGGCATTCGCCGACGGCGCGGGCGTGCCGGCGCGCAGCGAGATCGTGCCGCTCACCTGGTTCGGAATCTGCGGCGTGGCCGCAGCCGTTTTCGCGGAAGCGGGCGCAGCGGGACCCGCCGGCTGAGACGAATCGGGAGCATTGCTGCAACCCGCCAGGGCCAGTGCCGCAACCGACATCAGCGACAAAACCGTCTTGCGCATGGGGAAAACCTCATCAAACGTGGAATCAAGCACGAGGCCGTTCAGGCGCTTGGCGCCACGACTCTACGCGGGGGAAGTTCCAAGCATAGCCCAAAAGGGGCGGCATCGAAAAGTCAAGCCATCCAATGGCCTACCATGCGCCAGCGTACGCGGCCAGCATCAGGTTGCCGCATCAATGGCGTCGCAGGGCCCGGTGCGCGATGTCACGGCGGCAGAACGCGCCGTCGTAATGGATCCGGCTTAGCGCGGCATAGGCGCTTTCGCGCGCCGCGGCGATGTCGTCGCCCAGCGCGCACACGGTCAGCACGCGACCACCGGCCGTGACGGCGCGGCCCTGTTCGTCGAGCCGGGTACCGGCATGGAAGACCTTCACGTCGCTGTCCGGCAGCGCATCGAGGCCGCTGATCGCATCGCCCAGGCGCACCCGGCCCGGATAACCGCCGGCCGCCATCACCACGCCGATCGCCGGGCGCGCATCCCAGCGCGCCCGGGCATGTTCCAGCCGGCCGTCCAGCGCCGCATCGATCAGCTCGACCAGGTCCGATTTCAGCCGCAGCAGGATCGGCTGCGTTTCCGGATCGCCGAAGCGCACGTTGAACTCGATCACCTTCGGCGCGCCCGACTTGTCGATCATCAGGCCGGCGTAGAGGAAGCCGATGAACGGCGCGCCCTCGGCCGCCATGCCGCGCAGGGTCGGCTCGATCACTTCCTTGAGGATGCGCTGCTCGACCTCCGGCGTGACCACCGGCGCCGGCGAGTACGCGCCCATGCCGCCGGTGTTCGGGCCGAGGTCGTTTTCGTCGCGGCGCTTGTGGTCCTGGCTGGAGGCCATCGGCAGCGCGTGGCTGCCGTCGCTCATCACGATGTAGCTGGCTTCCTCGCCGTCGAGGAATTCCTCGATCACCACCCGCGCCGACGCATCACCGAAGCTGTGCGCACCGAGCATGTCGTGCAGCGCCAGCTCCGCATCGGCCAGGGTCAGCGCCACCACCACGCCCTTGCCGGCGGCGAGGCCGTCGGCCTTGATCACGATCGGCGCGCCCCCGCTCCGATGGGCCTGTTCGCGCACGTAGGCCAGCGCCGGATTCAGTTCGCTGAACACCGCGTAGTACGCGGTGGGAATGTTGTGCCGCTGCAGGAAATCCTTGGCGAATGCCTTGGAGCCTTCCAGTTGCGCGGCGATCGCGCGCGGGCCGAAGATGCGCAGGCCGGCGGCGCGGAAGCGGTCGACCACACCCGCCACCAGCGGCACTTCCGGGCCGACCACGGTCAAGCCGATTTTTTCGCGCTTCGCCAGCTGCAACAAGCCATCGAGATCGTTCATCGCGACGTCGGCGTTGCGCACGCCCGGCTCGCGCGCGGTGCCTGCATTGCCGGGCGCCACGATCACCTCGTCGACCTGCGGGGACTGCCTGAGCTTCCACGCCAGCGCGTGTTCGCGCCCGCCGCTGCCGATGACCAGGACCTTCATGCCGATGCTCCGGGGGAGAGTTGCCGTTGGGGTGGCCGGCTATTGTAGCGGGGTCGCGAGGCAACTCCGGGCCGAGGCGGGAACTTCGCCGGCGAACCCGCTGCCATGCGCGCTCGCGACGGCACCATCGTCGTACACTCGGGCGGCACGGATGCGCGTATCGCTGCCGCATCCCCGGCAACATCATTCGCAATGGAGGTTACGCATGTCCGTACCTGACAGTGGCAAGCCCGCCCATTCCACTTGGCCGGCGGTCGCCGGCACCGCGCTGCGCGTGGCCTTCGGCATGATCTGGGCGGTGAGCGCCGCGCTCACCTGGACTGCCGATTTCGCCAGCCACTACGTGGGCTACCTGCACAACGCCGCCACCGGGCAGCCGGCATGGTCGGCGTGGTGGTTCGACATGTGGATCGCCCTGGTCACGCCGCACGTGGGGCTGTTCGTGTGGGCCACGCGCATCGCCGAGACGCTGCTGGCGCTGGCGCTGCTGCTGGGCTTCGCACGCAAGCTCACCTACATCGTGGGCATCCTGTTCAGCCTGCTGATCTGGAGCACCGCCGAGGGTTTCGGCGGGCCGTATTCGGTGGGCGCCAACAACATCGGCGCGGCGATCAGCTACGTGCTGATCTTCGCGGCGCTGATCGTGATCAACCTGCGCGCCGGCCCCAGCCCGTACAGCCTGGATTACCTGATCGAGCGCCGCTGGCCCGGCTGGCGCCGCGTGGCCGACTGGAACGACAAGCTGCCGCTGGCCGAAGTGCCGCGCCTGCCCTGGCGCGTGCAGGGACCGGCGCTGGCCGGCGTGCTGATCCTGGTGGCGCTGCTGCTGGCCGGCCTGCACAGCGCGTTGAACGTGCGCTCGTCCAGCCCGCAGGCCGCCGCCGCCGCGGTGACGCCGCTGTCGCTGGCCTCCAGCCAGCCCATCGAGAAAGCCCGCGACGCTCGCCTGCCGCCGCTGCAGCCGGGTGACAGCGTGGAGGTGCACATCACCTCCAGCAACGACAGCGTGGAGATCGCCAGCGGCGTGCAGTACCAGGCCTGGACCTTCGGCAAGACCGTGCCCGGCCCGGTGATCCATGTGCGCCAGGGGCAGACGGTGAACTTCACCCTCACCAACCGCGGCACCATGCAGCATTCGATCGACTTCCACTCGGCGATCACTCCGCCCAGCCTGCACTACGTGGACATCATGCCGGGCGAGTCGATCACGTTCTCGTTCGTGGCCAGGGTGCCCGGCGCGTTCCTCTACCACTGCGGCACGCCGCCGGTGCTGCTGCACATCGGCAACGGCATGTACGGCGCGATCATCGTCGACCCGGCCACGCCGCTGCCGCCTGCGCAGGAGAGCTACGTGCTGGTGCAGGGCGAGTGGTACACCCAGCAGGTGTCAGGCAAGCTGATGGCCGGCAACTACGAGAAGATGCAGGCGATGCAGCCGGACGAGGTGGTGTTCAACGGCGCAGCGTTCCAGTACCGCGACCACCCGCTCACCGCCAAGCCCGGCGACCGGGTGCGCCTGTACGTGGTCAACGCCGGCCCCAGCCTGTGGAGCGCATTCCACGTGATCGGTGCGATCTTCGACAAGGTGTATCCCGGCGGCAACCCGGCACAGGCCATCGACGGCGTCTCGACCTACTCCGTCGGTCCCGGCGAGGGTGCGGTATTCGACCTGACGCTGGACGAGGCCGGCCACTACCCGTTCGTCGACCACGCCATGGCGCACATGCAGCTGGGCGCGCAAGGCGTGTTGCTGGTGGGCGGCCCGAACGAGACGGCAGCCAAACCGCCGGTGAGCAAGGCGCCGGTCGTCGCCGCACCCGCCGCGCCGCCGCCGGCTGCCAGCGGTCCGTACCAGTTCGACCCGGCCCGCGGCGCTTCGCTGTACGCCACCAACTGCGCGGCCTGCCACCAGGCCACCGGCCTGGGCCTGCCCGGTGCATTCCCGCCGCTGAAGGACAACCCGGTGGTGCAGGATGCCGACCCCACCAAGCACATCGAGGTGATCCTGAAGGGTCTGCAGGGCCAGGTGATCAACGGCACCAGCTATCCCACCGCGATGCCGCCGTTTGCCGCTGCACTGAACGACGCCGACATCGCCGACATCGCCAACCACGAGCGCAGCTCATGGGGCAACCAGGGCAAGCCGGTCACCGCCGAGCAGGTGAAGGCGGTACGCGGCAGCGCGAAGTGAAGTGAGTCCTGCCGGGCGTTGCCTCGCGGCGTCGCCCGGCAGAGTTTGAAATTCGCAACCGCTCAGCCCAGCAAGGCCAGCAGCGCCGCCCGCGGCAGCTTGCCGGTTTCGTTGCGCGGCAGCACATCGACCAGCTTCAGCGGGCGCGGCAGGAACAGCGGGTCGATCGCACGGCGCAGCGCGTCGAGGATCGCATGCGCCTCCAGGCCCGGTGCCACCGCCAGCGCGGCAATGCGGTGCACGCCCAGCGCATCGCCGTCGTCGAGCTGGAATACCACGCCGTCGCGCACGCCTGGAATCGCCAGCAGGCGCCGGGTGAGATCGGCCAGCGAGGCGCGCTTGCCGGCAATTTCCAGCATGTCGGCATGCCGGCCGCGCAGGCGAAAGCGGCGGCCGCCGTGGGACAGGCTGACGATATCGGCCAGGGTGACCGGCGCGGCCAGTTGCGGTGCCTCCACCGCGGTGCCGTCCGGCTGCGGGTGCAGGTTGCTGCCGTCGTACAACGACCAGTCCTCGTCCGCGGTGGGGCGGCGGCTGGCGAATACGCAGGTCTCGGTGGAACCGAACACTTCCAGCAACGGTGCGCCGAAGCGCTGCTCGGCCGCCCGCGCCAGCTCCACCGGCAGCGGCGCCGTGGCCGACAGCATTGCGGCAACTGGTGCCAGCGCGATGCCCGACTCGACCAGCGCGCGCAGATGCACCGGCGTGGTCACCAGCACCCGCGGCGCCGGCACCTCGGCCAGCGCGGCCGCCACGTCGGCCGGAAAGAACGGGCGCCCGGCATGCGCGCCGGCCTCGCCCAGCAGCGGCAGCAGCACCGACATCTCCATGCCGTACATATGCTGCGGCGGCACCGTGGCGACGATCTCGAAGCGTGACCCGACCACCGCACGCAGCATCGCCAGGTTGCCGGCGTTGCTGGCGTGGAAGCTGGCCCAGGTCTTCGGGTTGGCGCTGGGTGTGCCGGTGGAACCGGAGGTATAGCCGATCGCCACCACCTGGTCGGCAGGAATCGACGGCCACGCCGCTTCGGGTTCAAACGACGATGTGGCATCCAGCGCCGGCAGCTGCCGGTAGCCGTGCGGCGCGGGATCGAGCGCCTGCTCGCCCAGCGCGTAGCAACCCGGGTGCGCCGCCATCACCTCATCCACCGCCTGCGGCGCGCGCGACGACGGCAGCAGGTTGGCCTGGCCGCGCAACGCGATGGCGCAGAACGCGACCAGGAACGCATAGCGGTCCTCGCACAGGTTCACCGCCGCGGTGGCCACCGGCAGTTCCGCCGCCACTGCCTGCACCTGCGCCAGGAAGCATGCCGCGCTCACCGGCGCGCCGTGGCGCCACGCCACCACTCGCGCGGGATCATCCGCAACGAGCAGCGGCAGCCGTCGCGGCGCCTCGTGCTGGTAGGTGTCGTAGACGATGGCCAAGCTGCGGTCTCCCTGATCTTCGATTCGTCACGTGCGGCAGCATCGCGCCGCACGATGAACGGCGGCATGAACGGCGGCCGCTGGCGGCCCACGCCGGTTCAGCCGACGCATGGTCGACACGCTCCCCAAACGCTCAGGCGCGGATGATAGCGCCCGACAGCGCGTCACGGATCACCGTGGGGCTGGCCTGGCCGCCCAGCGGGGCATCCAGCAGGCCATCCAGCGCATCGCCGAAATAGTCCGCCACGGTCTGCGCTGCCCGCGCCGGCGGTAGGCCGTGCGGGTTCGCGCTGGTCGACACCAGCGCGCCGCCGAACGCGCGACACAACGCGGCGGCGGGCTCGTGCGCGGTGACCCGCAACGCGATTCCGGCATGTGCTCCGGCAACCCAGGCCGGTACCGCGGTCGAGCGCGGGAAGATCCAGGTGTGCGGACCGGGCCAGCTCGCGCGCACTTGCTGCAGGATGTCGTTCGGGACCGCGGCCAGTTCGATGTAGCGCTCGACCTGGGCGAAATCCGCGGCGATCAGCAGCACGCCCTGGGTCGCCGGGCGCTGCTTCAACGCGAACACGCGCTCGAATGCGGCGCGGTCGTGCGGATCGCAGCCGAGGCCGAACACCGCCTCGGTGGGATAAGCGAGCACGCCGCCGCCGTGCAGCAGCGCGGCGGCGGCATCGAGTTCGGCGAGGGTAAAGCGCGCCAGCACTCAGGCCCCGGTCTTGCTCGTCGCGGCCTTCTTTGCAGCGGCCTTCTTCGTGGCGGTCTTCTTGGCCGTCGTTTTCTTCGCCGTGGTCTTTTTCGCTGCGGGCTTCTTGCTGGCGGCCTTCTTCACCGCCGTCTTTTTGGCCGGCGCCTCCTTCTTGGCGGCTGCCTTCTTGGCCGCCCCCTTCTTGCCGAAGCGGCCCTTGCGCACCGGCGCAGCCGCCAGCAGTTCCAGGCATTGCGCCTCAGTCAGCTCCTTCGGCTCCTGCTCCTTCGGGATGCGCGCGTTCTTCTCGCCGTCGGTGATGTAGGCACCGTAGCGACCGTTGAGCACCTGCACGCCGTTGCCGAAATCGAGGATCAGCCGGTTCGCCAGCATCTCGAGTTTTTCCTGCACGATCTGCAGTGCACGTGGCAGCTCGATCGTGTACGGATCGTCCTCCGGTTTCAGCGAGGCATAGGTACTGCCCTGCTTCACGAACGGACCGAAGCGGCCGATCGCCACGCTGACCTCGTCGCCGTTCTCGGCCTGACCCAACTTGCGCGGCAGCTTGAACAGTTCGAGCGCCTCGGCCAGGGTGATCGTGTGCATGCTCTGGCCGGGGCGCAACGAGGCAAAGGTCGGCTTGTCTTCATCATCCTTGGTGCCGATCGCCGCATACGGCCCGAACCGGCCCAGCCGCACCGAAACCGGCTTGCCGGTCTTCGGGTCACTGCCCAGTTCGCGCGCACCGGTGGCCTCGCTGCGGTCGACCGACTCGGTCTTCTCGTCCACCTGCTGCTTGAACGGCAGCCAGAAGCGCTCCATCAGCGGCACCCACGCCTCTTCGCCGCGGCTGACCGCGTCCAGCTCGTCTTCCATCTTGGCGGTGAAGTCGTAATCGACGTAACGGGTGAAATGCGCGGTGAGGAACTTGCTGACCGCGCGGCCGACGTCGCTGGGCTTGAAGCGGCGGCTGTCGAGGAACACGTACTCGCGGTTCTGCAGCACCTGGATGATGCTGGCGTAGGTCGACGGGCGGCCGATGCCGTGTTCTTCCAGCGCCTTGACCAGGCTCGCTTCGGAATAGCGCGGCGGCGGCTCGGTGAAATGCTGGTCGGCGGCGATCTCGTGCAGCGGCACCGCCTCGCCCTTTTCCAGCCGCGGCAGGCGACGGCCTTCATCGTCGTCGTCGGCCTTTTTCTGGTCGCTGCCTTCCTCGTACACGGCGAGGAAGCCGGGGTCGATCACGGTGGTACCGCTGGCGCGGAACGAGGCATCGCCACCGGCGACGTCGGGCAGCGCGAACTCCACCGAGACGGTGTTCAGCGTGGCATGGATCATCTGGCAGGCGACCGTGCGCTTCCAGATCAATTCGTACAGCTTGCGCTGGTCGTCGTTGAGAAAGGCAGCCACCGATTTCGGCGTGTGCATCGCCGACGTCGGACGGATCGCCTCATGCGCTTCCTGCGCATTCTTGGACTTGGTCTTGTACACCTGCGGTGCATCCGGCAGTGCCTGGCCGCCGAAGTCACGCGCGATCAACTGACGCAGCTCGGCCATGGCGTCGTCGCCGAGCATGGTCGAGTCGGTACGCATGTAGGTGATCAGGCCGACGTTGCCTTCGTCACCCAGCGCCACGCCCTCGTACAGGCCCTGCGCCACCTTCATCGTGCGACTGGTGGTGAAGCCGAGCTTGCGCGCGGCCTCTTGCTGCAGGGTGGAGGTGGTGAACGGCGCGGCGGGGCGGCGCTTGCGTTCCTTCGAGCTGACCTCGCTGACGGTGAGGCGGCCACGTGCGGCCTGCTTCAGCGCCTCGCGCGCGGACTGCGCATCGGTTTCATTGGTGAGATCGAACTGCTCGAACTTCTTGCCGTTGAGCCTGGACAGGCGCGCGGTGAAGTCACCTTCGGCGTGCTTGAGCTGGGCTTCGATGGTCCAGTACTCGCGCGCCTTGAACGCCTCGATCTCGTCCTCGCGCTCGACGATCATGCGCAGCGCCGGCGACTGCACGCGACCGGCGGACAGGCCGCGCTGCACCTTGCGCCACAGCACCGGCGACAGGTTGAAGCCGACCAGGTAGTCCAGCGCGCGACGCGCCTGCTGGGCGTCGACCAGGTCGTGCGAGAGCTGGCGCGGTGCGGCCACCGCGGCCTTGATCGCCTTGGGCGTGATCTCGGAGAACACCACCCGGTGCAGCTGCTTGCCCTTGGTCAGGCCGCGCTCGTTGAGGATCTCGCTGATGTGCCAGCTGATCGCCTCGCCTTCGCGATCCAAGTCGGTCGCCAGATAGATGTCGTCGGCCAGCTTGGCCGCCTTGGCGATCGCGTCGACGTGCTTCTCGTTGCGCTCGATGACCTCGTAGGCCATGGTGAAACCGTGTTCGGTGTCGACCGCGCCCTCCTTCGGCTTCAGGTCGCGCACGTGGCCGTAGGAGGCGAGGACCTGGAAGTCCTTGCCAAGGTATTTGTTGATCGTCTTGGCCTTGGCCGGTGATTCGACGATGAGCAGGTTTTTTGCCATGAAGCTGGATATCCGAAAGTGAATCACCGGCGCTTCCGTGCCGGGCATATATATAGTTGAAAACACGCCGCGCCAGCGACTGTCAAGCCCGCTGCCCCTGCAAACAGCGCACGACGGCAACTCAGCCGCCGGGCAATTGCTGGTAGCGGTTGCCCGGCAGGCTCGCCACCCGGGCCTCCAGCTCCAGCATCAGCAGCATCGAGGAAAGTGCAGCGGCGGACTGCCCGGTACGCTGCACAAGTTCGTCCAATGTCGCTGGTTCATGGCCAAGTTCGGTCAAAAGCCATCGATACCCGGAATTGTCGCCAGCCCCGGCAGGCCCGCATGCCGCGCCGTCGCCGTCTGCAATCCGTGGCGGCCCGTCCGCCTCGCCGCCAGCCGTGTCGAGCCGCGCAGCCAGTTCGCCGCCAAGCATGCGCGCTGCCGGCGTCAATGTCTCGACAATCTCCACCGCGGTCTCGATCAGCCGGGCGCCGTCGCGGATCAACCGGTGGCAACCCCGGGCCAGTGGGTGGTGGATGGAGCCGGGCAGCGCGAACACCTCGCGGCCCTGTTCGGCAGCCAGCCGGGCGGTGATCAGCGAGCCGGAACGCAGCCCCGCCTCGACCACCAGCGTGCCCAGCGCCAGGCCGGCGATGATCCGGTTGCGCCGCGGGAAGTGATCCGGGCGTGCCGGCGTGCCGGGCGGAAACTCGCTGACCAGCGCGCCCTGCGCGGCGAGTCGCCGGGCCAGCGCATGGTGCTTGCGCGGGTACACCCGGTCCAGCCCGGTGCCGACCACCGCGAGCGTCTTCGCGCCGGCATCCAGCGCGGCCACGTGGGCGGCGCCGTCGATGCCATCGGCCAGGCCGCTGGTGATCGCAAAACCGGCATCCGCCAGCGCCAGCGCAAACGCCCGGGCGTGCGCCAGGCCCACCGCACTGGCGCCGCGTGCGCCCACGATCGCCACCTGCGGATACAACAGCAGGCTGGCGTCGCCGACCACGAACAGCACGGCCGGCGGCTGCGCGATGTGTTCCAGCTGCGGCGGGAAATCCGCTTCGGTACAGCACAGCAGCCGATGCCCGGGTTCGGCCAGCCAGGCCAGGTCGGCGCTCAGCCGGGTCGCGTCGGGCCGGGCCAGCCAGGCCCGGGCTGGCTCACCAAGCCGGGTCGCGTCGCGGCACAGCTGTGCCAGCACTGCCTGGATGTCGCCGCCGGCCGCATCCAGCCGTTCGCGCAGGCCGCCCGGGCCGAGGCCAGGGGTGCGCAGGGCGATCAGCCACGCGCGCAGTTCATCGGGATCGTCCATGTCCATGCCGGCAGTTTACGCAGCGACCCGCAAAGAAAACGGCGCGGTGGGAGCCGCGCCGTGCTGTAGGCAGATGCCGTGATGGCGCCTTGCCGAGGCTTACTCCGGCATGGTCAGGCGGGCGCCGACGTGCACCGGCCGCAGGCCGTCCATCACCAAGCCGTAGCTGACCCGGTCGAAGGTGCGGAACACCATCACGTGGCCGATGTACTCGTCGGGCAACTTGACCGTCTCGCCTACCCCGCGCCGCCAGCTGTTGCTGGCCACGTCGTCGTGGACCGTCTCGCCGGGCTGCATCATCGTGTAGGTCTGGCCGTTGTCGACGCCGTCCTTGGCGCCGATCGACAGCATCACCACCTGGCGCGGGCCGGCCGCGTCCATCGCGTCGGCGAAGCCGATCACCTTGGCGTTGGCCGGCACCGACTTCGGCGCGTGCGGGTAGTAGCTGGCATCGTACGGCTTGTCGTCGATCGGCATGATGCGATCGCCGCTGCGGATTTCCTTGGTGGCGCCGAGCAGCAGCAGGGTTGCCGGATCGCCCGTGCGCAGCGTTTCGGCGGTGCCGATCACGCTGACCTCGACGCCGAGATCGTCGCCCTTGCCGTAGTGGCCGTCGTTGCGGGAATCCTCGCGCCACGGCGCGTTGACCATCGCCGCGTTGCTGTCCAGGTCGTGGGCGACCAGGTCGGCGTTGGCCGCATCACCCTGGTCGAAGCCGCGGAACACGTGGCTCGGCCGCACGATCGCCCAGCGCTGGCCCGGCTCGCCCTGCAGGCCGCGCACATAGATGTTCTGGCCGACGGCGCCGCGCAGGCGCGATTCCTCCAGGCCGACCACGTACGGCGCGGAGCTGACCGCGTTGGAGTCCATCACCCGCATGTCCTTGAGGAACATCTTCAGCTCGGACAGCGGGATCGCCGGCACCGCCTCGCCTTCGCGATGCACGCCCGGTTGCAGGCCCAGGCGCGGCCCGTTGATGAAGGACAGGTTGAGCACGTCGCCGGGGTAGATCAGGTGCGGGTTGCGCACCTGCGGGTTGGCCTGCCAGATCTCCGGCCACAGCCACGGCTTGGACAGGAACTTGGCGGAGATGTCCCAGAGGGTGTCGCCCCGGCGCACGGTGTAGCTGTCCGGATGATCGGCCCGCAATTGCGCACCGGCCGCATAGACGGCCACGGTGACCAGCATGCCGGCCAGCAACACGATAATTTTCTTGATCATTGGCGGGAATCCCCCTTCCCCAGGTGCTCGGTCGAGTGTAACCGAATGATTAACGCGCGCAACAGGCGCGAGTTGGCAAAAATCGTCTGTACTCGGGCGCTTGCCGACGTACAATAAGACACATTCTAGATGGCGCCGCGGGTGGCTTTTTACCAAATCGCCCGCATTTCTGACGCCGAGGTCATGCCATGTCCATCCTTTCGATCCTTGAATTCCCCGACCCCCGGCTGCGCACCCGCGCCGCGCCGGTGACCGTGTTCGACGCGAAGCTGGAGCAGTTCGTCGCCGACATGTACGAGACCATGTACGCCGCCAACGGCGTCGGCCTCGCCGCCACCCAGGTCAACGTGCACCAGCGCGTGCTGGTCGCCGACATGAGCGACGAGCGCAACCAGCCGCTGGCGCTGATCAACGCGCAGATCCTCGAGAAGGACGGCTCGCAGGTCTACCAGGAGGGTTGTCTCTCGTTCCCCGGCCTGTACGCCGATGTCACCCGCGCGCTGAAGGTTAAGGTGAAGGCGCAGGACGTGACTGGCCAGGAGATCATCGTCGAGGCCGAAGGCCCGCTGGCGGTGTGCATCCAGCACGAGATGGACCACCTGGAAGGCAAGGTGTTCGTCGACTACCTGTCGCCGCTGAAGCGCAACCTGCTGCTGAAGCGGCTGGAGAAGCACCGCAAGCAGGCGGTCGGTGCTTGAGCAAGGCCGGCTTGGGTAGCCCCGGCTTGCGGCTGGTCTTCGCCGGCACCCCGGAATTCTCCTTACCCTGCCTCGCGGCCTGTCGCGCCAGCGGCGCCGAGGTGGTGGCCGTCTATACCCAGCCCGACCGCCCCGCCGGTCGCGGCCGCAAGCTCACGCCCAGCCCGGTCAAGCAGGCCGCGCTGGCCGCCGGCATCGCGGTCGAGCAACCCGAGTCGCTGAAGTCCGCCGACGTGCAGCAGGTTCTCGCTGCGTACCGGCCGGACCTGCTGGTGGTGGTGGCCTATGGCCTGATCCTGCCGCGCAAGGTGCTGGCGATTCCGCGGCTCGGCTGCTGGAACGTGCACGCCAGCCTGCTGCCGCGCTGGCGCGGCGCCGCGCCGATCCAGCGCGCGATCCTGGCCGGCGACAGTGAAAGCGGAGTCGACCTGATGCAGATGGAAGCGGGCCTGGATACCGGCCCGGTATTGCTCGAACGACGCACGTCGATCAGCCGCGACGACACCGGCGGCTCGCTGCACGACCGTCTCGCCACCCTCGGCGCGGCAGTGCTGGCCGAGGGCCTGCGCCGCACACTGGCCGGCGAGGCGCTGGCAGCCTCGCCGCAGCCGGAAGACGGCGTGACCTACGCGCACAAGCTGGACAAGGCCGAGGCGAAGCTCGACTTCAGCCGCCCCGCGATCGAGCTGGAACGCCAGGTGCGCGCGTTCGATCCGTGGCCGGTGGCCGAAGGCGAGATCGCCGGCGAGCCGTTGCGGATCTGGGCCGCCCGCGCGATCGAACTCGATCATCATGCCGCGCCGGGCACCGTGCTGGCCGCCGGCCGCGACGGCATCGACCTGGCCTGCGGCACCGGCGCGCTGCGCGTCACCGCGCTGCAGCGCGCGGGCGGCAAGCGCATCGGTGCGATCGACTACCTCAACGCCCGCCCTGAATTGCGGCGCAGCTGATGAAAACCGATACCCGCGCCCTGGCCGCCCGGGGGCTCGCCGAGGTGGCCCTGCGCGGCGCCTCGCTGCGCGACGTGATGGAGCGCGCCGCGCCGCGCCTGGCCGATCCGCGCGACCGCGCCCTGCTGATGGCTCTGCTCAGCGAAGGCGCGCGCTGGTGGCTGCGTTTCGACGCGGCGGTCGACGGCCTGCTGGAAAAATCGCTGCGGCACAAGGACCCGGCCGTGCATGCGCTGCTGGTGCTCGGCCTGGTGCAGCTGGAAATCCTCGAACTGCAGGACTACGCCGCGGTGGCCGCCACGGTCGAGGCGGTGCGCGCGCTGAAGCGGCCGCAGCTGGCCGGCCTGGTCAACGCCGTGCTGCGCCGCTGGCAACGCGAGCGCGCAGGCCTGCTTGCGAAACTTGACGCCAGGCCGCAGACCCGCCACGCGCACCCGGCCTGGCTGGCCGACGCGCTGCAGCGCGACTGGCCGCAACAGGCTGAGGCGGTGATGGCGGCCGACAACGGCGAGCCGCCGCTGATGCTGCGCGTCAACCGCCAGCGCAGCGAGCACGAGGCACTGATTGCACGACTGCAGGTCGCCGGCTACGCCGCCATGGCGCATCCCTGGCTGAGCGACGCGCTGGTACTGCCGCACAGCGCCGACGTCACCCGCATGCCCGGCTTCGACGACGGCTTGTTCGCGGTGCAGGACGGCGCCGCGCAGGTGGCCGCCGACCTCGCCGACCTGCACGACGGCCTGCACGTGCTGGACGCCTGCGCCGCACCCGGCGGCAAGGCCTGCCACCTGCTCGAACGCGCCGACATCGACCTGACCGCGCTGGAGTTCGACGCTGCGCGGGCCGAACGCATCCGCCAGAACCTGATGCGGCTGCGCCTGAATGCCAAGGTGGCGATCGGCGATGCCGGCGCACCGAAGGGCTGGTGGAACGGCCGGCCGTTCGACCGCATCCTGATCGACGCGCCGTGCTCGGCCACCGGCGTGCTGCGACGCCGACCGGACGTGCGCCTGCACCGGCGCGAGAGCGACATCGCCGCGATGCATGCGCAGCAGCGCCGCATCCTGTCCGCGCTGTGGCCGTTGCTGGCGCCGGGCGGCCGGCTGGTCTACATCACCTGCTCGGTGCTGCGCGCGGAGAACGAGGCGATCGTCGGCGAGCTGCTGGCCACGCAAGCCGACGCGCTGGCGTTGGCGTTCACCCTGCCGGCGGGCCAGGCCGCCGCGGTGGGCTGGCAGATCCTGCCCGGCGACGGCGACCTCGACGGCATGTACTACGCGGTGCTGCAGAAGTCCCGCCAAGCAAACGCATGAGTTGGCATGACGCCTTGCCGGGCTATGCTTGGCATCCCCTGACCGCCGCCGACGGAACCCTCCCGCCCGTGAAGCCCTCCCTGTCCCATGCACGCCCGTTGTGGCTGCGCGACGCTCGCCGGGAACTGCTGCTGTTCGGTGTGTTCGCGCTGCTGCTGCTCGGCCTGGGGCTGGGCCTGCGCGATCCGTGGCCGTCCGATGAACCGCGCTTCGCGCTGGTGGCGCAATGGATGGTCGAGCACGGCCAGTGGCTGTTCCCACATCGCGGCCACGAGCTGTACCCGGACAAGCCGCCGGTGTTCATGTGGCTGCAGGCGCTCAGCTACTACCTCACCGGCCACTGGCGCATCGCCTTCCTGCTGCCCTCGCTGGCGGCGGCGCTGACTGCGCTGGCGCTGGTCTACGACCTGGCGCGCCGGCTGTGGAACCATCGCAGCGCGCTGCTGGCCGCCGCCACGCTGCTGGTCACCATCCACTTCACCTACCAGATGCGCAACGCGCAGATCGATCCGCTGTTGCTGGGCTGGATCACCCTGGCCAACTACGGCCTGTTGCGCCACCTGCTGCTGGGGCCATCGTGGCGCTGGTTCGCCGCAGGCTGCTTCTTCGCTGGCGTGGGCGTGGCGACCAAGGGCGTCGGCGTGCTGGCGCTCTTGATACTGGTGCCGTACCTGGTGGCGCGCCGCGGCCACTGGCGGCACCTGGCGCTGCCCACCGGCGGCTGGCGCTGGGCCGGCGGGTTGGCGCTGTTCCTCGTGCCGATCCTGGGCTGGCTGCTGCCAATGCTGCTGGTGGCGCATGCCGACGGCGACCCGCAGCACGCCGAGTACGTGCAGAACATCCTGTTCGGGCAGACCGTGCACCGCTACGCCACGCCGACCGGGCACCTGCACTCGCCGTTCTATTTCCTCGGCATCATCGTGGTCGACTGGCTGCCACTATCGCTGCTGCTGCCGTGGGCCATCCCGGCGTGGTGGCGGCGGCTGAAGCGGCGCGACGCGCGCTTCCTGCTGCCGCTGGGCTGGATCGTGCTGATCCTGCTGTTCTTCTCGCTGAGCCCGGGCAAGCGCGACGTCTACATCCTGCCGGCCTTGCCGATGACCGCGCTGGCGCTGGCGCCGCTGCTGCCCGGCCTGCTGCGCCGGCGCGGTGTGCGCCTCGCGGTGTGTGCGCTGACCACGCTGCTGGCCGGCGCGCTGACCGTGGCGGCGGCGCTGGCATTGCATCGCCACCCGGCCTGGGCGGTGAAGATCGAGCAGAGCCTGGACCCGCGGATCTGGTGGATGCTGCTGGCCATCGGCGTGGTCGGCCTCATCGTCGTCGCCTTGACGCGGGTGCGCCGCGCGCCGCTGGGCTGGCTGCTGTTCGCCGGCGTGCTGTGGAGCGTGTATGGGCTGTGGGGCTATCCGATGCTCAACGGCGACCGCTCGGCGCGCGACGTGATGGTGCAGGCGCGCGCCATCGCCGGCCCCGACGCCACCATCGGCCTGCTCGCCTGGAAGGAGCAGAACCTGCTGATGGCCCAGGGGCCGGTCGCCGAGTTCGGCTTCCTGAAACCGTGGTCGCAGCAATATGCCGAGGCGATCGCCTGGCAGCGGCAGGACCCGGCGCATCGCTGGATCTTCAGCCTCGACGAGGCGATGGGCACGTGCGTGGACCGCCATCGCGCCACCTACGTCGGCCACGCCAACCGCCGCGAGTGGTGGCTGTTCCGGGCCGACGCGGTGGTGCCCGGCTGCGTGCCGGGCGCCAGTGCGGACCAGCAGGCCGACGACACGCTCTGAACAAGAGCGCAGCACCCATTCACCACACGTCCACGGAACGGCACATATGGAAGATGAACCTTCGCGTTACGATGCGGCGCACGCATGCCAAGTCGACGCCGCTGGCCCGTTAGCATGGCCGGACAGGGATTACATGTTGGTTCGACAGGCTTCTCACGTGCGTGCTCATCCGGCTTCATGGCAGATCTGGACCGCTTCACTGCTGCTGGCGGTCATGCCGCTGTGTTTCGCCCTCTCCGGGCGCTTCAAGATCCTGCCGATGACCCTGCTGTTCGTGGCCGGCGTGGTGCTGCTGGCCACGCGGGCGGAAAGCCGGCATGCCTGGCGACTGGCCTGGCCGGTGATCGCCGCCTGCCTGTTGCGCCTGCTGTACGACATCGGCAACTTCTGGAGCCACCGGCTCGACTGGTCCACCCTCGACCTGCCGGCGCAGACGCTGCTGTTCCTGGGCATCGCGGCCGTGTTCACGCTGCCGCTGAAACAACGCGTGATCGCGCTCGGCTTCAGCCTGACTGCCGTGCTGCTCGGTGCGGCCAGCCTGTACCAGCGCTACGTGCTGGGCACCGATCGCCCGTATGGCCTGAACGGCGGTGACTGGGCCGCGGTCGAGTTCGCGATGTACCTGCTGGTGCTGGTGCTGCTGGCGATGCTGCAGGCGTTGCGGCCGGACATCCGGCGCAGCGATCGCTGGCTGCATGTCGCGGCCGTGGTGATCGGCCTGTACGGCGCGGTGCTGACCCAGAGCCGCGGCCCACTGCTGTCATTCGCCCCGGTCTACCTTGGCCTGATGCTGTGGCACGCCGTGCGTTCGCGGCACTGGCGGCGCGTGCTCGCGTTGTTCGCGGTGACCGTGATCGGCATGCTGGCGGTTACCGCCACGCTGCACCGGGAGATGGTCCAGCGGCTGGCCGATGTCCCGACCCAGATCACCAGCTACGACACCGGCGGCAGCGGCGCCGCCGACGCCACGGCCGTCGGCGAACGGCTGGAGATGTGGCGCACGGCGTGGCAGGCCTTCCGCGAACACCCGCTGGCCGGCATCGGCCTGGACCAGTTCGGCGTCTATGTCCGCGGGCAGGTGGCCGCAGGCCAGGCCAGTCCGCTGATCGCCAAGTACGTGCACCCGCACAGCGAATACCTCGAATCGATGGTCGCTGGCGGCCTGCCTGCCTTGCTGATGCTGCTGCTGTTTCTCGCCGTGCCGCTGGGCTTTTTCGCCCGCCACCTCAACCACGCACAGGAGCCGGTCGCCGCGGCGGCCGCCGCCGGGGTGATGGTGATCGGCATGTATGGTCTATGTGCATTTGGTGACAACGTGTTTTATCGAGCCATGCCGCAATCGCTCTACCTGTTCCTCGTGCTGGGCCTGGCCGTCGACATCGGCCGTCGGCTGCGCGACGCTCCGTCCCGCTGACGTCGACCCGCCATGGCCCGTATCAATCTGCTTGCGTGGGACAACCAGCGCGGCCTCAGCCATGACATCCGGCTGCTGTCCACGACGCTGGTCGCACTCGGCCACCAGGTCCACGTGACCCGGCTCGGCCCGCATCGGCACGACGGTCGCCGCAAGGTGTTGCTGCTTTATTTGCGCATGTGGTGGCAACGGCTGCGCCACGCCGACTGGCGGGCCACGCCGTACGACATCAACATCGCGCTGGAGCACGTGCGCCCGGACTGGTTCGGGCTGGCCCGGTGGAACCTGTTGGTGCCGAACCCGGAGTGGCTGTCGCCGCGCAGCCAGCGCTACCTGGCCCGCTACGATGCGATCCTGTGCAAGACCCATCATGCCGTCGGACTGTTCACCGCCCGCGGCTGCCGCGCGCTGCACATCGGCTTCCGCAGCACCGACTGCCTGCAGCCGGAAGTCCCGCGTCAACCGACCTTCCTGCACCTGGCCGGCGCCAGCCGGATGAAGGGCACGCAGCGGCTGCTGGCGTTGTGGCGGCGGCATCCGGAATGGCCGAAGCTGCTGGTGTTGCAGTCGCCGCGCACTGCCACTCCGCCGAGCGGGCCGGTTCCGGCCAACATCGAGCACCGGATCGGCTATCCGGGCGACGTGCGCGAGATCCGTCGGCTGCAGAACGCGCACCTGTTCCACCTGTGCCTGTCGGAGACCGAGGGCTGGGGGCATTACCTGGTCGAGGCGATGAGTTGCGCGGCGGTGGTGATCGCCAGCGATGCGCCGCCGATGAACGAACTGGTCACCCCGGCACGTGGCGTGCTGGTCGGCGCCAGCGAAGCCGGGCCGTTCAACCTGGCCACCCTGCACCGCTTCGACGAGGCGGCGCTGGAAGCCGCCATCGAACGCCTGCTGGCGATGCCCGCGCACGAGCGCGCGGCGCTGGGCGAGCAGGCGCGGACCTGGTTCGAGTCGAACGAGGCAAGCTTCGCCGCGCGGCTGGACGCCGCCCTGCGTCAGCTCGGCTGAGCGGCGCGCGTGCGCAGGTCCGGCGGCGGATCGGCGAACTCGGCCAGATGCTGCTCGACGCCGCGCTCGCAACGCAGCAGCCGGCGCGCGCGCGTGTCGTCCACGATGCGATCGTTCGGATTGTCGACGACGTGCTTGCGGGTGGGGTGGTAGAGGTGCGTCGCCAGCGCGCTGAAGCGCAGCTCGCGCCGCAGCAGGCCGGCATGGAAGGCGCGCAGGGCCAGCTCGGTATCCTCGCGACCCCAGCCGGTCATCGCCTCGTTGAAGCCGTTCAGGCGCAGCAGGTCGTCGCGCCAGAACGCCATGTTGCAGCTCTTGATGCCGCGTTGCTTGGTGCCGGGCCGGGCGTACCACCGCGCCAGCAGCGGCAGGCGCAAGGTGTGCCGGCGCCGCTCGATGCCGCGGCTGAAGAAGCCCGGCATGGTCACGTCGCCTTCCAGCAGGCGCCGGGTCAGTGCGGCGTCGGTCAGCACGCGCGAACCCTGCACGAAGCAGCCACGGCGAGCGAACGCCCGATGGTCGGCGATGAAGTGCCGCTCGGCGACCATGTCACCGTCGAGCAGGATCACGTAGTCGCCCTGCGCGGCGGCGATGGCGCGGTTGCGCGCACGGCTCATGCGCGCGCCGTCGTCGGGCTGCCACAGGTGCACCAGGCGCACCGGATAATCCGCGGCCATGCGCTCCAGCAGTTCACGCGTGGCCGGCTGCGAGCCGTCGTCGGTGACGATCACCTCGTGCGGCAGCTCGCTCTGCGCGGCCAGCGCACGCAACACCTGCTCCAGCGCGGCAGGCCAGTTGTAGGTGATCACGGCGACGCTGATGCGCATCACGATGACCTCGCTCAGTCCGTCGCCGGCCGTGCTTCCGACGCACGCCGGCTCGACCGCATCGCCGACCACAGGATCGATGCGGCACGCTGCTGGTTGCGCAGCCACGAGCCGTGGCGCAGGCGCGCCAGCTTCGCGTAGTGCCGCGCCTCGCGCCAGGAAGGAGCCGGCTTGGTGCGGAACTCGTGCTTGACACTCTCCAGGCAGCGCTCGTCCAGGCCGATGTTCCTGGCATAGATCTCGATCAGGCAGCGCGAACGGAACCGGTTGAGGTACTTCGTGGCCGCCGTCTGCCTGCCCCACCAGCCGTTGTTGCCGTGGATGCGGTAATGCACCGCGCCGGTGCGCAGGTAATACTTGCGCGCACCCAGCACGCTGGCGCCGAACACCAGGCAGTTGTCGGCGGACAGCCGCCAGGTCTGGCCCAGCTCCGCCGGCAGCTCCAGCGTGCGGCGCGCCCACAGCGCACGCATCGACAGCGCCGAGGTGGGAGCGCCGTACCAGTGCATCAGCACGTAGGTGCTGATCGCGGTGAAGCCCAGGTCGCGCGACTGCGCGGCGTAGCCCATCCAGCGGTTCTCGTCGCCGAACAGTTGCAGGTCGGAGAACACGAAATCGACGTCGCGGCGGCTGTCATAGAGCTCGCCCAGGCGCGCCAGGTAATCCGGTTCCCAGCGGTCGTCGGCGTCCAGGAAACAGACCACGTCGGCGCGCGCCTGCGCCACGCCGCGCTGGAACGCGACCAGCTGGCCGCCGTTCTCGCCGCACAGCAGGGTCACCCGCGAATCGGCGCCGTAGCGTTCGCGCAGATACGCCGGCGTGCCGTCGGTGGAGCCGTCGTCGACCACGATGACCTGCATCGGCGCGCGGCTCTGCGCCAGCGCGCTGTCGATCGCCGTGCCGACGAAGTCGCGGTAGTTGTAGCTGGTGATGACGACGGCAAAGCTGGTCATGCCGCCGCACCGTCCTGCAGCAGGCGGCGGAAGTAGCCGATGGTTTCCTTCAGGCCGTCCTCCAGCGCCACCGTCGGCTGCCAGCCAAGCCGGTCGCGGGCCACGCCGATGTCCGGCTGGCGCTGGCGGGGGTCGTCCGACGGCAGCGGTCGGTACACCAGCTTCGAGCGACCGCCGACCAGGGCCAGCACCTTCTCGGCCAGCTCCAGCATGGTGTGCTCGACCGGGTTGCCGATGTTCACCGGGCCGGTGAACCCGTGCCCGGATTCCATCATGCGCACCATCGCCTCGACCAGGTCGTCGACGTAGCAGAAGCTGCGCGTCTGGCTGCCGTCGCCGTAGATGGTGATGTCCTCGCCGCGCAGCGCCTGCATGATGAAGTTGCTCACCACGCGGCCGTCGTTCGGATGCATGCGCGGGCCGTAGGTGTTGAAGATGCGCACCACCTTGATGTCCAGCGCATGCTGGCGGTGGTAGTCGAAGAACAGCGTCTCGGCGCAGCGCTTGCCTTCGTCATAGCAGCTGCGGATGCCGATGGGATTGACCTTGCCCCAGTAGCCCTCGACCTGCGGGTGCACTTCCGGGTCGCCGTACACCTCGCTGGTGGAGGCCTGCAGGATGCGCGCCTTCACCCGCTTGGCCAGGCCGAGCATGTTGATCGCCCCGTGCACGCTGGTCTTGGTGGTCTGCACCGGGTCGTGCTGGTAGTGCACCGGCGAGGCCGGGCAGGCGAGGTTGAAGATGCGCTCCACCTCCACGTACAGCGGGAAGGTCACGTCGTGCCGCATCAGCTCGAAGTACGGGTGCGCGAGCAGGTGCGCCACGTTGCGCTTGCTGCCGGTGAAGAAGTTGTCCACGCACAGCACGTCGTGGCCGTCGTGGAGCAGGCGATCGCACAGGTGCGAGCCGAGGAATCCGGCACCGCCGGTGACGAGGATTCGTTTCATGAGCTGCCGTTCGGTGCCATTGCAGGGAGATGTGCGATGTACGCTTGACCGTGATCAACCGGCGCGAGGGGATTTTGTCATGGATTGCCGGGCAAAGCTGCGACCCATCCGGCTGAACGGATACGGCACCCGCATGCAGGCTGGTCATGGCCTTCGGCTAGAATCCGCCGCATGCCCACGTTCCCGCTGACCCTCGCCGTCATCACCCACAACGAGTCCGGGAGCATCGCGCGCTGCCTGGACAGCGTGCCGTTCGCGGCCGAGAAACTGGTGGTCGACTCCGGCAGCGACGACGACACGGTGGCGATCGCGCAGGCACACGGCGCACGCGTGATCCACCAGGACTGGCTCGGCTTCGGCGCGCAGCGCAACTTCGCCAGCGCGCAGTGCGCGCACGACTGGATCCTGGTGCTGGACGCCGACGAATACCTCAGCCCGGAACTCGCCACCGAACTGCAGCAGCGCCTGCCCGCGCTGATCGCCGGCGCCGCGGCGGCGGCGTACCTGCGCCGCCGCACGATCTACATGGGCCGGCCGATGCGCTGGTATCGCCCGTCGGTAGGCGAGAAGCTGGCGCGGCTGTACCACCGGGGCCGCGCGCGCTGGAGCGACGCACGGGTGCACGAGTCACTGCGCTTCGACGGCGCCGCACCGACGCTGCGCGCGCCATTCGACCACGCCAACAACCCGACCCTGCCGCACAAGCAGCTGAAGGTGTTGCGCTACGCCGAACTGAAATGCCGCGACTGGCTGGACAAGCGCAAGCCGGTGCGGATGTGGCAGGTCCCGTTCGTTTACGCGCTGGCCTTCCTCAAGGACTATGTGTTCCGGCTGGCCTGCCTGGACGGCTGGCGCGGCTTCCTGATCGCGCAGACCGCGGCCAGCTACGCGCTGTACAAGCGCATGCGTTACTACGAGATGGTCAACCATCCGGAGTCGGTGGCGAGTGCAACGGCCCTGCTCCGCAAACACGAAATCGACCGCTGATGACCAACCGGAAACACTATCTTCTGTATGGCTCCGAGCGCTACGCGCTGGCCATCCTGCGCCCGCTGCAGGAAGCCATCCGCGCCCGCGGCGACGAGGCGGCCTGGTTCTTCGACGGCCCCGGCGCGGAGGACCTGGTCGCTGGCGAACGCCTGCTGAGCGTGGCCGAGGTGCGCGCGTGGCAGCCTATCGCGGTGATCACCTCGTCCAACGCGGTGCCGCATTTTTTCCCCGGCGTGAAGGTGGAGACCTTCCACGGCTTCGACGCCGGCAAGCCGCGGCACATCTACGTGCGTGGCTTCTTCGACCTGTACTGCACCACCGGCCCGCGCGACACCGCGCAGTTCCAGGCGATCGCCGACAAGGTCGGCCACTTCAGCGTGACCGAGACCGGCTTCCCCAAGCTCGACCCTTTCATGCAGGAGATCAGCGGCCCGCTGCCGCCGGTGCGCACGCCGCCGGTGATCCTGTACCACTCCACCTTCTCGCCCTCGTGGAGCGCGGCCGAGACGCTGTACGAGGAAGTGAAGCGGCTGTCGCGCGACGGCCGCTGGCGCTGGATCGTCACCTTCCACCCGAAGATGAACCCGGACACCACCGCGAAGTTCAAGGCGCTGCAGAACGAGTACCTGCGCTTCGCCGAGAACGACAACATCCTGGAGCTGTTCCCGCAGGTCGACCTGATGTGCTCGGACACCTCCTCGGCGCTCAACGAATTCCTGCTCACCGGCAAGCCGGTGGTGACGTTCAAGAACCGCCGGCCTGGCCCGCAGCTGATCGACATCGACGAGGCGAAGGACTTCGAGCCGGCGATCGAGCGCGCGCTGAGTCGCCCGCCGGAACTGATGACGGCGATCCGCGCGTACGCCGACACGATCCATCCCTACCGCGACGGCCGCTCCAGCGAACGTGTGCTGGAGGCGATCGACGCCTTCATCGCCCGCGGCGCGAAGAATCGCCGGCGCAAGCCGCTGAACCTGTGGCGCAAACTGAAGATCCGCCGGCGCATCGGCTACTGGGGGCCGGCCTGAGCGTGCCGCCGGTCGCCTTGCACGCGCATCGCGCAGGCTAGAATCCCTCCCTGACCTCCCACGAGTCTGCCCGTGCCATCCAGCTCCTACCGCCGTTCCGAACACCTGCGCGCCGTGTGGCCCTGGCTGCCGCTGTGGACTGCCGTGGCGCTGCTGGCGATCTTCTCGCACGGGCCGATGCCGCTGTATTCCACCCGTACCCTGGCGGTGGCGTGGGAGATGTGGCACCAGGGCCACTGGCTGGTGCCGCACATCAACGGCCAGCCGTACAGCGAGAAGGCACCGCTGCTGTTCTGGCTGATCCAGGCCGGCTGGTTCGCGTTCGGCGTCAGCGACGTCTGGCCGCGCGTGCTGGAGGTGCTGTTCGGCGGCACGCAGTTGGTGCTGGTCTCGCTGCTGGCACGACGGCTGTTCCCGCAGCGGCCGTGGATGGCCAAGGCCGCGCCGTGGATGCTGCTGGCATTCGGCTACGCGTTCCTGTTTGGCCTGCAGATCATGTACGACGTGCTGCTGGCGGTGTGGACGCTGGCCGCCCTGCTATGCCTGACCCCGAAACCGCAGCGCAGCGAGCCACGCTGGCTGCTGTTCGGCCTCTGCGTGGGCTTCGGGCTGCTGACCAAGGGCCCGGTGATGCTGCTGCACGTGGCCTTCCCGTGGCTGCTCGGCCCGCTGTGGAACGACTGGGCCAGCCAGCACCGCGCGCGCTGGTATGGCCGCGGCGTGCTGGCGCTGCTGCTCGGCGGCGCGATGCTGCTGGCCTGGGCGCTGCCGGCCGGATTCTCCGGCGGCGAGGCGTACCGGCAGCGGCTGTTCTTCACCCAGACCGCCGGCCGCGTGGTCGACAAGCTGGCCCAGGGCAAGGACCTGCAGAACCACGCCGCGCCGTTCTGGTTCTACCTGCTGTGGCTGCCGGTGATGTTGTTCCCGTTCGCCGGCTGGCCGCGCGTCTGGGTGGCCGTGGCCAGTCTGCGCCGGCCGCTGGAATCGGGCCTGCGCTTCGCGCTGTGCTGGCTGCTGCCCACCTTCGTGGTGCTTTCGCTGATCAGCGGCAAGCAGCTGTACTACCCGTTGCCGGAACTCGGCGGCATCACCCTGCTGCTGGCCGGTGCCATCGCCGTGCTGCGCGAACGCCGGCCGAGCCTGGCCGGCAACGGCTGGCTCGGCACCTGGCCGCTGGGCGCGGGCGGCATCGTGTTCGCCGTGGCGCTGTTCCTGCTGCCGTTGCTGGTGGCCGGCAACCACCTGCATGGCGAATGGGCCGATGCCGCGGCGCCATACAGCCGCTATTTCAGCGTGGTGTTCCTGCTGCTGGGCAGCCTGCTGCTGCTGCGCGGCCGTGGCGAGCTGCGCCGGCTGGCGGTGGCCGGGCTGGTCGGCGTGCTCGCGCTCAATACCCTGTTCACGCTGACCCTGTGGCCGCGCTACGACCTGCGCCCCACCGCGCACCTGCTCGGCGCCGCCGACCAGGCCAACCGGGCGATCGCCTTCCTCGGCAACTACGAGGGCCAGTTCCATTTCGAGGGCCGGCTGACCCGCCCGATCGAGGAGCTGCTGGGTAACCCGGTGGTGCAGGACCAGGCCGTGCAGGACTTCGCCCGTGCCCACCCGGATGGCCTGATCGTGGTGCGCGTGGACCAGACGGACGCGAACGACCTGCGCTACGCGCTGCTGGTGCAGCCGTTCCGCTCGTCATGGCTGGTGGTCTGGCCGGCCACCTCGCTGGCCGACCTGCGCGCCGGGCACACCCCGCCGGAACCGGCCCAGCCGACGCGGATCTATCCGGCCGACGACTGGCGCTACCGCACCCAGCCATGAGCGCCGAGTTGATCGCCAGCCTGCGCCAACAGTGCGGCGGCCCACGCGACGGTGCGCTGCTGCGCTTCTCGCTGGGCAGCGCGCTGCTGGCCGACGGCGACAGCGGCGCGGCGATCGACGAGCTGCGCCGCGCGGCAGGTTTCGACCCGGCGTATTCGGCGGCGTGGAAACTGCTCGGCAAGGCCTGCCTGGCCAGCGGCGACGAAACCGCTGCCGCCGACGCCTGGCGCCACGGCATCGCCGCTGCCGCGCAGCGCGGCGACAAACAGGCCGAAAAGGAAATGGGCGTGTTCCTGCGCCGGCTGGAAAACCCCCGGCCCTAGAATCGCGCGGGCTTAGCCCTGTTCACGATCGTACGGGCTGATCAGGCCATCCGCCGAGTAGCGCTTGTACTGCCACTGGTACTGCGCGAAGGCCAGTTCCACGCAATCCTGCACGCCCCGGTTGAGCGCCGCGCAGGCGACGGCGAGGTCGGCATCGGCCAGCCCCTGCGGCGCCGGCAGCAGGTGGATGCGATAACCGGCACCTTGCGGCAGCCGCTCGGCGAATGCGTACAGCACGGTCGCGCCGGTGCGCGCGGCCAGCCGCGGCAGCAGCACCATGGTCAGCGCCTCGCGGTCGAAGAACGGCGCGATCTGGCCTTCGCCCGCACGCGGCTTCTGGTCCGGCAGGATGCCGACCGTGCCGCCCGCGGCGAGCCGCTTGTACAGCGTGCGTACGCCGGCGCCGTCCGCACGCACCTGCTCCGGCGCCAGCGCGCCGCGCACCTTGCGCAGCAGGCCCTCGATCGCGGCGATCCGCGGCGGCCGGTACAGGATCGCCATCGGCGTCTTGCGGCACAGCCAGTAATTCAACAGCTCCCAGCACCCCAGGTGCGGTGCGGCGATGATCACGCCCTTGCCCGCAGCCAGCGCGGCATCCAGCAGCGCCTCGCCACGCACCTCGCGCACCAGCCCCAGCGCGCGCTCGGCGCCGGCACCCCAGACCTTGACGATCTCGCTGGCCGATTTGCCACTCTCGACCATCACCTCGCGCAGCAGCGCCGCCTGCGCCGTCTGATCCAGCTGCGGCCGCACGATGCGCAGGTTCACCGCGGTGTTGTGCACCGTGCGGCCACCCCGCCACAGCAGCAGGCGGCCCAGGCCGCTGCCGATGCCGTGCAGCGCACGCAACGGCAGCAGCGCCAGCAGGCGCAACAGGAGGTAGACGAGGTACATGTCGATACGCATCCGTGCAGTTTACGGGAGGCGACCCCGTGGCAGCGGTGTCGGCGCTCAGCCGCCTTTCACCGGCTGCGATGGCGCCGTAAGCTAGGCGCCTCGCCACCGTCGTGCGCCCATGATTGCCCTGATCCAGCGTGTAGTGTCCGCCAGCGTCAGTGTCGGCGACGAAACGGTCGGCGCGATCGGCCCCGGCCTGCTGGCGCTGGTGGCGGTGCAGCCGGACGACGGCGAGGCGCAGGCGAAGCGCATGCTGGAACGCCTGCTCGGCTACCGCGTGTTCGCCGACGCCAACGGCAGGATGAACCGCTCGCTCACCGACACCGGTGGCGGCCTGCTGCTGGTCAGCCAGTTCACCCTGGCCGCCGACACCCGTTCCGGCATGCGCCCCAGCTTCACCAGCGCGGCACCGCCCGAGCACGGCCGGCGCTGGTTCGAGCGGCTGCTGGAGCTGGCCCGCGCCGCACACCCGGGGGTGGAAACCGGGCGCTTCGGCGCCCATATGATGATCCAGCTGGTGAACGACGGCCCGGTGACTTTCTGGCTCGACACCGGCTGAACGAACACACAGCGTGCGAGACACGGCCGGAGCCAGCAAGGCACGCCAACACCGCGATCTGGCGCGATTTTTGCGTATGCGGTCGAAACCTTTTCTCACTTGAAAACTGGTCAAAAAAGCAGCATATCGCTATAATGTCCGGTTCTTGAACCCTGCGGCGGTCGGTGAATGAATAGCAAAGCTCCCCATGAGCAACAGTCGGAAATCAAGGCGCTCATCTCCAAGGGTCTGGAGCAGGGCTACCTGACCTACGCCGAGATCAACGACCACCTGCCCGACGACATCGTCGACCCGGAGCAGATCGAAGACATCATGGCGGTGCTCAAGGGCGTCGGCATCGAAGTGCACGACGCCGCGCCGGACGCCGACCCGCTGGCCGACAAGGCCGGCAGCAGCACCGACGACGAGGCCGCCGCCGAGGAAGCCGTCGCCCTGCTGTCCGCGGTGGACGCCGAGGTCGGCCGCACCACCGACCCGGTGCGCATGTACATGCGCGAGATGGGCACGGTCGAACTGCTCACCCGCGAGGGCGAGATCGCCATCGCCAAGCGCATCGAGGAAGGCCTCGGCCAGGTGCAGACCGCGCTTGCCAGCTTCCCGCTGACCATCGAGCTGCTGCTGGAGGAATACGACCAGCACCTGGACGGCAAGCGCCGCCTCAGCGAGATCCTGGCCGGCTTCCTCGACCTGGAGGAGGCCGCCGACCTCGCCCGCAAGGAGAAGGAAGCCGCCGCGCTGCTGGCGCCGGAGCCCGAGCCCGGTGACGACGACGCCGACGAGGACGCCGACGACACCACCGAGGACGAGGAAGAAGCCGGCCCGACCGGTCCCGACCCGGAAGAGGTCAAGCGCCGGATGGAACTGCTGCGCGACCATTACGCCAAGTTCCAGAAGGCTGCGCCGAAGGCGGCCAGCATCACCGACAAGAAGATCGTCAAGCTGCGCGACCAGATGGCCGAGGAGTTCCTCAAGCTCAAGCTGCCCAGCGCGCTGATCGACGGCTTCGTGCGCAAGCTGCGCGAGGTGGTCAACGACATCCGCCACCACGAGCGCGTGCTGATGGACATCTTCGTCAAGCAGGTGAAGATGCCCAAGGCCGAATTCATCAAGGCGTTCCCCAGCAACGAGGGCAACCTCGAGTGGGTGGCCGAGCTGAGCCGCAAGCGCCAGAAGTGGTCGCCGAACATCAAGACCTACCGCGAGGCGATCGACGCCGAGCAGGAAAAGCTGGCCGCGATCGAGCGCAAGCTGTTCCTGCCGCTGATCGACATCAAGGACATCAACCGCGCCATGGCCAGTGGCGAGGCGAAAGCCCGTCGCGCCAAGAAGGAGATGGTCGAGGCGAACCTGCGCCTGGTGATCTCGATCGCCAAGAAATACACCAACCGCGGCCTGCAGTTCCTCGATCTGATCCAGGAAGGCAACATCGGCCTGATGAAGGCGGTGGACAAGTTCGAATACCGCCGCGGCTACAAGTTCTCGACCTACGCCACCTGGTGGATCCGCCAGGCGATCACCCGCTCGATCGCCGACCAGGCGCGCACCATCCGCATCCCGGTGCACATGATCGAGACGATCAACAAGTTGAACCGCATTTCCCGCCAGATGCTGCAGCAGTTCGGCCGCGAGGCGACGCCGGAAGAGCTGGCCAAGGAAATGGAGATGCCCGAGGACAAGATCCGCAAGGTGCTGAAGATCGCCAAAGAGCCCATTTCGATGGAAACCCCGATCGGCGACGACGAGGATTCCCACCTGGGCGACTTCATCGAGGACGGCAACGCCAGCTCGCCGATCGATTCGGCCACCGAAACCGGCCTGATGGAGACCGTGCGCGACGTGCTCGCCGGCCTGACCCCGCGGGAAGCGAAAGTGCTGCGCATGCGCTTCGGCATCGACATGAACACCGACCACACCTTGGAAGAAGTCGGCAAGCAGTTCGACGTCACCCGCGAGCGGATCCGCCAGATCGAGGCCAAGGCACTGCGCAAGCTGCGCCACCCCAGCCGTTCGGAACAGCTGCGCTCGTTCCTCGACGTCGAGTAATCCGCGACGCCGACATGACGAAGAAGCCCCGCCGATGCGGGGCTTCTTGTTGGTGCCCCCCGGAAATGCACTACCGGCTCGCCACGAAGGCGCGGCTCGTCCTTCAGCGACGGCGCGCACCGGACACGTGTTGAAAGCCCGGCCCGGCCTGGGCATGCTCGACGGCCAGGGGAACGTCATGCAATTTTTTCGGTTGGACCACTTCGCGGGCCACCTCAACGAGACCTTCAGAGTCGAGGTCGACCAGATGAGCACGCCCTTCGTCCTGGTCGAGGCGCGGCCACTGCCGTACCAGCCGGTCGCCGGCACGCAGTTCACGTCGCCCCCGTTCCGACGCGGCTCGACCAGCCGTTACGCCCCCGCGCTACGGTAAACTGCCACTCTTGCGCGGGCCTATAGCTCAATGGTCAGAGCAGAGGACTCATAATCCTTTGGTTCCAGGTTCGAGTCCTGGTGGGCCCACCAGACATCCGCGGCACGCAGCCCATGCGCCCAAGGCAGGCCTGGATGGCGGCACGTTCGCGCCGCAGCCGGCGGACCGCAACCGCTGCATGGACCACGCCTGTCGCACCGCCCGAAGTGTGACGAACATCACGATTCACCTGATCGTGAAATGAAAAAATGTGAGCCGTTTCACCTGTATAGCTAACTTCTCGCCGTGAGGCGACCGTCCCAGGCCATCCCCCGGCATAGATGGATCCAAGCCCGCTCTGGCGGGCTTTTCCATGCTTGAAACTTCGCTCCGCCGACCTCATCCCAGCTTTCACGACGCCCACCGAGGACGCCAGCATGGTCAAGGAAAGCGGGATGCAGTATCCGCTGCAGGCCTGGATCGAAGGCCATTACGCGCGCGATTGCGGCGAACCGCAAGAAAAGTGCCCTTACGAACACGGCTCCACGATGGCTCTCGCCTGGCACAGGGGTTGGCGCAACCGCGAGCAGCTGGATGCCGTGAAAGACCCGGAGGCGGAAGCCGACGACTCTTGAGTCGGCGCGCAAACTGCGGCGACTGCATGGTCCATCGACTTCGCTGCACTACGCTCGGGACAAACGGGTTTTCCTGCTGCCTGCAGGCCGACTCGACGGGAGGAGGCGCCCAGGCCGGATGCCATCCGCCCTGACCCTGGCTATTCGTGCGGCGACGCCTGCGGCACGTCCGTCGAGCCTTCCTCGCGGTCGCGGTACAGCGCGGCGCGCACCAGCAGCATCAGGGTGATCGGG
The DNA here is from genome assembly GCF_030291135.1 of Rhodanobacter thiooxydans. Lineage (NCBI taxonomy): Bacteria > Pseudomonadati > Pseudomonadota > Gammaproteobacteria > Lysobacterales > Rhodanobacteraceae > Rhodanobacter > Rhodanobacter thiooxydans. The sequence goes on along the minus strand of NZ_CP127409.1, from coordinate 209,633 downwards.
GTGGTCAGGGTGAGGAACACACCGATCAGGATCTCGTAGAAGATCGGTCGGCCGTGCTGCACCGAGAAGCAGGTGATCGAGCCGGCCAGCATGAAGAGCGTGCCCAGCGTGGTGCCCAGCGTGGGCGCATGCACGCGCTGGTAGAAATTCTTCAGCCGCAGCAGGCCGAGCGAGCCGACGAAGGCAAACAGCGCGCCGAGCAGCACGAGCACGGCGACGGTGATGGCCGCCCACGGTGGCAGGGCATCGAGATGGCTCATTCGATCACCTGCCCGCGCATCAGGAATTTCGACAGCGCCACGGTGCCGGCGAAACCGAGCAGGGCGATGATCAGGCCGGCTTCGACATACAGCAGGCTGCCGCTGCGGATGCCAATGGTGAGCAGCAGGATCATCGCGTTCACGTACAGCGCGTCCAGCGCCAGCACGCGGTCCTGCGCGCGCGGTCCGCGCACCATGCGGATGATCGAGAAGCTCATCGCCAGCAGCAGCAGGATCTGCGCGAGGATGATGGCGGCAGCGAGCAGGCTGTGGCTCATTGGAAGATCTCCAGCAGGGGCTGCTCGTAGCGCTGCTTGATCGAGTCGATCCAGCTCGCCTCGTCGACCAGGTCCAGCACGTGGATCAGCAACACGTTCGTGCTGGGGTCGTAGCTGACCCAGATCGTGCCCGGCGTGGAGGTGATGATGCACGCCAGCACGGCGAGACCGTAACGGTCGGTGAGGGTCAGCGGGATCGCCACGAAGCCGGAACGCATGCGGCTGTCGCGGCGCAGGATGATCCGGGCCACGGCGATGTTCGAGCGCACGATGTCGAGCACCACCCGCACGAACAGCAGACCGAGCAGCGGGTAGTTGCGCAGGTGCGCCTTCGGCGGGTGCAGCAGGCCGAACACCTTCGCCAGCGCGATGCCCAGCAGCGCACCGAGCAGGATCGTGCCGGGCGCAACGCTCTGGTTCAGCAGCAGCCAGATCAGCAGCAACAGCGCGGACAGGATCGGATATGGCAACCAGCGCCTGATCATGGCAGCGCCTCCGCGGCCGGCAACACCTGCTGGATGTACGCATCCGGCGTGTGGATCTGCCGCGCGGTGTCGCGCAGGTAGCGCAGCGGCGCCTCGACCAGCACGGTCAGCAGCAGGCACAGGCCGAGCAGGGCCAGGATGGACGCGGTCTCGCTGAGGCGCACCTTCGGAAACAGCCGCTCCGGCTCGACCCAGAAGATCTGGATGCCGGCGCGGCACATCGCGATCACCGTGCAGAAGCCGGCCACGATGATCAGCGTGAACAAGACGATCGCGCCCGTGCGCGGGCCGGCCTCGAGCATCGGCGCCAGCATGGCGAACTTGGCCAGGAAACCGGACAGCGGCGGCAACCCCGCCAGCAGCAGCGCGCAGGCGAAGAAGCTGCCGCCCAGCAGCACGATCGGCGCGGAGATCACCACCCGGCTCTCGTCCTCCTGCGCGTACAGGCCTTCGTTCGCCGCAGTCTCGCCCGGCTGTTCGTACGGCTCCAGGCTCAGCGTGTCGTCGGTGTCGTCGTCGCCGTCGGAAGCCAGCAGGCCGACGACCAGGAAGAACGCGGCAATCGACAGCGTAGAGATCACCAGATAGGCCAGCGCACCGGCGGTGACCGCCGGCAGCTGCAGGCCGATCGCGCCCAGCAGGGTGCCGGAAGAGATCAGCACGTTGTAGCCGGCCAGCTTGCCGAGGTCGCGCGCGCCCAGCATACCGACGGTGCCGGCGATCACGGTGGCCACGCCGCCCCACAGCATCCAGCCGCTGCCGAAATGGGCGGACGCCGGGCCAGCGCCGTCGCCGAACAGCAGCAGGCTCAGTCGCAGCAATACATAGATGCCGACCTTGGTCATCAGCGCGAACATCGCCGCCACCGCCGGCGACGCGGCCGCATACGTGCGCGGCAACCAGAAGCCCAGCGGCCACATCGCGGTCTTGATCAGGAACGCCACGCCGAGGATCGCCGCGCCCGCGTGCAGCAGCGCGCGGGTGCGCTCGGGCACGTGCGGGATCAGCTCGGCCAGCGCCGCCATGTTCAGCGTGCCGGTGACGCCGAAGATCAGGCTGACGCCGAGCAGGAACAGCATCGAGGCGGTCAGGTTGACCGCGATGTAGTGCAGCCCCGCGCTGACCCGCCGCGCGCCCGAACCGTGCAGCGCAAGGCCGTAGGACGCCGCCAGCAGCACCTCGAAGAACACGAACAGGTTGAACAGGTCGCCGGTGAGGAACGCGCCGTTCAGGCCCATCAGCAGGAACTGCAGCAGCGGCTGGAAGTGGCCGCCGCGATGCTGCCAGCGACCCAGCGCATACGGCAGCAGCGACAGCGACAGCACCCCGGTCAGCAGCACCATCAGCGCCGACAGCCGGTCGGCCACCAGCACGATGCCGAAGCGCGCCGGCCAGTCGCCGATGCGGTAGACCGCCGTCAGCGCGCCGTCGGCGGACACCGCCTGCATCAGCGCCGCGGCCAGCAGCACCAGCACGGCGCACGAGGCGACGCTCAGCGCCAGCACCGTGCGCCGGCGCTTTTCGCCCACCAGCAACTGCAGCGCGGCGACCAGCAGCGGCAGCATGATCGGCGCGACGATCAGGTGATTGCTCACGGCGTGCCGTCCTCGCCGTCGACGTGGTCGTTGCCGGTGAGGCCGCGCGAGGTCAGCAGCACCACCAGGAACAATGCGGTGGTGGCAAAACCAATGACGATCGCGGTGAGCACCAGCGCCTGCGGCAGCGGGTCGGCATACTGCGCGATGTCACCGCCGTGCAGCACCGGATCGGCGCCGGTGCGCAGGCCGCCGATCGAGAAGATGAAGAGATTCACCGCGTAGGAGATCAGGGTCAGCCCGATGATCACCTGGAAAGTGCGCGGACGCAGCAGCAGCCACACGCCGGAGGCGGCGAGAACGCCGATCGCGGCGGCAAGGACCAGTTCCATCAGCCCTGCCCTCCCGTCCCGGTCGCAGGCACCTGGCGCGGGCGACGCAACGACTGGTGCGCCAGCGCGATCAGCAGCAGCGTGGTGGCGCCGACCACCACGGCGAACACGCCAAGGTCGAACAGCACCGCCGTGGCCAGCGGTATGCGCCCCAGCAGCGGCAGATCGAGATACTGGAAGTATGTGGTCATGAATGGACGGCCAAACGCCAGCGAAGCCACTCCCGTCGACACCGCCAGCAGCAGGCCGGCGCCGATCCAGCGTACCGGCAGCACGCGCAGGTGCGCCTCCACCCAGCGCGCGCCGCGCGCCATGTACAACAGGATCAACGCCACCGACACGGTGATGCCGGCGACGAAGCCGCCGCCCGGCAGGTCGTGCCCGCGCAGGAACAGGTGCAGCCCGAACAGCAGGATTACCGGGAACATCAGCTGGATGATCAGGCCCGGGATCATCAGGTAATCGGTCAGCGAATGATCGACCGCGCCGCCGCCTTCGCCCGCATCCGGCATGACCTGCCGGCGTTGCTGCAGCGGCGCGCTGATGCTCTCGGCGGCCGGGCGGAAGCGGCGCAGCAGGCCGAACACGGTCAGCGCCACGATCGCCAGCACGCTGATCTCGCCCAATGTATCGAAGCCGCGGAAGTCGACCAGGATCACGTTGACCACGTTGCGGCCGCCACCCTCGGTGTACGCGCGCTCGAGGAAGAAGCGCGAGATCGAGTCGGCCACCGGATGCATCATCGCCGCATAGGCTAGGCTGGCCACGCCGAGGCCGACCACGATCGCGATCAGTCCGTCGCGGCGACGGCGGAAACGGTGCGTGCGGCTCTCCGGCGCCAGGCCCTCGATGCGCTTGGGCAACCAGCGCAGGCCGAGCAGGATCAGGATCGTGGTGACCACCTCGACCAGCAACTGGGTCGCCGCCAGGTCCGGCGCCGACAGCCACACGAAGCTGACGCACGACACCAGCCCCGCGCCGCCGGTGAGCACCAGCGCGGCGAGGCGGTGGAACTTGGCCTGGCTCGCCGCGCCAATCGCGCAGGCCGCGCCGAGCAGCCACAGCAGTGCGAACGCCGGATCGACGCTGGACCAGCGCGGTCGGAAGCCGAACGGCGCGCTGGTCGCGGCCAGACCACCGGCCAGCAGCGCCAGCAGCACGATCAGCAGCAACTGCGACTGCAGCCGGCGGCTCGGGTAGCGGCGCTCGATCCATTGCGGGATATCCGCGGCAAGCACGGCCAGCACGCGCTCGAAGATGCGCTTGCCGCTGAGCCGCCCGGTCAGCGGCGCCACCTCGCGCCCGGCAAAATAGCCGCGCAGACGCACGTACAGCAGGCAGCCCGCCACGAACGCGAAGATGCTCATCAGCAACGGCGTGGTCACGCCATGCCATACCGCCAGGCTGTAGTCCGGCAGGTGGCCGGCGCCCAGCACCGAGCTCGCCGCCGCGCGCAGCGACGGGCCGATCACCCGTGCCGGCAGCACGCCCACCAGCAGGCAGGCCAGCGCCAGGAAGCCGATCGGGAAACGCATCCACAGCGGCGGCTCATGCGGTTGCCGCGGCAAGCTGGCGGGCACGCGGCCGAAGAACACGCCGCGCACGAAGCGGATCGAATAGGTCACGCCGAACGCGCTGGCGGCCACCGCGACCACCACCGAAACCGTGTCGAGCAACGGGCCCTGGCGGGCGGCCAGCGTCTCGGCGAAGAACATCTCCTTCGACAGGAAACCATTCAGCAGCGGCACGCCCGCCATCGCCGCACCGGCGATCAGCGCCAGCGTCGCGGTGACCGGCATGAAGCGACGCAGCCCGCCGAGCTTGCGCAGGTCGCGCGTGCCGGCCTCGTGGTCGACCGCGCCGGCAGCCATGAACAGCGAGGCCTTGAAGGTGGCGTGGTTGACGATGTGGAAGATCGCGGCGACCACGCCGAGCGCGCTGCCCAGGCCAACCAGCATGGTGATCAGGCCGAGGTGGCTGATCGTCGAATAGGCCAGCACGCCTTTCAGGTCCTGCTCGAACATCGCCGAATACGCACCCAGGATCAGCGTGACCAGGCCCGTTCCGCCGACGATCCAGAACCATTGATCGGTGCCGCCCAGCACCGGCCAGAAGCGCACCAGCAGGAACACACCGGCCTTCACCATGGTGGCCGAGTGCAGGTAGGCCGACACCGGCGTCGGCGCCGACATCGCCTGCGGCAGCCAGAAATGGAACGGGAACTGCGCGCTCTTGGTGAACGCGCCGAGCAGTATCAGCAGCAGCGTCGGCGTGTACAGCGCATGCGCGCGCACCGCATCGCCCGCGGCGAGGATCACGTCGAGGTCGTAGCTGCCCACGACATGCCCCAGCAGCAGCACGCCAGCGAACAGGCACAGGCCGCCGCCGGAGGTGACGATCAGCGCCATCCGCGCGCCGTCGCGCGCCGAAGGTCCGCGGTACCAGTAGCCGATCAGCAGGAACGAGAACAGGCTGGTCAGCTCCCAGAAGAACACCAGCTGGATCACGTTGCCCGACATCACGATGCCCAGCATCGAGCCCATGAACGCCAGCAGCAGCGCGAAGAAGCGCGCCAGCGGATCGTCCGGCGACATGTAGTAGCGGGCGTACAGGCCCACCAGCGCGCCGATGCCGCAGATCAGCAGCATGAACAACCAGCTGAAACCGTCCACCCGCAGCACCAGGTCCAGCCCCAGCCCCGGCGCCCACGGGATCAGCTGGCGCAGCACGTTGCCGGCGGCGATCGCCGGATACAGCCAGAGCGAAAGCAGCAGGCCGAGCAGCGCCGTGCCGGTCATCAGCCACGCGGCCAGGTTGTGGCTGCGGCCGCGACCACGCAGCAGGAACACCACGACGCTGGCCACGAACGGAAGGCAGATGATGGCGCTTGGCAGGGCGTTGTCAGGCATCAGTCACTGCGCTCAGTCGAAAGGTTGTCGGTGTCTCCGGCAGAAAAACCGGGGCATGGCACCCTGGCCTTTTCATGAGCGTCCGCGCACTTCAGCGGATGGAACACTTGCGTATCGCGGCATTGCGGGCTGCCGTTGCGACAGCCCGCCACCTCACTCGCTTTGCCCGATTCTATAGGCCGCTCCGATCACCCGGCAAATGCACTGGTAACCGCCACGACGCGGCGGGCTTAAGCACTTCGTAAGCGGATCACCGGATAATCTTCCGGCAAGCCGCGCTACCGTGCGACCCTGCGGCTGAAGGAGCCTGCCCGTGCACATCATCCTGGTCGAGGACGATCCCCAGCTCGGCGCGGCGATCCAGCGTGCGCTGGAACGCCTTGCCTACACCGTCAGCTGGCTGCGCGACGGCCGCGAGGCGCTGCTCGCGCTGCGCGACCAGACCGCCGACCTGGTCCTGCTCGACCTTGGCCTGCCCGGCAAGGACGGGCTCGACGTGCTGGTCGAGGCGCGCCGCCTGCACGTCACGACCCCGGTGATCGTGATGACCGCGCGCGACGGACTGGACGATCGCGTGCGCGGCCTCGACGCCGGCGCCGATGATTACCTGGTCAAACCCTTTCACCTGGACGAGCTGGCCGCGCGCATCCGCTCGCTGACCCGGCGCGCACAGGGCCTGGCCGCCAACCGCATCGACGCGGGCGCGTTGAGCCTCGACCTGGGCACGTCCGAGGTGAGTTTCCGCGGCGAGCGGGTCGAGCTGACCAAGCGTGAATTCGCCCTGCTGCAGATCCTGATGGAACGCGGCGGCCGGCTGGTGCGCCGCGAGAACCTGGAGAACTCGCTGTACGGCCTCGACAACATGGTTGGCTCCAGCGCGCTGGAAGTGCTGGTGCACACGCTGCGCCGCAAGCTGAGTTTCGACACCATCCAGACCGTGCGCGGCTTCGGCTACATGATTCCGCGGGAGCCGAAATGAGGTGGGCGAGCCCGCTGCAGCCGGCCAGCCTGCATGGCCGCTTGCGCCTGCTGATCATCGTGGTGCTGCTGGCGGTGCTGCTGCCGCTGGGCGTGCTCAGCTTCCATCGCACCATCACCGAGGTGGACGAGCTGTCCGACGGGCGGCTGGCGCAGTCGGCACGGACGCTGCAGGTGCTGATCAAGCACGCCGACATGCAGGCGCTGCAGGGACGCGCCGACGCGGACACGCTGGTACCGATCGAAGCCACCCGCGGCAGCCCGCCGAAGCGGCACCGGAACACCTACGAGTCCGAAGTCGGCTTCCAGGTCTTCGACCGGACCGGGCGCACGAGGCTGGCTACCGCGAACCTCGCCGCGCTGCCGCCGCCGGCGACCGGCGACGCGGATTTTCGCGACGTGCAGCAAGGGCGCTACCGCTGGCGCGTGTTCACCCTGCGCGACATGGCCGACGGCGTGGTGATCCGCACCGGGGAACGTTACGACAGCCGCCACGACATCATGCATGCGGTGTGGCTGGAGCACAGCCTGCCGTTGCTGGTCGGCCTGCCCCTGCTGGCGCTGCTGGTGGGCTGGGCGGTAAGGCGCGGACTGCGCCCGCTGGAGGCGCTGACCCGCGCCCTTTCGGCCCGCAAACCGGGCAGCCATGAACCGGTGCAGTTGCCCGCTGCACCGCTGGAACTGCAGCCGGTGCTGGCCGCGCTGAACGGCCAGCTGGCGCGACTGGAGGATGCACTCGAACGCGAACGCCGCTTCAGCGCCGACGTGGCGCACGAGCTGCGCACGCCGCTGTCCACCGCCATGATCAACCTCGAAAGCACGATGACCACCACCGATCCGGCCGAGCTGAAACTCGGCCTCGGCAATGCCCAGCACAGCATCGCCGGGCTGGCCCGCCGGATCGAACAACTGCTGGCGCTGGCCCGGCTGGAAGCAGGCGCGGCGTCGAGCCAGCGCAGCCGCGTCGACCTGGTGGCCGTGGCGATGGGCGTGATCGAGGAGCTGTCGCCGCTGATCGCCGACAGCGGCGTGGAGCTGAGCTTTGCGCGCCTGGCGCCACAGGTGTCCGTGCAGGGTTACGAGGCCGCGCTCGCGGCGCTGCTGCGCAACCTGGTCGAGAACGCGCTGCGTCACGTACCGGCCGGCGGCCAGGTGCAATTGTCGATCGAACAGGACGAGCGCGTGGCGCTGATCGACGTCATCGACGACGGCCCCGGCATTCCGGCCGAACGCCGCGCCGGCGTGTTCGCCCGCTTTCATCGCGAAGCCGGCAGCCGCGGCGACGGCTACGGGCTGGGCCTGTCGATCGTGCTGCGCGCGGCGCAATTGCACGATGCCACGATCGAACTGCTCGACTCGCCGTACGGCAGCGGCCTGCGCGTGCGCGTGGCGATCCCGCGGCAGTCCTGACCGGCGGAGTCTAAGGCCGCCCGACGGTGAGCACGGTGAAGCTGTCCGGCTCGACCGTGCGGCGGCCATTGGCCTGCCGGGTGGCGCCCAGCCGCGCCGCGGAGAGATAGAGCCGGTGCAGCTTCGGATCGAGCGCGAGCGTGCGCGCGCTGGCCTGGGTGGCAACGGTGGCGGTCACGCGGTAGTGGTCGGGATCGTCCTCGTGCACCGCGGTGATCGTGCCGTCCTGGCCGTTGCTGCTGTAGATCATCGCCTCGGCCGCGTCGAACACCACCGCGTCCGGACCATCACCGATCGGCACGTCGGCCACGTGGTGGCCATCGAGCGCATCGAGCACCGTCATCGTGTGGTTGTCGCACACCGCGAACAGGCGGTGGTGCGGGTTGTCGAGCGCCAGTCCGCTCGGCGATTCGCACGGTGCCAGCGGCCAGGTCTGCAGCAGCTTGTCGTGGATCGAATCGAGCTGGACCAGCTCGGACTTGTCCTCGATGTTCACGTAGACATGGCCGGCGCCGTCGGCCACCGCGAACTCCGGCTTGCCGGGCAGCGCGATGCTGCCGACCACCGCGTTCTTCGCCGGGTCGATCACGCTGGCGCTGGCGCTGCGGCCGTTGAAGGTCAGCACGTGGTGCGAGGCGCTGTCGTACAGGATCGCATCGGGGTTCTGGCCGGTGCCGGCGATCGTCGCCACGGTCTTCAGCGAGGCCAGGTCGAACACCGTCACCGACGCGCTCCTGCCGTCGCTGATGAAACCGCGCTGCAGGTCGTCGGCAAGGGCAATGCCGTGCACGCCGGCGGTGTCGGGGATCGTGCCGATCTGCTTGCCGTTGTCCACGTCGACCACCAGCACGCGGTCGCCGCGGCTGACGAACAGGTGGCGGCTGGGCGCATCGAACGCCAGGTAGTCCCAGCCGCCCGGGCCGCCCAGTGCCAGCCGCGACAGCAGGTGAGGGGCCGGTGGCGTGGCTGCCGCGAGCGCCGGCGGGAGAAACGCCAGCGCCAGCAGCGCGGCGGGCAGCAGCTTGCGGATCGGTCGTGTCATGGTGGTTACCCTTGACGGAAGGAGATGGCAGCCCAGCTTGTGCGCGATCGCTTACGCGAGCCTTAGCCGGCCGCTTTTTGTACATCGCGCCGGCGCAGCAGCGCATACAGCACCGGCATCACCAGCAGCACCAGCGGCACCTGCACCAGCAGGCCGGCGATGATCGCCACCGCCAGTGGCTGCTGCATCTGCGAACCCTGGCCGATGGCCAGCGCCAGTGGCAGCAAGGTGAGCATCGCGGCCAGCGTGGACATCAGGATCGGCCGCGTGCGGTGCCGCCCCGCCTCATGCAGCGCCTCGTGCAGCGGCATGCCGGTGGCGGCCTGTTCGAGTTCGGAGAAATAGAAGATCGCCACCTCGGTGACGATGCCGACGATCATCGTCATGCCCATCATCGCCGAGATGTTGAGCTCGATGCCGGTCAGCCACAGTCCGGCAAACACCGCCGGAATCGCCAGCAACGGCATGGCCAGGATCACCAGCGCCACGCGGAAACTCTCGTACAGGAACAGCAGCAGGGTGAACACCAGCGCGATCGCCGCCAGCATCACGATGGTCAGCCCGCGGAACGCCTGTTGCTGCTGCTGGTACAGACCGCCGAGCTGGTAGTACATGCCCTTGGGCAACACCCCCGGTTTGGCCAGCACGGCCTTGACGTCGGCGATGGTGGCGCCGAGGCTGCGCCCGCTGATGCGGCCGGTCACCGCGACCATGCGCTTGAGGTTGTCGCGGGTGATCTGCGGCTGGCCCTGCACCTCGCGCAGCGTGGCCACCCGCGACAGCGGCAGCAGGTGGCCGTCGCTGGCGCGGATCGGCAACGCGGCGACCTGCTCCAGCTGCTGGTGCGCATGCTCCGGCAGCCGCACGCGCACGCCCACCACCTTGCCTGCCTCCGGCAGCTGCGCCGCCACGGTGCCATCGATCGCCGCCGCCACCTGGTCGGTGACGCTGGTCGGGTCGAGTCCTTCCAGCGCGGCCCGGTCCGCATCCACCTGCACGGTCAGCGCATCGCCGGCCGGGTTGATGCCGTCGCGCACGCCGTCCACGCCGCTGATCCGGCCGATCGCCGCGGCCACCTTGCCGGCGGTGGCGGCTAACTGCGCCGGGTCGTCGCCGAACAGCTGGATCTCGATCGGCTGCGGCACCGCCACCAGGTCGCCGATCAGGTCCTCCATCAGCTGAGACAGCTCGATGTCCAGCCCCGGCACCTGCTGCTCGACCTCGCCGCGTACCTGCGCCATCACCGCCTCGGTCGAGGGGCGCGAACCGTTTTTCAGGCGCACGAAGAAGTCGCCCTGGTTCGCCTCGGTGAGGCCGCCGCCGAGCTGCAGGCCGGTGCGCCGCGAATAAGTATCCACGTAGGGATTCGCGCGGATGATCGCCTCGACCTGACGCAGCAGCCGATCGGTTTCCTGCAGCGAGGTACCTGGTTTCGACAGGTAGTCGAGGATGAAACCGCCCTCGTCCATCTGCGGCATGAAGCCGGTGCCGACGCGGGTGTACGCAAGCCCGCCGACCAGGATCAACGGCACGATCAGCAGCAGCGCCAGCAACGGCCGCCGCAGCCAGCGCTGCAGGATGTTCTGGTAGCCCTGCATCATGCGCCGGGTGAAACGCCCTGGCGGATGCTCGACCAGGTGGCGCCGGTCCAGGAAACGTTCGGCCAGCAGCGGCACCGCGACCCAGGTCAGCAGATAGGAAATGATCAGCGCGCTGGCCATGGTCAGCGACAGCGCCTTGAAGAACGCACCGGTCACGCCGGTCAGGAACGCCAGCGGCAGGAAGATCACCACGGTAGCGGCGCTGGAGCCGGTCAGCGGGCGGGTGAACTCCCATGCCGCGCCGGCGATGCGTTCGTGCACCTCGCCTTCGCCCTGGTTGAGCCGGCGCATGATGTGTTCGAGCATCACGATCACGTCGTCGATGATCAACCCCACCGCCGCGGCCATGCCGCCCAGCGTCATCATGTTGAAGCTCATGCCGAGCACGGACAGCAGCAGCATGGTGATCGCCAGCACCGAGGGCACCACGATCAGCGCGACCAGGATCACCCGCGTACTGCGCAGGAACACGAACAGCACCAGCCCGGCCAGCACGATGCCGATCAGGATCGCGTCACGCACGCTGGCGGCGGCGCCGGTCACCAGCTGGGTCTGGTCGTACCAGTTGGCGAGCTGCACGCCGGCCGGCATCTGCGGCGCGTAGTCGGCCAGGCGCTGTCTCACCTCGCTGGCGATCTGCACGCTGTTGCCGTCGGGCTGCTGGTAGACCTGCAGCAGCACCGCGTTCTGGCCATCCGCATTGACCCGGATCCACTGCGGCACGTGGTCGAGGCTGACCGTAGCCACGTCGCCCAGCCGCACCACGCCGCCGGGACCGGCGCGCAGCACGATGCCGCTCAGCGCGGCGAGCGTCTTCGGCTGGTTGTCGGCCAGCAGCAGGTACAGCTTGTAGTGGTCGGAGACGCGGCCCATCGCCTGGATCGTCGCCGCGTGGCTCACCGCCGTGGCCACGTCGGCAAGGCTCAATTGCTGCGCGCGCAGCTTGCCCGGGTCGACGTCGGCGTGGAACTCGGCCACCTCGCCACCCTGCACGTCCACCCGCGCCACACCGCTGATCCCGCTCAGCAGCGGACGCAGCTGGTACTCGGCCAGGTCGTGCAGCGCGCTCGGCGACTGCGTGTGCGAGCGCAGGCTGTAGGCCAGTACCGGAAACGTGGTGGGGTCCATCCGCCGGGTGCTGAGCTGGGTGCCGGCCGGCAGCTGCGGCAGGATCTGCCCGGCCGCCGCATTCACTTCCTGCAGCGCCGCGGCCATGTCCGCACCCCAGTCGAACGTCACCGCCACCTCGGCACTGCCGCGGCTGGTGGTGGAGCGCACGTCGCGCACACCACGCACGCGGCGGATCGCCTCCTCCACCGGCGTGGTCACCTCGATCGCCATCTGGTCAGCCGGGCGGTCACCCGCATCCAGCGACACCTGCACACGCGGGAAAGCCACGTTCGGGAACAGCGCGACCGGCATCAGCAGCGCGCTGGCGAGGCCGCCGAGCGCCAGCATCAGGGCCAGGAACAGCAGCGAACGTCGATGCCGTTGCATCCATGCGGTGACGTTCACCGGGTGGACTCCCGCACCGCATCGCCGTCAGCCAGTTCATAGACGCCGAGCACGATCACCTTCGCCTGCGCATCGAGCGGGCCCTGCACGCCGACGGGATCGCCCGCCGGACTGCGCAGCGTCACGTCGACACGCTTGGCATGGCCGTGTTCGAGCTGGAACAGGTAGTCGCCGCGTTCATCGTGCAGCACCGCGCCGCGCGGCACGGCCCAGGCGGTGACATCGGCGGTGCGGATCTGCGCCTCCAGCGCCGCGCCGGCGACCAGTGCGGCGCCGGCTTCGGCTGGCAATTCGACCTGCGCGCCGAGCAGATGGGTCTGCGGATCGACCGACTGGCCGATCATGCGCAGGCTGCCGACGAAGGCCGCCTGGTTGCCATACACGCTGCGCAACTGCACCGGCATGCCGATGTGCAGCCTGGCGCCATCCTCCGGCTGCACGCCCAGTTGCGCGACCAGCGCGTGCGCCGGTGTGAAGCCCAGCAGCGGCGCATTCGCCGCGAAGCGCTCGCCCAGACCCACGCTGAGCGTGCCGACCACGCCATCGGCCGGCGCGCTGACGGTTTCCTGCGCGCTGCCGCCGCCGAGCGCGCGCTGTGCCTCCAGCGCGGCCTGTGCATCGGCCAGCGCCTTGCGCGCGCTCGCCAGTTGCGACTGCGTGGCCAGCCGTTGCGCCGCCAGCTGTTCGGTACGCTTGAGTTCGCCGCTGGCCAGCTCCAGCGCACTCTGCGCCTGCCGGTACGCGTTGCGCGCCGCCGGATCGGGCGTGATCGTCAGCAGCGGCTGCCCGTGCCGCACGCTCTGCCCGGCCGCCACCTGCAGCGCCACCACCTGGCCGCCATGCGCAAGGCTGATCGCGCGCGCATGCTGCGGATCGCCCACCGCGACGCCCCAGGCTTCCACCGTGTCGTGAAAGGTCTGCTGCACCGGCGTGGCGGTGGTCACCGCCACCTGGCCCTGTACCGCCGCGGCTTCTCCTTCGTCATCGGCGGCGCCGTGGCTGCACGCGGCCAGCAGCAGGCACAGCAACGGCAAGAGCAGCGATCGGTTCATGGCGTGGGCGCCTGTGCGGGGACGGGATGAACGGTATCGCCAAGCTCGGTATTGCCGAGCAGTGCTTCCAGCGCGATCGACTGGGTGGCCTGCTGCTGTTGCACGGCAAGCAGTTCGAGATCGGCAGCCAGCGACTGGCTGCGGATCGCCAGCCAGGTCGGCCAGTCCAGCAGGCCCTGCCGCCACGACTGCTCCGCGGCACGGCGGGCATCGGCCAGCTGCCTTGCGTGGGCGATCAATGCGTGGCGTTGCCGATCCAGCGTGGCGAGATCGGCGGCCAGTCGCTGCATGTCGCTGCGCGTGGTCAGCACGCGCGCTTCGTAGTCGTCCTTCAGCTGCTGCCGGGTCGCCCGTTCAATCGCGATGTTGCCGCGGTTGCGGTCGAACAGCGGCAGCGTGATGCCGACGGTGAAACCGTGGGTATAGACGGCGCTGGTGTCGCGCGCGGTGTTGAAGCCGATGTTCAGCGCGGGAAACTGGGCCAGCACGGCCGCGCGAAGTTTCTCTTCCTGCGACTGGTAACCGGCCTGCAGCGCCAGCAGATCGGGCCGTCGCCGCGGCAGGTCAGCCAGGGCCTGCTGCAGCTGCGCCGGCGTCGGCGCGACTTGATATGGCGCACCAGTCAGGTCGAGCGCGGCGTCAGGCGCGAGCCCCAGCAGCACATGCAGGTCGCTGTCGGCCTGATGCAGCGCGACTGCGTTGTCGGCCTGCTGCCTGCGTACGTCCGCGGCGGCGTTGAGGCCGGCGCTGGCACTGTCGTAGGTGAGGTTGCCGGCGGCCAGCGCCGCCTGCACGTAGGGCGTGACCTGTTCCAGCGCCGCCTGTTCGCTGGCCAGCCGGGCCTGTTGCGCGCGCAGGTTCAGCACCTGGCCGAACAGCAGTCGCGCCTGCGCCACGGTCTGCCACTCCGCCCACAACAGGTCGAGGTTCACCTGCTGCGCCTGGCTGCGCGCCGCCGCCCGACGCGACGAGCGGGTGAGCAGCGCGCTGATGTCCTCGCTGAGGCCGAGGTTGTACGCGGTGGTCAGGCCGCTGCCCGAATGCTGCGGGAAATCCGCGCCCAGGCTCAGTTGCGGATCGGGCAGCAGGCCGGCCGCAAAGGCCTGCGCGCGGGCGATGCCCAGCTCGTCGCGCTTGAGCTTCAGCGCCGGACTGTTCGCCACCGCCAGCATCGCCGTCTCGGTCACGTCCAGCCCGTCGGCGGGATCGAAGCGATGCGTTGCCAACGCTGGCAACGGCATCCCGGCCGTCGGCGCGGTGAGTTGCGTCACGCTGGCCGCGCCTTCGCCCCGGCCCAGCGGCAACGGCGCGTAGCTGGCGCAGCCGGACGCGATCAGCGCGACCACGACCATGCACGCCATCCGGAAAGCGGAGGCGCGACACGAACTCGTCGTGGGGATGCATGGTGGATGGACGGCACGGTGCATGCCGCCATTCTGAAAGCTGCCGCTTAGTTCTTTCTTACCGGCCGGCGGCCTCACGACGACGGCCCCACCACGCGCGGCGCGAGAGTGGCAAAGGCGCCGTCGCGGGCGAGCGCGCTGCTGCGGATCGGGCGCGCATCTTGCGGCGAGGCAGCGTTCAACGCGGCGTCGACACGTCCTGCCGGCCCAGCCAGTCGCCCAGCTGCATCAGCACCTGACCGCGCCCCGGCTCGGCCTCGTTGAACAGCTCGTGGTACAGCGTCGAGAAGAAGCGCGTGGTCAGCTGCCCGCTCGATGCGGCCTTGCGCGCAAACGCGCGGCTGCCGGCGGGATCGACCAGGCCGTCGCTGTCGGCCACCAGCAGCAGGGTCGGCAGTGCCAAGTTGGCCGCGTCGGCGATGCACGCGGCGCCGGCGCGGAAGATGAAGTCGGCCAGCCGCGGCGTGATCCAGCTGTGGCGCAACGGGTCGCTGCGATAGTCGGCCACCACCTGGCGGTCGTGCGAGAGCTGGTCGAAATCCAGTCCATTGCGCAGTGGCAGGTTCGGTGCGAGGCGGCTGAGCAGCCGCGCCAGCGCGATCATCCGCGGCGACTCGCGGCTGCGCAGCGCCGGCGACGAGAGCAGCAGCGCCGGCGGCGCGATGCGGCCGTCCAGTACCGCGCGCGCGGCGACCAGGCCGCCCAGGCTGTGGCCGAGCAGCAACGGCGGATGCGGCAGGCCGTTGGCGTAGTCGTGGTAGACGGTGGCGAGGTCTTCCAGCAGGTCGTCGCCGTGGCGCAGGCCGCCGCGGCGGCCCGGGGTCCGGCCGTGGCCGCGCTGGTCATAGCCACGCACGGCGTAGCCGCGCTGGTTGAACCACGCCGCCAGGCGTCGGTAACGACCGCTGTGTTCGCCCAGCCCGTGCACGATCAGCAGCGCGCCGCGTGCACCGGCCAGCGGCCAGTCACGCAGGAACAACCGCTGGCCGTCGGCCATGTCGAGCCAGGCCATGGGTTCGATGCCGTCCGCAGGACGGTTCTGCAGTGCCGCGTGCATGGGTGGTTCCGCGTCCGTTTTCGTGGCCCGGCGCCGTCGCATGCGCCGGGCCGGGACTGGCATCAATGTTCCGTGACCCGCATGTCCTTCGTCAGCAGGTCGAGCTTGCCTTTCATGTCGGCCTGGGGCTGCGTGCCCGCGGTGCCGTAGAAGGCGGTGTACAGCACCGCGGACGACGGGTCGGCGGCGGCCGGCGCGACCACGGTGTTGATCTTCATCAGGTCGTTCTCGTAGCGCGCCACGCCATTGTAGGGATACTCGCGCGCCGACAGCTTGCGCCAGCGGCTGCTCAGGTCGTCGTCCAGCCCGGCCGGCGGCGCGACATAGCGCTGCACGTTGACATTGTTGTGGTCGTCGGAGGCGGTGTCCTTCCAGACGTTCACGTCGCCCACGTCCCATACCGGCTTGCCGCCGTCCAGGAAGAAGCGGAAGCCGAGCCACAGCAGGTTGTCCGGCTTGACCGGCTGCAGCGAGGACGGATAGGAGAACGCCACCCGTGGCGAGGCGTAGCTGAAACGATGGTCATAGTCGAAGCCGATGCGGATGTTCCTGAGCGTGGCCGGCTGCAGCGCCGGGTTGCCGAGGAAGTCCTTCCACTGCGCCAGCGTGCCCTGATAGGTGACGTGGACGAAGCTGCTCATCTCGTCCAGGTCCAGCATGCTGTCGTGCTCGTGGGAGGGCGGCGTGAAGCGCACCAGCATCACGCTGCCGTCCGGCACCGGCAGCATGTACGCTACCACCAGCGCGTTGGCGTAAGGCAGCGTCCACACGCCGACATGCCACGGCCGCTGCCAGCGGTCGAGCCGGGTCGATTCGCGCACGGGCTTGCCCAGCGAGGTGATCTTGACCTTCTCGCCGGCGACCTCGCGCTGGAACATGCCGGTGCGCGCCAGCAGGTCCATGCGCGACTTCGCGTCGCCGTAGAACTTATCCGCGGCCACCCCGTCGGGCCGGCGCAGGCGGATCAGCCCATTGCGCGCGACCGCGCCGGTGGCCACGTAGCCGTTGCCGTCCAGCGCGAAATACTGCGACCGCTCGCCAACGCGCCGCCATTCGCCGTCGCTGGCGCGCACGATCAGGGTGGGGAAGCCGTCCAGCTGGGTCTGCTGGTGCAGCAGGCGCGCCGAGCCGGCGCCGTTCGGGAACAGATTGGCGGACTCCTTCGCCAGCAGCGCCTTCAGCTGCGCGTCGCTGTTGGCGTCCATGCGCGCCTGGTACTCGCGGTAGAAATCGCCCAGGCCGAGCGGCAGCGCGAAGCTCACCTTGAGCCGGCCGTTCTGGATCGTATCGAACAGGTCAAGCTGGTAGGTGACGCGCGTGTCCATCACGCCCTTGCCGGCCGGCGCGTCCAGCACCTCGCGGATCGGCAGCGCGTAGTTGAGGTTCTCGTTGGCCGACTTCATCAGCACCACGCCGATCAGCTTGCCATCCTTGCCGAGCAGTGGCCCGCCGCTGTTGCCGGGCGAGGCGGCGGCGGAGAAGCGCATCCATTTCCAGGCACCGTCCTGCTGCTCCGGCGTGTCGGAGGTGTACAGGCCGTCGCGGATCACCACGCCGGTGCCCAGCGCGTTGCCCACCGCGTAGACCACCTGGTTGAGCGCGGGACTGGCGTCGACCTCCAGCGCCGCGTCGCCCGCCGGCGGCTGCGCCAGCGTGAACACCACGAAATCCTTGCCCAGCGAGAACTTCTCGATCTTGCCGATCGGGTACACGCGGCCGGCGGCGTCGCGCAGTTCAGGTGGCCCCCACAGGCTGTCCGCGCCGGCCAGCAGCACGTGGCCGGCGGTGACGTAGCGGTTGTGGCCGATCGCGAACGCGGTGCCGATCGAGTAGTACTTGTCGGTACGCTCCTGGTAGGGCAGTTGCTCCAGCGGCAGCGGCCGCTCGTAGCTCAGTGGATCGCCGGCCGGCTTGGCCTGCACCACCTCGAAGGTGGCCGCCTGGATCTTCGGCAGCAGCGCCGGATCGAGGCTGGCCGCGCGTGCCGCCGACATCCCCAACAGGCTCAGGCCGGACAGCAGCACCAGCATGCCGAACCGACGGATCACTCCCCCACTCCATGTACGCATAGATTTCCCTTGCACCGGGGCGGCCACCCGCGGACTCCCCTCGGCATCCTCGCGGACAGCGGCCAGCACGCATCTTGGCACGGCCGCGCGCCGCCTGCATGGCATGCGCGGGCCACTGCGCGGGCAGGATGCCGATGCCCCGCCGCGCCGGGCGCCGGCGCGGCGGGGTACGGTTTACAGCTCGGCGCGGAACTCGACGCCGATGATGCGCGGGTCGTTGACGAAGGCGGTGCGGTTGTTGAAGTCGATCGCGCCGGTGATCGCCCGCTTGTCGGTGATGTTGCGGCCGTACAGGGCGACCTCGCGGCGGCCGTAATCCCAGTTGTAGCCCAGCCGCACGCCGCCTTCCAGCAGCGGCTTGCCCTTGAACTCGGCCGAGTCGTACAGGAAGAAGTTCACCTCGCTGCGGTAGTTCCAGTCGGTGTAGACGAAGAACTCGCCGCTCTCGCCGTAGGGGATGCCGTAGCGCGCGGTGAGTGTGCCGATCCACTTCGGCGCGTTCGGCAGGGTATTGCCGTCAACCAGCGCGTTGCCGGCGCCGTTGAGCGGATCGAGCACGGTGCAGCCGGAGCCGCACACGGCCACGGCCAGGCCCGGATCCTTCAGCTGGGTGAAGTTGTAGCTGCCACCGGCGGTGAGCACGAAGTTCGGCGTGAGGTAGGCCTCCAGGTCGAACTCGGCGCCGTAGCCCTCGGTCTTCTTCGCGTTGATCAGGCGGGTGACGTTGATGTCGCCGCCCACCGCGGTGAGCTGCTGGTTGTGCATGTTGTAGCCGTACACGTCCGCGTTGAAGCGCACGTGGTTGTCCATGCCGGTGGTCTTCACGCCCAGCTCGTAGCTGGTGATCGTCTCGGGCTTCGCCTGCGAGATGAAGTCGGCGAACAGCACGCGGCCCTGCACGCTGGGCGCGCGGAAGCCGTTGGCGACGCGCGCGTAGACGTTGACGTTCGGATTCAGCGTCCAGGTGCCGGTGAGGTCACCGCTCCAGCGCGAGTCGTGCGGCTGCGCAGTCAGCAGCAGCGGGCCACCACCGATCGGCGACAGCACGCGGTCCACCTTGAAGTCGCGCGAGTCGTGCGACCAGCGCGCGCCGGCGCGCAGCTCGAAGTCGTCGGCGAGCTGGTAGTTGGCCGAGCCGAACAGCGCCCACGCCTTGGTGCGCTGGGTCTGCATGGCGTAGCCGTCCAGCGCGTGGTTGTTGAAGGTGGCGTAGTCGAAGTTGCTGATCGCGATGTCTTCGTCGAAGTAATACGCGCCGACCTGCCAGTTGAGCTTGTCCTGGCCGTTGCTGGCGAGGCGGAATTCCTGGGTGATCTGGCGGTCGTGCGGCAGCGCGTCGGCGGTCTCGACCGGGAACGGGATGAAGCCCGGACCCATCGGCTGATGGAACACCGCGCCGTAGCCGCCGTCGACGTCGCCGAGGCTGTAGGTGGTGGCGCGCTCCAGCCCGGTGATCGAGGTGAAGGTCAGGTCGCCCAGGTTCCACGCCAGGTGCAGGTTGCTGCCCCAGCTGAACAGGTGCTGCTTGTTGCGGCCGTCCTGCGCCACCTTGTAGCGGTCGAAGCCGGGCACGAAGCTGGGGCCGCCCAGCTCGATCGCGTTGGCGCGGTTGACCATCGCGCTGCCGTCCAGCCAGCGCGCGTGGCCGTTGATCAGCGCGCTGAAGCCGTCGTTCTCGTACAGCGCCTGCAGCCGCACGGCGCGATCGTTGTAGCCGCCCAGCACGTCCTTCTGGCCGGTGAAGGTGTTGTCGATCCAGCCGTCGCGGTGCTGCGCCAACGCGGAGACACGGCCGGACCAGTGCGGACTCAGTGCACCGCCCAGCGCGGCCTCGGCATTCGCGGTACCAAGCGAACCGTACGAAACGCGGGCGTAGCCGCTGGTTTCCTGGCTGGGCCGCACCGACTCGAACTTGATCACGCCAGCCGGCGAGTTGCGTCCGAACAGCGTGCCCTGCGGGCCGCGCAGCACTTCGACCTGGGCCAGGTCGAACAACGGGAAGCCTTTCAGGATCGGGTTCTCCTGCACGATGTCGTCGTACACCATCGACACCGGCTGCGAGGCATTGAGGTCAAAATCGCTGTTGCCCAGACCGCGGATATAGAAGCGCGGGAACTCGCGGCCGTAGGAGGTCTCGGCATACACGCTGGGCGCGCGCGAGGCCAGCTGCAGCACGGTGTCGCCGGACTGGCCGAACGCCTCCAGCTTGTCCGGGGTCAGCACGGTCAGCGCCATCGGCACCTTCTGCATGTTCTCCACCCGCTTCGAGGCGGTGACGTTGACCGTCTGCAGTTCGGTGGTCTTGGCCGGCTGCTGCGGCTTGGCCGGCGCGGCTTCCTGCGCCAGTGCGGCGCCCAGCGGCAACGCGGCGGCGATGCTGGCGGCGAGTACGGCGAGGCGCAACGAAGTGGCGACGTGCATGGTCGGTCCTCAAATGGCGAAAAGGGAGACGCCGCGGCCGGCCCATGCCGGCGCGTATCGTCGCCGTATTGTCATACAGCGGACTCGCTGGCGAAAGCGAAGCGCCGGCCGGTCAGCGCTGCGCGCCGGCGGGAAACACCGCCGGCAGCCGCAATTCCGCACGCTGTTCGATCTGCGCGGACGAGTGGCCGAGCAGCAGCCGGTAGCTGCCGGCGGCGACGCGCCAGCCGTGGCCGTGGTCGTCGTAGCGCGCGAAGCGCACCGCCGGCAGCGCCAGCCGGACCCGTTGCGTCTGCCCCGGCTGCAGCGTCAGCTTCTGCCAGCCGACCAGCCGCGACACCTGCTCGCCGGGCAGCTGCACGTAGAGCTGCGGCACGTCGGCGCCGGCGCGCTTGCCGGTGTTGGTGACCGCGAACGACGCCGTCACTGCGCCGGCCGCATCGGTGGTAACGGTCAGCGGGCCGTAGCCGAAGGTGGTGTAGCCCAGCCCGTAGCCGAACGGGAACAGCGGCTCGCTGCCGCGGCGCTGGAACCAGCGGTAGCCGACGTCGGCGCCCTCGATGTCGTAGTCGACCGTGTCGGCGGGCTGGCCCTGCGGCGGCAGGCCGATCGCGGCCAGGCCGGCGCCGGCGATGGTCGGGCGCGGCAGCTGCGACTCGTCGCGCGGCCAGCTGAGCGGCAGCCGGCCGGACGGATCCACTTCGCCGAACAGCAGCCGTGCAATCGCCTCGCCGCCGGCGTTGCCGGGGTACCAGGCTTCCAGCACCGCCGCGGTCTGCGCCAGCCACGGCATCGCCACCGGGCCGTTGTTCTCCAGCACCACCACCGTGCGCGGGTTGGCCTTGGCGACAGCGGCGACCAGCGCATCCTGCTGGCCATCCAGCGCCATGTGCGGACGGTCGAACGACTCGGCCGCCCACTGCTGCACGAACACCACCGCCACCTCGGACGAAGCGGCCAGCTTCGCCGCGGCCGCGATGTCCTCGCCGCTGGCGTAGCTGGCCTTGCCGCCGACGCGCCGGGCGATCGCCGCCAGCGGCGCGGACGGGTGGTACATCACCGGGCCCGGCCACACCGTCGGCGCCAGCCCCGGCACCGCATTGCCGCCCGGCGCGGTCACCGCCGACGAACCGCCGCCGGCCAGCACGCCCTTGTCCGCGTGCGCGCCGATCACCGCCACCGACTTCAGCGCGCGCGCCAGCGGCAGCAGCTTGTCCTGATTGCGCAGCAGTACCGCCCCGGCCTCGGCGGCGCGCTGCGCCACCTTCGCGTCGGCGGCGTAGTCGATCGGCGCTGCCTTGGCGGGGTGGTCGATCGCGCCGACCGCGAACAGGCTGCGCAGGATGCGCTGCACCATGTCGTCCAGCCGCGCCTGCGGCACCTCGCCCCTGGCGATCGCCTCGCGCAGCGGCGCGGCGAAGAACACCTGCGGGTCGAATGTCTCGCCGGCCGATTGCTGGTCCAGCCCGGCCAGCGCGGACTTCGCCGCGCTGTGCACCGCGCCCCAGTCGGACATCACGAAGCCCTTGTAACCCCAGTCGCGCTTGAGCACCTGGTCGAGCAGCCACGCGTTCTCGCACGCATAGGTGCCGTTGACGCGGTTGTACGCGCACATCACCGAGCCGGGCTCGCCGATGCCCAGCGCGATCTCGAACGCGCGCAGGTCCGACTCGCGCGCGGCGACCGGGTCGAGCTTCGCGTTCATCGTGTTGCGGCCGGTCTCCAGGTCGTTGATGGCGTAGTGCTTGAGCGTGGACACCACGTGTTGCGACTGGATCCCGCGCACCGCATGGCCGGCCATCACGCCGGCCAGCAGCGGGTCCTCGCCGGCGTACTCGAAGTTGCGGCCGTTGCGCGGGTCGCGCAGCAGGTTGACGCCGCCAGCCAGCAGCACGTTGAAGCCCTTGCGGTGCGCCTCGCGGCCGATCATCGCGCCGCCGGCCTCGGCCACCGCCGGATCCCAGCTGGCCGCGGTGGCCAGGCCGGAAGGCAGTGCCGTGGCGACGTCGCGGCTGTGCGCGTTGAGCGGACGCGCCACGCCCAGCCCGGCGTCGGTCTCCTGCAGTGCCGGCAGGCCCAGCCGCGCGAACGCCGGCGCGCAAGCCGCCGAGCCCAGCGCGCAGGCCGGCGCCGGCTTGCCATCGGAGGCGCTGCCATAGGCGGTGGTGATCAGCTGGAACTTCTCGTCCTGGCTCATCGCCTGCACCACCAGCGCGGCGCGCGCATCGGGGGACAGCGAAGCGTTCATCCAGGGTCGCGCTGGTGGCTCGCCGGCTGCCGTGGCAGTGGCCACCACCGCCAGGGCGAAGGCACAGGCGGACAGACGACGCGGACGACGGGACATGGGCAACCTCGGGCGAAGAAGGAAGGCGGCTGACGGCACCGCGCAGAGTGCTAACGTAACGTTTCCAGCGCAAGCCACTGGCGTCACGAACCGGCATTTCGCGCTTGCGTGCAGCGCCGATGGTACCCATCTTTCGGAAAGCCATGTCGTCCCCGCTCGCCGATTTCCATCCTGCCGTCGCCGCCTGGTTCCGCGGCGCGTTCGCCGCACCCACCGCGGCGCAGGCCGCCGCGTGGCCATCGATCCGCGCCGGAGCGCACACCCTGGTCGCCGCACCCACCGGCTCGGGCAAGACGCTGACCGCGTTCCTCGCCGCCATCGACGAACTGGTGCGCGAAGGCGTCGCCCACGGCGGCGTGTTGGCCGATGCCACCACGGTGCTCTACGTGTCGCCGCTGAAGGCGCTGTCGAACGACATCCACATCAACCTGGAAGCGCCGCTGGAAGGCATCCGCGCCGAGCTGGAGAAACTCGGCCTGCCCGACGTGGCAATCCGCACCGCCGTACGCACCGGCGACACCCCGCAGGTCGAGCGCAACCTGCTGCGCAAAGTGCCGCCGCACATCCTGGTGACCACGCCGGAATCACTGTACGTGTTGCTCGGTTCGGCTTCGGGGCGTTCCATGCTGGCGGGCGTGCGCACGGTGATCGTCGACGAGATCCACGCCATCGCCGGCAGCAAGCGCGGTTCGCACCTCGCGCTGTCGCTGGAACGGCTGGAGTCGCTGTGCCAGCGGCGCTTGCTGCGGATCGGGCTATCGGCGACGCAGAAGCCGATTGAGAAAGTTGCCGGCTTTCTCGTTGGCACAGGTGAAAAACCCGAACTTGCAACCCTGACTCCTCCCCCTGCCAGCAGGAGGAGGTCGGGAGGGGGTAAGGCTCTTGATCTAGAGCCCACAAGCAAGAGCACCCCACCCCAACCCTCCCCTGCGAGCAGGGGAGGGAGCTACGCGACCATCATCGACGTGGGCCACACCCGTCCGCGCGACCTCGCCATCGAAGTACCGCCGGTACCGCTGGAAGCGGTGATGTCGAACGACTGCTGGGAGCTGGTCTACGACCGCCTCGCCCAGCTGGTGCAGGCACATCGCACCACCCTGGTCTTCGTCAACACGCGGCGCATGGCCGAACGCGCCGCGCGGCATTTGTCCGAGCGGTTGGGCAAGGAACACGTGGCGGCGCATCACGGCAGCCTGGCGAAGGAACTGCGGCTGGACGCCGAGCAGCGGCTGAAGCGCGGCGAACTCAAGGTGCTGGTGGCGACCGCCTCGCTGGAGCTGGGCATCGACATCGGCGAGGTCGACCTGGTCTGCCAGCTCGGCTCGCCGCGCTCGATCGCCGCGTTTCTGCAGCGCGCCGGCCGTTCCGGCCACAGCATCGACGGCACGCCGAAGGCGCGGCTATTCCCGGCCACCCGCGACGACCTGATCGAATGCGCCGCCCTGCTCGACTGCGTACGCCGCGGCGAGCTGGACGCACTGGTGATGCCGCCGCAACCGCTCGATGTGCTGGCCCAGCAGATTGTCGCCGAGGTCGCCTGCAGCGAGTGGGACGAGGACGCGCTGTACGCGCTGGTGCGCCGCGCGCATCCCTACCGCGAGCTCGCGCGCAGCGAATTCGATGCGGTGGTGCGCATGCTGGCCGAAGGCTTCACCACCCGGCAGGGTCCGCGCGCGGCGTACATCCATCGCGACGCGGTGAACCGGCAGCTGCGCCCGCGGCGCAGCGCGCGGCTCACCGCGCTGACCTCCGGCGGCACCATTCCCGACACCGCCGATTACAAGGTGGTGCTGGAGCCGCAGGCGATCATCGTTGGCACCGTCAACGAGGATTTCGCAGTCGAGAGCATGGCCGGTGACATCTTCCAGCTCGGCAACGCCAGCTACCGCATCCAGCGCGTCGAGCGCGATCGATTACGGGTGGAAGATGCGCACGGCGCGCCGCCAAGCATCCCGTTCTGGCTGGGCGAGGCACCGGGGCGCAGCGACGAACTGTCGTTCAGCGTGTCGCGGCTGCGCGAGGAGATCTCCGCGCAGCTCGACGCCGGCGGCGTACCGGCCGCCGTGGCGTGGCTGCACGAGCAGCTCGGCCTGGACGAAACCGCCGCACAGCAACTGGCCGACTACCTCGCCCGCGCCAGGGCCGCACTCGGCGTGCTGCCCAGCCAGCACACGCTGGTGCTGGAGCGCTTCTTCGACGAATCCGGCGGCACCCAGCTGGTGATCCACACGCCGTGGGGCAGCCGCATCAACCGCGCCTGGGGGCTGGCGCTGCGCAAGCGCTTCTGCCGCCAGTTCAACTTCGAACTGCAGGCGGCGGCGACCGAGGACGCGATCGTGCTGTCGCTCTCCACCAGCCACAGTTTCCCGCTGGAGGAAGTGGCGCACTACCTGCACTCGAACAGCGCCGAGCACGTGCTGGTGCAGGCCCTGCTGGACGCGCCGCTGTTCCCCGCGCGCTGGCGCTGGAACGCCGTCACCGCGCTGGCGCTGCCGCGCTTCACCGGCGGCAAGAAGACCCCGCCGCCGCTGCAGCGGATGAAGAGCGAAGACCTGCTCGCCGCGGTGTTCCCCGACCAGGTCGCCTGCCTGGAAAACATCGTGGGCGAACGCGAGGTGCCGGATCATCCGCTGGTCAACCAGACCATGCACGACTGCCTGCGCGAGGCGATGGACGTGGACGGGCTGCTGGCGATCCTGCGCCAGCTCGAAGGCGGCGAGATCGCCATCGTCGCGCGCGACCTAACCGCGCCCAGCCCGCTCGCCGCCGAAGTGCTGAACGCCGCGCCGTACGCCTTCCTCGACGACGCGCCGCTGGAGGAACGGCGCACCCAGGCGGTGCAGACCCGCCGCTGGAACGATGCCGACAGCGCCGACGACCTCGGCCGGCTCGACCCCAACGCGATCGCCGCCGTACGTGAGGAAGCGTGGCCGCAGGTGCGCGATGCCGACGAAATGCATGAGGCGTTGACCTTGCTCGGCTTCGTCACGACAGCGGAGGTCGATGCCAACTCCGGCTGGCAGGAACGGCTGCAGTCGCTGTCGAAGGCGCAGCGCGCGACCCGGCTCGGCGAAGTATGGACCACCGCCGAGCAACTGCCGCTGTGGCAGGCGTTGCATCCCGCTGCCGCGATGCAACCGCCGATCGCCGCACCCACCGAATACGCGGCGCAGGCGTGGTCGCGCGAGGACGCCGTGCTGGAACTGGTGCGCCATCGCCTCGGCGGCCTCGGCCCGGTCACCGCGGCCGCCCTGACCGCCTCGCTGGCCATCGATACGGGCGAGGTCGAACAGGCCTTGCTGCGTCTGCAAGCCGAAGGCTACGTGATGCAAGGCCGTTTCACTGCCGATGCCGCGGATACCGAATGGTGCGAACGCCACCTGCTGGCGCGCATCCACCGCTACACCATCGGTCGGCTGCGCCGCGAGATCGAGCCAGTCAGCCGGCGCGCGCTGATGCGCTTCCTGTTTGACTGGCAGCACGTGTCGGCGACCACCCGGCTGAACGGACCGGATGCGCTGGTCGCCACGCTGGCGCAGCTGGAAGGCTACGAGGCCGCGGCCGGTGCGTGGGAAGCGGAGATCCTGCCGGCGCGCGTCGCGGATTACTCGATCCACTGGCTGGACGAGCTGTGTCGCGCCGGTCGCATCGGCTGGACCCGCCTGCGCACCGGCACGGGCGGTGGCGGCGGCCCGGTGCGCAGCACGCCGATCGTGCTGCTGCCGCGACGCGAGATGGCCTTCTGGACGGCCGTCGCCAGCAGTGACGATGCGCAGGAAATCCTGTTGTCCTCGCGCGCCCAGGCCGTGGCCGATGCGTTGCGTGAGCATGGCGCCCTGTTCTTCGACGAATTGCTGGCCGACACTCGCCTGCTGCGTACCGAACTGGAAGATGCCCTGGGTGAGCTGGTCGCTGCCGGCCGGATCAGCGCCGACAGTTTCGCCGGCCTGCGCGCCTTGCTGCTGCCGGCGGCGAAGCGCGACGGCGCGCGGCACCGGCGCACGCGACGGCATGCGTTTGGCGGGATCGAGGATGCGGGACGCTGGGTGCTGGCGCGGGGCGCGGCGAAGAGCACCCCACCCCAACCCTCCCCTGCTGCGCAGGGGAGGGAGCACGACGTGGCAAGCATTGCCCCTCCCCTTGCGCGTCCCGAAGGGACTTCCTTCGGTCGCAGGGGGAGGTCGGGCGGGGGTGAAGCTCTTGACTCCGACGCGATCGAATACATCGCCCGCGCCCTGCTGCGCCGCTACGGCGTGGTGTTCTGGAAGCTGCTGGAACGCGAGGCGCCGTGGCTGCCGTCGTGGCGCGAACTGCTGCGCGTGTACCACCGGCTGGAGGCGCGCGGCGAGATCCGCGGCGGCCGTTTCGTCGAAGGCCTGGTCGGCGAGCAGTTCGCCCTGCCCGAGGCGATCGCGCCGCTGCGTGCGGCGCGCTCACGCGCTGACGACGGCGAGCTGGTCTGCCTCAGCGGCTGCGATCCGCTGAACCTGGTCGGCACCGTGCTGGCCGGCGACAAGGTGCCGGCACTGGCCGGCGCGCGCGTGCTGTACCGCGACGGCATGCCGATCGCCGCGCTGGTCGGCGGCAAGGTCGTGCCGCTGATCGAACTGTCCGCCGCCGACAGCCAGCTGGCAAAGCACGCCCTGCTGCGTTATCCGCCGTCGCCGCCGGAAGCATTGGCGGCGATGCGCTGATGGGTTGCCTGCCGATCCTGCTGCTGTTCCCGCTGGGTTTCGGCGTGGGCTATCTGCTTGCCGGCAACAGTGGCGCCTTGTGGGGTACCGGTATCGGCCTGCTGCTGGGTTTGCTGTCGATGGCCCTGTTCATCAAGGCACTGCGCGGGCGTCGCTAGAGCTTGAGATAGACGCGCCGCCGATCCATCGCCCACACGATCAACCACCACAGCGCCACGAACACCAGCGCGAACCCCAGCGACGGCACGTACGGGCCGAAGTGCGGCGTCATCCAGTCGGCGAACAGGCGCTGGTAGACCGGCTCCTGCCAGCCCAGCGCGGGCAGCAGGATCTGCATCAGTTCGGAGCCGGCGTAGGCGGCGATCGCGTTGATGCCGAAGCGTCGGCCCAGTGCTGGCCAGCCACGCCGGTCGATCAGTGCGTGGAACGCCAGCAGCGCCAGCGTGGCCCAGCCGGTGGTCCACAGCACGAACGAGGGCGTCCACAGATTCTTGTTGAACGGCAGCCATGGCGACCACAGCGCGCCAAGCAGCAGGCATGCGATGCCGGCCAGCAACAGCGTCCGGAATTTTTCGCGGCGCAGCCAGCAACCGGCGCGCAGGCCCAGCAAGGTGCTGGCCAATGACGGCAACGTGCCGAGCAGGCCTTCCGGATCGTGGCCGCGGCCGGTCGCCGGATCGACCAGATAGACGAAGCGGCCGAACAGCGCGCTGTCGACACGGCTGACGATGTTCGCCCACGGCGCCAGCGAGCCGCCGAGCAGGAGCAAGCCCCAGTAGCCGAGCAGCAACGCCGCGATCGCCCACCACTGCGTACGCGGCTTCGTGTAGACCGCGAACAGCGCCACCCCGGCGAAGCACAGCGCAATCCGTTGCAACACGCCGGGGAAACGCAGGTGCGCTTGCGGCAGCAGCCACGCCGCCACGACATTGATCGCCACGCCCAGCGCGAGGATGCGCAAGGCACGCCACATCGCGGTGCGGGTCAGCGCGGACGGCGAAGCGCCCTGCTCCAGCCGCGGCAGGATCGCCAGCGCCACCGACACGCCGACCACGAACAGGAAGAACGGAAAGACCAGGTCGGTCGGCGTGCAGCCGTTCCACGCCGAGTGTTCCAAGGGTGCGTAGACATGCTCCCAGTCGCCCGGATCGTTGACCAGCAGCATCGCCGCCACGGTGCATCCGCGCAGGGCGTCGAGCGAGGCAAGACGCCGCGCCGGCGTCATGGCGGAGGCACCAGGCTCACCCGGCCCAGCGCATACAACGGCCCGTCGATCGGCGCGGTATAGATCAGGCACAGCGCATGTTCGCCGGCCGGCGTGGGCAGCCGCGCCTCAAGCGTGAACTCGCGCGGGCCGTGCGCGGGATCGGGCAGCGGCATCGTGGCCAGCACGGCGCCGTCGCAGTGGTCGGCACGCACCACCAGCTCGCCGAACGGCGTGGCATGCGGGTGTACCACCACCAGCTTTTGCTCGTGCGCCAGCACGAAGTTGCGCGGCAGTCGCACTGCCTCGACGCGGATCGCGCCGATGCCGTCCAGCAGCGTGGGCGGGAACAGCTGGCAGGTGTTGAACACGTTCACCGCGTACACCGGCTGGGTGCTGGCGGCGTCCGGCGCGGGCTGCAGGAGCAGGCGGAAATCGCTGCCGGGGCAGTTCGCCAGCATCGTGCCGGGCAGGCTCAGCAGCGAGGCGCGATCCAGCACGCGTTCGCGCGGCGTGGCCAGTGCGCTGCCGTCGGCGGCGTAGCTGGTGGCGCGCACGGTGGCCGGCAGGGTCACGTTGAACGGTGCGTCGTAACGCGGCGAGGCCGGCGTGGGCGCGCTGCCGCCCAGCGTGTAACGGATGGCGCCGATGCCGGTCTGGTTGGCCAGCGTGACCGTGGCCCTGCCGGTGGCCAGCGCCACGTTGCGGTCCACCGCGATGTCCACCGCGAAGGCGGTGTCGGCATAGCCGATGCGCTGCGCGCGGTAGCGCGCGAGCTGGGCCGGCAGGCGGGCGAGGAAACCCGGCCAGACCAGCGCGGCCGGCGGCGACCACGCCACTTCGGCCAGCGCGTCCAGCCGCGGGAACACCGCGTGCTCCACGTGCGCCATGGTCGGCATGTGTTCGGTCCACACGTTGGCCTGCACGCCGAGCACGTGCCGCGCCTGCACCGCGTCCAGCACGGCGGGCACGGTCGGGATGGCGTACACGTTCTGCAGCGACTCCACGCCGAGGCGGCCGGCGTACGCGTCGGCGGCATCGCCCTGCACGTGGTCAAAGTACAGGACCGGTGAGGGCGACAGCACCACGTCGTGGCCGAGCAGCGCCGCCTTGATCGCGCCGTCGGTACCGCGCCAGGACATCACGGTGGCGTCGGCCGGCAGGTGCTCGCCTTCGAGGATTTCGTCCCAGCCGATCAGTTTGCGGCCGTGCTTGTCGAGGTACTGGCCGACGCGGTCGATGAACCAGCCCTGCAGCGTGTTCTCGTTGGCGATACCCAGCGCATGCATCCGCGCCTGCACCGCCGGCGAGGCTTGCCACTGGTCCTTGATCGCCTCGTCGCCGCCGACGTGGATGTACGTCGACGGGAACAACGCCAGCACTTCGTCGAGCACGTTGTCGATGAAGGTGAAGGTGGCGTCGTCGACGTTGTACAGATACGGGTTGACGCCCCAGTCGGTCGATACCGGCGGCCGCTGGCCGGTGACGCCGAGCTGCGGATACGCGGCAACGGCCGCCTGCGCGTGGCCCGGCATGTCGATCTCCGGCACCACGGTGATCTGGCGCGCGGCGGCGTAGGCGACGATGCGCCGGATCTCGTCCTGGGTGTAGAAGCCGCCGTAGCGCGGCGGTTTGCCGTCGTGCCCGGCATCCGGCGGCGTGCGCCACGCGCCGATGCGGGTCAGCTCGGGGTAGCGCTTGATCTGGATGCGCCAGCCCTGGTCGTCGGTGAGGTGCCAGTGGAACGTGTTGAGCTTGTGCTGGGCCATCTGCTCGAGCAGGCGCTCGATCTCGCCGACCGTCTGAAAATGCCGCACGGAATCCAGCATCAGTCCGCGCCAGGCGAAGCGCGGCTGGTCGCGGATCGACAGCGCCGGTACCTGCACCGCGCCATGCTGCGCATCCGGCGTAAGCAACTGCCATGCGGTCACCGCGCCGTAGAACAGGCCGGCGGCATCGCGTGCGCTGATGCGCATGCCTGCGGGCGTGACATCCAGTGCGTAGCCTTCGCGGTTCGTCGCCGGCGCCGCCGGGTCGAGCTGCAGCACGATCGCGTGCGCCGTGGCCGCGCCGTGTTTCAGCGGCAGGTGCAGGCCGCGCGTGCGCGCGATCAGGTCGGCCAGCCAGGCGCCCGTGCGCCGGGTCGAGGCCGCGTCGTCGGCGAGCACGATCGGCGTGTGCGCGTCGACCGTGAAGTGGCCGGCGTCGACGCGCAGTTGCGCCGGCAGCGGCAACAGCGGGATCGGTGCGTCGGCATGGGCAAGCCCGGCCAGTCCCATCGCCATGGCTGCCCAGCCCAGCAGGATCAAGCGGCGTGTCATCGGCAATCTCCGTGGCGGTGCGTGCACCACGCTAGCAAAAAAACGGGCCCGACAACTTTTGCCCGGGCCCGCGTTGGGGAGAAGTGCGAAGCCGTCCATGGCTCGCGTCAGGTGAAACGGTTCAGAGCTTGAAGCGCAGGCTCAGGTAGTACTGCCGACCGTTGTCGTAGAACGCATACGGCTGTTTCCCGTAGGCCGCGTTCTGCGTGTAGTACTTCAGCTTGGGCTTGTTGAGGTTCATCGCGTCCAGCGACAGCGACATCCAGTCGGTGATGTTCACGCCGAACGACGCGGCGAGGTTGCCGATGCCCTGCTGGAAGTAGGTGTCGGTGCGGCTGACGCCGGCGTAGAACTGCGAGCGGTAGGTGTAGCTGACGCGGGCGTTGAAGCGCTGGTTCTCGAAGTAGCCCGACACGTTGTAGGTGTTCTTCGAGGCGCCCTGCAGCGGCTTGTCGCCGGTGGCATGGGCGTCGGCGTAGGTGTAGTTGGCCTGCACGCCGAAGTTGTCGCCGATCGGCTGGATATAGTTCAGCTCCACGCCGCGGACCTGGCCGTTGACGTTGCGCGGCACGCTGATCAGGTAGTTCGAGAACACGTCGTGGCCGGCCGCCTGGCTAGCCTGCATGTCCTTGAAGCTGCGCGTCTCGTTGCCGAAGTTGACGTAGTCCTTCAGGTTCATCGCATACACGCCGGCCGACAGCAGGCCGCGTGGCGCGAAGTACCATTCCACCGCCGCGTCGAAGTTGCTCGACACCAGAGGCTTGAGCTTCGGGTTGCCGCCGCTGCCGGTGTGGGTGAGGTCGTCGGCCGACACGTAGCCGGCCAGCGCCGAGTAGTCCGGGCGGGTCATGGTCTGCGACGCGGCGAAGCGCAGCAGCAGGTCGTCGGTGACGGTGAACTTCAGGTTGGCGCTGGGCAGGAACTTGCCGTAGGAGTGCTTGTAGGTGTTCCAGTAGTAGTCGCCGAAGGCCGAGCCGGTGATCGGGCCGGTGACCGTGGTCGCTTCCGCATCCGGCGCAGTGCTGGTGTAGCCGATGTCCTCCTTGGTCTTCACGTAGCGCACGCCGACGTTGCCGCTGGCGATGCCGGCGTCGAAATTCAGCTGCAGGTAGGCGGCCGAATCCTTCTCCTCGACCTTGTAGACGTCGTTGAAGTAGAAGCGCCCGACCGGGTCGCGGTTGGCGAACTTGGCGTCAATCTGCGCCAGCTGGGCCGGCGTCCAGAACCAGATCGGGCCGGGGAAGCTGCCGCCGAGCGAGCCGTTGAAGTCGCCCGGATAGCGGCTGTAGGTGCCAGTCGGATAAGCCGCCGGGTTCTGCCAGTCGGAGGCCCAGTTCGGGCCCTGCGCGACTTCGAACGGATTCTCGCGGGTGTGCTTGGCGTAGCGTCCGCCGAACTGCAGCGAGCTGAGCGCGCCGCCGTCGAAGCTGAGCTCGCCGTCGAACTGCGCCCAGTCCTCCTTGTCCTTCACCTTGATGCCCTGGCCGCCGAAGATCCAGCCGGCCGACGGCAGGATGCCCGACGGCGAGCTGTTGTCGCCGCCCAGCGTCCAGTTGATCGGCTTGCCGAGGCCGCGCATGTCCCAGCTGGCGCCGGCGCCGCTGGCGGTGCCCAGTTCGATCACGTCCTGGGTCGGGCTGGAGCCGGTGCCGCGGGTGGTACCGACCTGGCCCTTGATATCGAGGTGGTCGGTGGCGCGCCAGTCGGCGCTGAGCGTGAGGTACTTCGACTCGGACGACGCACCGGGGCGCGAGATCTGGTCGTACACGCCATAGGCGCCGGTGCCGCCGGCGATCGAACCGCTGGTGACCACGTTGTTGTTGACCGCGTTGGCGGTGAGCACCCCGCCATTGGCCAGCGCACTGCTGGCCCACATCATGTAGTTGCGGTTGTAGTTGTCGGCCTTGAGCTTGGAGTAGAAGCCGTTGAGGTCGAGCGTGAGGTTGTCGGTCGGCTTGATCTCGAAGTCGATCACGCCGCCCTTGCGCTCGCGCTGCTGGGTGAACAGCACCGCGCCGATTTCGTTCGGGTAGTACACGGTGTTGCCGCCGACCGTGGTCGGCAGGTAGCCGCCCACCACCTCCTGGCCGTTGCGCTGCAGGCTGCGCTTCTCGTAGAAGCCCTGCACCATCACGCCGACGGTGTTGGCGTCGTTCTTCCAGTTGAACAGGCCGCTGAACTGCGGTTTGGTGTCGCCGGGCAGGTCCGAATACACGCCGCCGATCGACGCTTCGGCGGTGACCGGCTTGGCGAACTCCAGCGGCTTGCGCGTGATGAT
This sequence comes from Rhodanobacter thiooxydans, assembly GCF_030291135.1. NCBI lineage: Bacteria > Pseudomonadati > Pseudomonadota > Gammaproteobacteria > Lysobacterales > Rhodanobacteraceae > Rhodanobacter > Rhodanobacter thiooxydans. The sequence goes on along the minus strand of NZ_CP127409.1, from coordinate 176,385 downwards.
GTCGACCGAGCCGGCGCTGCCGCCTTCGACGATGCTGGCCTCGGAGGTCTTGTGCACCACCACCTGGCTGACGATCTCCGACGGCAGCAAGGTATAGCTCACGCTGCGCCCCACCGTCTGCACCTGGCTCAGCACGAACCAGTCGCCGGTGCCCACGCTGTGGCCGTTGACCAGGGTCTGGGTAAGGCTGGGCGCGGTGCCGCGCAGGCTGACGCGATCGCTCTCGTCGAAGCCGCCTTCGCTGGCGCTGGACGAGCTGATGTTGACGCCGGGCAGGCGCTGCAGCGTGTCGGCCACGTTCTTGGCCGGCAGCTTGCCGATGTCCTCGGCGGTGACGACCTCGACGTGCGAGGCCGCGTCCTTCTTCAGCGCCAGCGATTCGGCCTCGCTGTCGCGGATGCCGGTGACGATGACCGTACCGAGCTCCTTCGCCTTCGCCTTGTCGGCGCGGCTCTGGGTGGTGGTGCCGCTCGGCGTGGCGTCCTGCGCATAGATCGCGCCGGATACGCACAGACTGGTGATGATGCTCGCGGCTAGCAATGTCTTGCGGTAATTCATGATCTCCTCCCCTCAGAGGCTGGCTTGAATCAGGACCGGCATGACGACGGTCGCGGACGTTGTGTAGTGGTTTGGCTTGGCGCCGTGTCACCGGATGGCGTTGGTCTCACTCTCCTGATGAACGCTCATCCAGAAACCAGCCTGCGGCGCCAATGACACCAAGCTGGCCGTGCTCGATCAGTCGTACCGGAACCTGTTGCAGATAGGCGCGCATCACGCCCTTGTTGAAGTAGCGTTCGGCGAAGCTGCTGGACAGCAGGAACGGCTGGATCTGCGGCAGGATGCCGCCGGCCAGGTAGACCCCGCCGCGGGCGCCGTACAGCAGCACCAGGTCGCCGACGAAGCTGCCGAGCAGGCCGCAGAACACCTCCAGCGCTTCCACCGCGGCGCCGTCGCTGCCGGCCAGTGCGGCGGCGGTGACTTCGGCCGGGGTCAGCAGGCACGAACGGCTGCCGCGCAGTTCGCACAGCGCGCCGTAGAGTTTCAGCAGGCCCGGGCCGGACAGTGCATCCTCGAACGACACGTGCGCGCGTTCGCGGCGGAACAGGCGCAGGATCTCGATCTCGCGTTCGTTGCCCGGCGCCAGCGACACCTGGCCCGCCTCGGTGGCCAGTACATGCGCGCGCGGGCGGTCCGGCAGCAGCACCGCCGAACCCAGCCCGGTGCCCGGACCCATCACCAACACCGGCCCGCTGGCCGCCGGTTGCGTGGTCTCGATGATCGACCGGGTCTCGTCGACCGCGATGAACTGGGTGGCGTAGGCGACCGCCTCGAAATCGTTGATCACCGCCAGCCGCTGGATGCCGAGGCCGTCGCGGATTTCGCGGATCGACACCGGCCACGGCAGGTTGCCGTTGACGATCGCGTCGTCCAGCACGTAGCCGGCGCAGGCCACCGCGCAGTGACGCAACTCGCCGCGCAGCGCTGCATGCGGCGTGTGCGCCAGCTGCGCGACGAAATCCTGCAGCATCGCGGCGAGGCCGGACCAGTCGGCGCAGCCGTAGCGGTGGTAGTGCAGCACGCTGACCGGGCGACGGCCGTTCGCATTGCCGACGACCAGACCGATGCGCGCATGCGTGCCGCCGACGTCGGCGGCCAGGAACGGCTGCTGCGGACCCGGCCCTGACGCGCCGACTCCGTCCGCTGCCGACGCCCCGGCCACGGCCGTCGCCGACACTGCCGCCGCATGACGCTGGTTCGCGACTTCCCCCACTACGTTCTCCCGTGGCCGGTGACTCCCCGACCCGGCCGCGCAGACGCGCGCCGGGTACGGCCTGATTCGAGCGGAGTCTGCTGTCAAAATGACAACGTTGTCAACCGGGCAGACAATAATTTTTCGGACATTCGATACGGCGACGCAACATAGCTGTCATGGCACTCCTGAGCCGCGCGTCATGAGACCGCATAGATAGCTTTATAAAGCGCATATACATGCAATTACGTCATAAGGCCGCGACCTGCTGCATCGCCACAATGGTGGCTCGCGATGGCCGTCCAAACGGTGCGGCCACGACCATGCGCCCGGGGCCAAGCAGGGCGATGGATTGACAACGTTGCACTTTTCGGCAATTAAAGAGACATTCCTGCCTGTCCCGGTCACCCGACCGGCGCGGCACGGCGACTCCGGGGAGAACCATCCATGGCAACCACGCTGGCGGCGGCGCCGTCCGATCGCACCCACCTCGGCCCGATGCTGATCATCGGCCTGCTGTTCTTCATCTTCGGTTTCGTCACCTGGCTCAACGGGCCGCTGATCACCTTCGTCAAGCTGGCGTTCCAGGTCGAGGATGTCTATGCGTTCCTGGTGCCGTCGGCGTTCTACGTGTCGTACCTGGTGTTCTCGCTGCCCGCGTCGCTGATCCTGCGCCGCACCGGCATGAAGAAGGGCATGGCGCTGGGCCTGTTCGTGATGGCGATCGGCGCGGTGCTGTTCGGCCAGTTCGTCAGCTGGCGCGAGTTCGCCGGCGCGCTGACCGGGCTGTTCGTGATCGGCGCCGGGCTGTCGCTGCTGCAGACCGCGTCGAACCCGTACATCAGCATCCTCGGGCCGATCGACAGCGCGGCGCAGCGCATCGCGTTCATGGGCATCTGCAACAAGGCCGCCGGCGTGATCGCACCGTTCGCGTTCGGCGCGCTGGTACTCAGCGGCATCGGCACCTTCGGCGAACAGGTCCAGGCGGCGCCGACGCCGGAAGCACGCGAAGCCCTGCTCAACGCGTTCGCCGGCAAGGTGCACCTGCCGTACATGGTGATGGCCGGCCTGCTGGTGCTGCTGGCGATCTGGATCGCACGCTCGTCGCTGCCGGAGATCCAGCCCGACGGCGCGAACAGCGAACGGGCGATCGGGCACAAGCACGGCAGCATCTTCAGCTTCCCGCACCTGTGGCTGGGCGTGCTGTGCCTGTTCCTCTACGTCGGCGTGGAGGTGATGGCCGGCGATGCGATCGGCACCTATGGCGCCGGCTTCCACCTGCCGCTGGAGCGCACCAAGATCTTCACTGCGTTCACCCTGAGCGGCATGCTGATCGGCTACGTCGCCGGCCTGCTGCTGATCCCGCGCTTCGTGTCGCAACAGCGCTACCTGGCTATCTCGGCGGTGCTCGGCGTGCTGTTCTCGATCGGCGCCTACCTCAGCCACGGCTACGTCTCGGTCGGCTTCGTCGCCGCGCTCGGCTTCGCCAACGCGATGATGTGGCCGGCGATCTTTCCGCTGGCGATCAAGGGCCTGGGCAGCCTCACCGAACGCGGCTCGGCGCTGCTGATCATGGCGATCGCCGGCGGCGCCGTGGTGCCGCAGCTGTTCGTGCACCTGAAGCAGCACGTCGATTTCCAGCTCGCGTTCGCGCTGCTGATGGTGCCGTGCTACCTGTACATCCTGTACTACGGGCTGGCCGGCCACCGCGTCGGCCAGCACCGGGCGACGTGAACTAAGCTAGGATGTTCGCGCCGCCGCACCGACGCGTGCGGCGCCGCCGGCACCCTGGCGCGACCGGCGACCAACCCTTTCGATACACGAGGTTCAGCGGGTGCGCAGCGCCACCATCAAGGACGTCGCAGAACGGGCCGGCGTCTCGCTGAAGACCGTCTCGCGCGTGATCAACAACGAACCTTCGGTGCATGCGCGCACGCGCGAGAAGGTGCAGCGCGAGATCGACGCGCTCGGCTACCAGCCCGACCCTTCCGCGCGCAGCCTGCGCAGCACGCGTGCCTATGCGATCGGCCTGGTCTACGACAATCCCAACGCGCACTACATCATCAACCTGCAGCGTGGCGCGCTGGCGGCGTGCCGTTCGAGCGGCTTCGGCCTGCAGATCCATCCGTGCGACGCGTCCTCGCCGAAGCTGGCCGAGGAACTGCGCGAGCTGGTGCATCGCTCGCGCCTGGCCGGGCTGGTGCTGGCGCCGCCGATGTCCGAGCAGCCGGAATTGATTGGCGCGCTGAACGCGGCGAAGGTGCCGTTCATCCGGATCATCTCCGCGCGCAAGGATCCCGCCGATGGCTCGCCCTGCGTCTACGTCGACGACCGCGACGCCGCCTACGCGATCACCGAGCACCTGATCCAGCTCGGCCACCAGCGCATCGGTTTCCTGTGGGGTGGCCGTGAACACCGTTCCAGCCAGGAGCGCTACCAGGGCTACGAGGATGCACTGAAGGACTACGGCATCGCACTCGACCGCAAGCTGATCGTGCCCGGCGACTACACCTTCGACGACGGCTTCCGCGGCGCACGCAAACTGCTGGCGCTGAAGGAGCGGCCCAGTGCGATCTTCGGCTCCAACGACGAGATCGCCGCCGGCGTGCTGGCCGCGGCGCACTCCGACGGCATCAACGTGCCGTACGAACTGTCGATCGCCGGCTTCGAGGACAGCCCGTTCTCCAAGCAGTCGTGGCCTGCCCTGACCACCGCCCGCCAGGCCACCGAGGAGATCGCGCGGCATGCCGCGCAACGGCTGATCGGCGACCTGCAGCGCGCGGCCAACGGCGAACCGATCGACAACCGCAACGAAGGCTTCAGCCCGGAACTGGTGGTGCGCGGCTCCACCGCGCCGCGGCACGCCGCGCCGTCCGGGCGCGGCGCCGGCGGCCGACGCAAGCCGGCTACTTGACGTTGTCGGTCTGCCCGATGAAGCGGGCGACGTTGTCGTGCAGCTGCTTCAGCGAGGTCTCGTGCGCGTACACCATGTGCCCGGACGGATACCACGCATAGCTGATGTTGCGCTCCAGGCCGGCCGGGATCGGCAGGTGGTGCATCTCGTAGTCGGCGGCAAAGTACGGCGTGGCCAGATCGTAGTAGCCGCCGTGCAGGTAGACCTTGAGGTTGGGGTTGGTCTTCATCGCCATGGCCAGGTCCGGCATCACGTTGGTCGAGGACTGCAGCGCCTCGCCGTGCACGCCGGGCGCCTTGTGCGAGAAGTCCCAGTGGTCGATGTCGGCGAACAGCCGGTACTGCCGGCCCTGGCCGAACTTCAGGTCGCGCCGCACGTAGTCGTTGAACGCGGCCACGTAGGCCGAGCTGATCGCCGAGGACTGCGGGTCGTACTCGGAATCCTTGCTCAGCGGGTCGATCGACGGCCCGGCGAAGCGGCTGTCCAGCCGACCGGTGGTGACGTCGCCATCGGCCTGCAGCTCGTGCTCGAACATGCCGCCGGTCACGCGCAGGTTCGCCTTCAGCAAGTAGGCCACCGGCAGGCCGGTGTACTCGTGCAGCTTCTGCGCCACCGCCTGCCTGTGCGCGTCATCCAGGCGCGAGCCAGCCATCAGCGCCTGCGCGTAATCGCCCAGCGCGTACTGCTCCACCTCGCGCAGGAACGGCTCCAGCGCGGCCGGCTGCTGCGGCAGCTTGTGGTGGTAGAACGCGGTGGCGGCGAAGGTCGGCAGCGCCAGTTCGTACGGCAGGTCGATGCCCGGGTTGAACTCCGGCCCGTCGATGCTGGTGTCGAAGCTGAGGATCTGCGAGAGCAGGATCACCCCGTTCAAGTCGACGCTGTCCTCGTTCTCCAGGGTGTTCGCCAGCACCGCCGAGCGGGTGGTGCCGTAGCTTTCGCCGAACAGGTACTTCGGCGAGTTCCAGCGGTCGTATTTCGACAGGAAGCGGGTGACGAACTGGGCGAACGCATGGCCATCGCCATCCACGCCGTAAGTCGCCTTCCGGCGCTCCTTCATCTGCTCGTCGCGCTTGGACTTGTCCGCGTCGGCGGCGATCAGCCGGCTGAAGCCGGCACCGGGGGCGTCGATGAACACCAGGTCGGAGGCGTCGAGCAGGCTGTAATCGTTGTTGACCAGTCCGTACGGCGCCGCCGGCGTGTGGCTGTCGTCGCTGGTCACCACCCGCTTCGGCCCGAACGCGCCCATGTGCAACCACACCGTGGCCGAACCGGGACCGCCGTTGTAGATGAAGGTGACTGGCCGCTTCGCCGCCGCCACGCCTTTCTTGAAATAGGCGACGTAGAACATGCTGACCTGCGGCTCGTCTTCCTTGTCGCCCGTGCCATGCAGCACCAGGGTGCCGGCCACCGCCTTGTAGTCGATGCGATGCCCCTCGACCGATACCGAACCCTCGCTGGCCGACGACTGCGGCTCGACCAGCGCCGCGTCGGGCTTCTCAGGCTTGGCCTTGTCGTCCTTCTTGTCCGGGGCGGCGATCGCGACCGCGCTCAGCAGCAGCGCGGACAACGCCGCGACGAAAGGAAGTTTGCGCATGGTCCGGAGTCCCCTGTGACTGGGACGCCATCGCCCCGAAGCGTTGCAGCATAGGCACCACGGCCGCGCGATTTCATAGCCCAGAAGTCACTGCGCGAAAACGGCGGGGCGCACTTGGAGCATGATGAAGGGGCGACGATGGGGCGTTTGGCGATGTCCTGACCCGAGCATGCCGCGGTCGGGGACGGAGGCGATGTAACGTGAAAATCGGGGCCGAGGTTGCCGGGGGGAGCTGGCCACAGCCAAGGAATCAGGCTGATCGTGGTCGTGGCCGCTGCATAAGTGGACCTGACCCTGTTCCGGCTACTATCAAACGGCCGTTCAGACGAGTCTGCTATTTCAGCAGATGACAAATGGAGTGGTGTATGGGCGCTAAACTGCTCTGTACTCGACGGATGAGTTACATCAAAAATGCTTTATCCATTTTTCTATTGTTCCTTGTTGCTGGATGCGCCGGCCGTGAGAGCACGCCCGTCAGCCAGCTGCGAAATAAGTCGATAGAGAGTTTTAATTCGGGAAAAGAGATCGAGGCTGTTACATGGACCAAGAGAATGGCTGACGCGGATGCATATGAATCAAACTTTCTTTTGACTCAGTACATAATATATGACACGCTGGAATACATGCATAATTTTAAGCGAATAAATAAGAAATGGTATGCGTCGGTGGTAGCTAATGACTTATCCCATGTAGATCCTTCACTTCGCAATAGATATATAGCAGCTCAGGCCTTTTCTGAGATATACCTAAATTCTCCAGATGCTGGCCTGAACCTGCTAAATGCAAGGTGTAAGGCATGGGTTGTGCCCGATGTGAATGTTTGCCTGGGAAAAATCATTACGAACATACAGTCTTCATATATTTCAGCCCCAAGCAGACTTGGCGCGATATATTTGTTTGAGGCGGCGGAGGTTGGCAATCAATTGAAATTGATTGACAAACAATCTTACCGCTACAACGCGGGATTGGCCTACGCTGCGGTTGATAAGCGCAGATCCCTTGGTATGCTTCGTTATCTGATGGGTGGTGATCCATTGAGCGGTGATGCAAAGAAAGTATACTGCTCTATATTGAATATGGATTTTCTTAATTCAACCGGTCAAAGCCTTCTTGGACAGGTGACGAACTTGAAGGAATACCAAATTAACGCCACTTGTCAGATTTCGATTTAAAGGGACCGAGGCAATTAAATCCGCATGCATTCCGTGGCGCCACCAATCACCCCCGCGCGATCACCCCGATCGCCAGCAGCGCCAGCGCCACGCCGGCGAGGTTGAGCCGGCTCAGCCGTTCGCGGAACAGCAGCAGGCCGACCAGCGCGCCCAGCGCGACCACGCCGAGGTTCATGCTGGCGAACACCAGCGCCGGGTGCCCCGGCAGCGCCCGGTGGCCGCGCAGGTAGAACAGGATGTTGCCGAAGTTGCCCAGGCCGAGCAGCAGACCGGCCAGTGCGTTGCGCGCGGTGAAGCGGATCTGTCCGCGCGCGCGCCGCCACAGCTGCAGCGCGAAGGCGACCAGCAGGGCCAGCGCAAACATCGCCTGCAGCGAGGCGCCCAATGGCACGCCGGCCTGCGCCACGCGCTTGAACAGGATGTCGATCACACCGAAACCGCCGAACACCAGAAGCGGATACAACCAGCCGGCGGTGCCGCGTTCCGCCGCGCTCTGCCCGCTGCGCCAGACCATGCACAGCAGCGCGAGCAGGCCCAGCACGATGCCCAACGCCTTGAACGCGGTGAGCCGTTCGCCGAACAGCGCGAACGCAGCAAGCAGCGAGAGCAGCAACGACAAGCGCTGCGCCGCGTCGCTGCGCACGATGCCGGCATGGCGCACGGAGGCGGCCAGCGCCAGGAAGATCGTCGGCAGCAGGATGCCCAGCGCGGCGAGTGCCAGCCACGGCGCACCCGGTGCACGCAGCGTGACCAGCGACGGCTGCAGCAGCCACGCGGTGAGCGCGCCGGTGGCCACGTAGTTCCAGGCGATCGCCTGACCCACGTCGAGCTGGAACCGGCGCGCCAGCTTAAGCAGCACCGACACCAGCACGCTGCACAGCACGCTGAGCAGGACGTAGATCATGCGTTACTCCGATGACGGTAGACCGTCAGTCTGCCGCCGCATCGGCGCCCGCTCAAAACGCATCCAGTGGAATCTTCAGGTAGCGCACGCCATTGGCCTCGGCCGGCGGCAGCTGGCCCGCGCGCATGTTCACCTGCACCGCCGGCAGGATCAGCGCCGGCATCGCCAGGCTGGCGTCGCGCGCGCTGCGCATGCGCACGAATTCATCTTCGCCGATCCCGTCGTGCACGTGGATGTTGTCGCGACGCTCGGCGCCGACCGTGGTCTCGTGCACGAACACGTCGCGGCCGGCAGGCTTGTAGTCGTGGCAGAGGAACACCCGGGTTTCCTGCGGCAAGGCGAAAATGCGCTGGATCGAGCGGTACAGCGTGCGCGCGTCGCCGCCGGGGAAATCGCAGCGCGCGGTGCCGTAGTCGGGCATGAACAAGGTGTCGCCGACGAAGGCCGCATCGCCGAGCAGGTGGGTCATGCACGCCGGTGTGTGCCCGGGCGTGTGCATGGCCACCGCCTCGATGCCGCCGACCAGGTAGCGCTCGCCGTCCTTGAACAGGTGGTCGAACTGGCTGCCGTCGCGCTTGAAGCCGGGGCCCGCATGAAACAGCTCGCCGAACGTGTCCTGCACGTCGCGGATGTGCTCGCCGATGCCGAGCCGGCCGCCCAGCTGCGCCTGCACGTACGGTGCCGCCGACAGGTGGTCGGCATGCACGTGGGTGTCGATCACCCAGTCCACATCGAGCCCCTGCGTCCGTACGAACGCGATCAGCGCATCGGCCGATGCGTGCCCGGTACGCCCGGACGCGGCGTTGTAATCCAGCACGCTGTCGAACACCGCCGCCTTGCCCGTGGCCGGGTCCCATGCCACGTAGCTGAAGGTATGGCTGGCTTCGTCGAAGAATGCATGTATCTCGGGACGATGCATCGTCATCTCCTTCCACTGCGTGGTGACCGGGGCGCGCAAGGCGCCGGGATGAGGGCCATGATTTGGTTTCCTGCGGATACGGGCGTGGGGATTATCGCCCCTGCGCGACCGCTCGCCGCATCATGCCGATTGCGCGGCCTGCTCCGCGGCGAGGCGCCGCGCGACGCGCGCAAAGCTGGCCGCCGTGGCGGCGTTCGCCGGCGCGAAGAAGAACGCGGTGGCGCGGTCGACGTGGTCGCCGTCGCGGATCGGCAGGCGCATCGAGTGGATGCTGAGGTCGCCGAATTCGGGATGGAAGAACGGCACCGTAATCGCGCTCAGCGGCGCCGTGTGGCAGCGCTGCCACAGTTCGACGAACTCGGCGCTGGCCGCGCCCAGCGCCTCGATCAGCTGGTGGAAGCGCGGGTCTTCCGGATGCGCCGCCTGGTTCATGCGGAACATGCCGAGCAGGTTCAGCGCGCCGTTCTCGAAATCCGGGTACAGCCGCCGCCGCGCCGGGTTCATGAACGCGTTCCACAGGTGGTTGTCGGCGAACGGCCCGCCAAAGTCGCCGGAATCGCCGAAGCCGTACAGGCATTCGGCCATGCGGTTCCAGGCCAGCACGTTGAACACCGTGTCCAGCACGAAGGCCGGCGCCTGGTACAGGTCCAGCACCTGGTGCATCACCGCCGGCAACTGGAACTGGTGTTCCGGCACGTCGGTGCGGGCCAGTCCCATCAGCGCGAACAGGTAGGCCTCGTCGGTCGGCGACAGCGACAGCGCACGCGCGATCCGCTGCAGCGCCGCGGCGGACACGTTGATCGCGCGGCCCTGCTCCAGCCACGTGTACCAGGTGACGCCGACCTCGGCCAGCGCCGCCACTTCCTCGCGACGCAGGCCCGGGGTCAGCCGGCGCGGCCCGCGCGGCAGGCCGGCCGCCTCGGGGGTGAGCACGGCGCGGCGGGCGCGCAGGAAGGCCTTCAGCTCGGTGCGTTGCATGGAGGTGCGCATGGGCATGCCCGGGTGGTAGTGGGAGTACCAGCAGTGGGGACTGCCTTCCCATGCTAGCGGCGGCGACCTACCGTCGCCTGTCCCCCAAGTCATGCATCCGCAGGTGAGCGCGATGCCGGTCCTGCGGCCATGCATCCGCGGCACCCCCAGCCGCCGACCCCGCACCACCACCGCCCGGTCACAACGCGCCAGCCGCCGACGTCCTTGTACCTGCCCCTCAGGAGATCGACATGTCGTTACTCCCCGTCCCCACTCCCGTCCATGCGTCGCGTACCGACGCGCTTACCGATTTCGTGGCGCATGCCCAGCTGATGCTGGATCCGGCCACCCCGGAATCGGCGCGGCGCGAGGCCGAGCCGCGCCTGCTGGCGCTGCTGCCGATCCTGCAGGCACTGGGCGTGTTCGAACTGTTCACGATCCGCGACCCGGCACTGCGCGCACTGGTGCATGACGAACTGCAGGCCTGCCGCACCCGCGCTGCCTAAACGCTTGCCCAAGCAAAACCGAATACGCATATATTTGCCTTGACAAATATACTCATGGCAATAGAATGCGCGGCCATGAATGCCGAATCGCTCGCCTTCGCCACCCCCAGGGAAAGCCTGGGCGTCCTGCTCGGCCTCGTGCGCGCGGAGATCGTGCGCGCGATGGAGGCGGAACTGGCGGCCAAGGGCCTGAACCTGAGTTTCACCCAGTTCCTGATCCTCAAGCGGCTGGCCCGGCTCGGCCCGATGTCGGCCACCGAGCTGGCCCGCTCGGTGGAGCTGGACGGCGGCGCGATGACCCGCCAGCTCGACCACCTCGAGCACAAGGGCTACCTGCGCCGCTGCCGGCATGAGCAGGACCGCCGCACCCTGCGGATCGAGCTGACCGACACCGGCAACGCGCTGTGGCAGGAGCTGACCGACTGCAACGACCGCGTGCTGACCGCCGCGCAGCGCTCGCTGGACGAGGCCGAACAGGTACAACTGCACGACTACCTGGAGCGCGTGCTGCACGCGCTTCGCGACAAGCACTGACCCCTTCACCCTGGATCTTTCCATGCGTCTGCATCTACTTGCGGCTGCCGCCGCCCTGACCGTCGCGCTGGCCGGCTGTGCCAGCAGCGGCGGCCTGCACCCGGACGGCACGCCGATCGACCCTGCCTCATTGAAGGCAGATCGCAGCCTGGCCAACCTGTCGGCCGCCGCCTGGCCGGCAACGGACTGGTGGAGCGGACTGGGCGATCCGCAGCTCGACGCGCTGATCGCCGAGGCGCTGCACGACAACCCGGGGCTCGGCGTCGCCGATGCCCGCGCCCGCGCAGCGCAGGCCGAGGCGGGCATCGCCGATGCCGCACGCGAACCCGGCGTGACAGGCGGCGCTGCGATCGCCGGTGCCCGGCCGCCGGCCGCGCTGCTCGGCGACAAGGCGCATTTCGCGCTGGCCAAGTACGGCTACGCCAGCTTCAAGTGGGACCTGGATCTGTGGGGCGGCAAGCGCGCCGCGTGGGAAGCGGCGGTTGGCCAGGCGCGCGCCGCCGAAGTCGATGCCCGTGCCGCGCGCATCGAGCTGTCCGGTAACGTCGCCCGCGCCTACGCCCGGCTCGGTTACGCGTTCACCCAGCAGGATCTGGCCGCCGGCGAGCTGAAACGCGCGGAGCAGTCGCGCGAACTGACCCGCCAGCGCGTCGCCGCCGGCATCGACAATCGGATCGCGCTGAAGCAGGGCGACGCCGAAGTAGCCACCGCCGAGCAGGACGCGGCGCTGGCGGCACGCGCGGTCGATGCCGCGCGATCGTCGTTGTCGGTGCTGCTCGGCAAGGGCCCGGACCGCGGGCTGCAGATCGCCCGGCCGCGGCTGCTGGCACCGGTCGCGCTGGCGGTGCCGCCCAACCTGCCGCTGGACCTGCTCGGCCACCGCGCCGACCTGGTCGCCGCGCGCTGGCGCGTCGAAGCCGCCGGCAAGGACATCAAGGTGGCGAAGACTGCCTTCCTGCCGGACATCAGCATCGGCGCGATGGCCGGCGTGGTCAGCATGGGCGGCAGCAACCCGCTCAGCCTGGCGGGTCGGTTCTACCAGGTCGGGCCCTCGCTCAGCCTGCCGATCTTCGACGGCGGCAGATTGCGCGCGAACCTGTCCGGCAAGGATGCGCAGTACGACCTCGCCGTGGCCCAGTACAACCAGACCCTGGTCGGCGCGCTGAACCAGGTCGCCGACGAGCTGTCCGCGCTGCAGTCGGTGCAGCAGCAGCTCGCCGCGCAGCAGCGTGCGCAGGACGCCGCGCAGCAGGCCTGGGAACTGGCGCTGCAGCGCTACCAGGCCGGCGTCGGCAGCTACCTGGAGGCGCTCGTCGTGCGCCAGCAACTGCTCGCCGCCAACCGCGGCGTCGCCGCGCTGCAGGCACAGCAGGTCGACCTTTCCGTGCAATTGATCCAGGCCCTCGGTGGCGGCTTCCAGCCGCAAGCCGGGGCGCCAGCTCCCTTCCCGTCGTCATCCCCTTCGCATTCCTGAGGCAGCCCCATGTCCAGCCAGTCCACCCCTGATTCAAGCGGCATCGCGGCCCAGAGCACGGCCGTGCCGAGGAAGAACCCGCGCGGTCCGCTGCTGCGCCTGCTCGGCATCGTGGTACTGCTCGCTGTGATCGGTTGGGCGTTGTGGTATTTCCTCGACGGCCGCTGGTACGAGGGCACCGACGACGCCTATGTCAACGGCAACGTGGTGCAGATCACCCCGCAGGTGCCCGGCACCGTGGTCAGCATCGGCGCCGACGACGGCGACCTGGTGCACGCCGGCGACGTGCTGGTGCGGCTCGACCCCAGCGACGCCGACGTGGCGCTGGCCGAGGCGAAGGCGAACCTCGCCAACACCGTGCGCAAGGTGCGCGGCCTGTATTCCAGCGTCAACGGCGCCCAGGCCGACGTGGCCGCGCGCAAGACCGCGGTGGACAAGGCCCGCGCCGACTACAACCGGCGCGTGGCGCTGGCCAAGTCCGGCGCGATCTCGGCCGAGGAACTGGCGCACGCCAGCGACGCGCTGACCACCGCGGAAAGCGCGCTGATCACCGCGCAGCAGCAGTACCAGACCAGCAAGGTGCTGGTCGACGACACCGTGGTCGCCTCGCATCCGGACGTGCAGGCCGCCGCCGCGCGCCTGCGCGCCGCCTTCCTCGACGACGTGCGCGCCACCCTGGTCGCGCCGGTGGACGGCTATGTGGCCAAACGCTCGGTGCAGGTCGGCCAGCGCGTGCAGCCCGGCGCCGCGCTGATGGCGGTGGTGCCGCTGCGCGGCGTATGGGTGGATGCGAACTTCAAGGAGACCCAGCTCACCCACATGCGCATCGGCCAGCCAGTGACGATCGCGTCCGACGTCTATGGCAGCAAGGTGGAATACAAGGGCAAGGTGCAGAGCCTGGGCGTGGGTACCGGCAGCGCGTTCTCGCTGCTGCCGGCGCAGAACGCCACCGGCAACTGGATCAAGATCGTGCAGCGCATCCCGGTGCGCATCGTGTTCGACGACCCGGCCCAGCTGGGCCAGCATCCGCTGCGCATCGGCATGTCGCTGAACGTGGACGTGAGCCTGCACGACCAGAGCGGCCCGATGCTGGCGCAGCAATCGCCGAGCAAACCCGCCTTCAGCACCGACGTCTATCGGCAGCAACTGGCCACGGCCGACCAGGTGATCGGGCAGATCGTCCACGCCAACATGGCCGGCGGCAAATGACACCAGCAGCTCCCTCCCCTGGATCGCAGGGGAGGGTTGGGGTGGGGTGCTCTTGATCTTCGTGCCAAGAGCAACCCCCTCCCAACCTCCCCCTGCTGCGCAGGGGGAGGAGCAAGGCCTCCCATTCCCGACCGATCCCGATGACCACCGAATTCCGCCCGCCCAACCTGGCACTGAGCACGATCGGCCTGTCGCTGGCCACGTTCATGCAGGTGCTGGACACCACCATCGCCAACGTGTCGCTGCCGACCATCGCCGGCAACCTCGGCGTCAGCAACAACCAGAGCACCTGGGTGATCACCTCGTTCGCGGTGAGCATGGCGATCGCGCTGCCGCTGACCGGCTTCCTCAGCCGCCGCTTCGGCGAGGTGCGGCTGTTCACCGCCTGCACGCTGCTGTTCGCGCTGACCTCGTTCCTGTGCGGCGTGTCGCAGAGCATGGGCATGCTGATCCTGTTCCGCGCGCTGCAGGGCGCGGTGGCCGGGCCGATGTACCCGATCACGCAGAGCCTGCTGATCGGCATCTACCCGCCGGCCAAGCGTGGCATGGCGCTGGCGCTGCTGGCGATGGTGACGGTGGTGGCGCCGATCGCCGGGCCGATCCTCGGCGGCTGGATCACCGACAACTACTCGTGGCCGTGGATCTTCTTCATCAACGTGCCGATCGGCATCTTCGCCAGCATGGTGGTGGCCAACCAGCTGCGCGCGAAAGTGGAGAAGACCGAGCGGCCGAAGGTCGACTACGTCGGCCTGATCAGCCTGATCATCGGCGTGGGCGCGCTGCAGATCGTGCTGGACAAGGGCAACGACGAGGACTGGTTCAACTCCAGCTTCATCATCATCACCAGCATCGTCTCGGCGATCGGCATCGCGGTGTTCCTGATCTGGGAGCTGACCGACAAGGACCCGATCGTCGACCTGCGCCTGTTCCGCCACCGCAACTTCACCGCCGGCACCATCGCGCTGATCCTGGCCTACGCGGCGTTCTTCGCCATCGGCCTGCTGGTGCCGCTGTGGCTGCAGCGCAACCTCGGCTACACCTCGACCTGGGCCGGCTTTGCCACCGCGCCGATCGGCGTGCTGCCGGTGCTGCTGACCTTCTTCGTGGGCAAGTACGCCACCCGCTTCGACCTGCGCATGCTGGCCTCGATCGCATTCGTGGTGATGGCCGGCACCTGCTTCATGCGCTCGGACTTCTTCATCGGCATCGACTTCTACCACGTGGCGATGGTGCAGCTGTGGCAGGGCCTGGGCGTGGCGCTGTTCTTCATGCCGGTGCTGACCATCCTGCTGTCGGACCTGCAGCAGAACGAGATCGCCTCCGGTTCGGGCCTGGCCACCTTCCTGCGCACACTGGGCGGCAGTTTCTCCGCCTCGCTCACCACCTTGCTGTGGGAGCGCCGCGCGGTGAGCCACCACGAACAATTGACCGAGCACATCACCGCCTACAGCCCGACGGCGCAGGCCGCGATGCACCAGGTCGGCCAGGGCAACCAGCAAGCCGCCGCCGGCGTGCTCAACGACATCATCACGCAGCAGGCCTACCAGATCTCGTTCAACGAGGTGTTCCACGCGCTGGGCTGGATCTTCCTGGCGCTGGTGCTGGTGATCTGGCTGGCCAGGCCGCCGTTCACGCCGAAGGCGCGCCCGGTTTCCGGCGGCCACTGAATCCACGGCATGCATCGACGGGACGGCCCCCGCATGGGGCCGCCCCGCGTGGGAGTGGCGTCAGATGTCGAAGGCGACGCCGACCAGCGCCATCGTCTCGCCGGTGTTCGGGCGATGCAGGCCGCCATTGGAGACATGCCGGAGCGCCACGCTGAAATGCTTCGCCTGCCAGCCCAGCGTGCTGACGAACTGGTAGTGGCTGGAAAGCGCATGGGTGGCGTGGTTGGTGGCGGCGAGTTGTTCGCTGAAGAACAGCGGCTGGTACCAGTCGCCGGTATCGCCCAGATGGAAGCGCGCGCCTGCGGCAAGCAGCGCTACCGAGTCGCGGTTGGTGTAACGGCTGTTGTCGCTCGCCACGCGGCGGCCGTCGATCCAGCCGAGCGAGACATCCGGTGACCAGGTGAAGCGGGTCTGGCCGAGCGGTTGCGGCGCGAACACCGCCTCGACGAAGGCGGTCTTGGTACCGTAACCGTTGGAGTTGCTGCGGCCGGCCTGCACTTCGAAGCGGGTGGCGGCCGCCGGCAGCGCGGCGGTGACCAGGGCCAGTACGAGTGCGCTGCGGATGAGGGGACAAAGGGACATGGGGCAACCTCGCGATGGGAATCCTTTTATGTACCGCGTAGTTTACAAAACAGCCGGTGCCGGGCGAAGCCCCTTCTTGGTGCGATTTCGGCAACAGATTGTTGCCCTCGCGATGTAAAAACCCCGGCACGATGGCCGGGGTTCGGTGACGACACGGTCAAGGCCGTTATTTTCTGCCCGCCGGTTGCAAGGTCGGGCTGTCCAGGTCCAGCGCGGTCGCTTCCAGCAGCACGGCCTGCGGATGCGCCTTGCGAATGCCCGCGGCGAACTGCGCGGCGTCGCCGACCACCACCACCGTGCCGGCACCGGCATCCAGGTGCTTGTCCGCGTACTTCTGGACCTGCTTCGGTGTCACCGCCTGCACTTGTTCGATGTACTTGCCGATCTCGTCCAGCGGCACGCCGTACACCGCCAGCTCGCCGACCTGTTCGGCCAGGCCGGCGGTGGTTTCCAGGCTGCGGCCGTAGCTGCCGATCAGGGTGGCCTTGCGCGCGGCCAGTTCGTCGGCCGAAACCCGCGTGCTGCCCAGCCGCCTGAACTCGCCCAGCATCAGCTCGACCACCTGCGCCGCCGACGGGTTCTTGGTCTGCGCCGAGGCCAGCCACAGGCCGGCGTCGCGGCGTGGCATCAGGTTGCTGCCGGCGCCGTAGGACAGGCCGCGCTTGATGCGGATCTCCTCGTTCAGCCGCGCCGAGTACGAACCTCCGAGTACCGCGTTGGCGAGCGTGCCCACGTAGTAGCCGCCATCGCCACGCGACGGCGCGGCATGCGCCGCCACCACGCCGGCCTGGCCGGCGCCGCGCTGGTCGATCAGCACGACCGCCGGCAGCTGGCTGGCGGCCTTGCCCGGCGGTCGCGCCGGCAGCGGCGTGGCCGGCTTGCGCCAGTCGCCGAAGCTGGCCTGCGCCAGCTGCTGCGCCTGCGCCGGGCTAATGTCGCCGGCCAGCACCAGGATCGCGTTGTCCGGCCGGTACAGTGCCGCGTGCAGCCGCTGCACATCGGCGCGACCGATCCGCGCGATCGAGGCCGGCGTGCCGCCGCGCGAATGGCCGTACGCGCCATCGCCGAACACGCCGCGACTGGCGGCCAGCGAGGCCAGCGCGGTGGGCCGGCTCAGCGTCAGGCGCAGGTCGTCGAGCGCCTGCGCCTGTGCCCGCTTCAACTCCTCCGCGCTGAAATCGGGTTGCCTGACCACCTCGGCCAGCAAGCCCAGCGCCTGCGCCAGCTTCGGCGTGGTCACGGTGATGCCGACCGCGCTTTCGTCCCAGCCGGCGGCGGCATCCAGCGAGCCGCCCAGTGCCTCGGCGGCGGCGGCGATCTGCGGCGCGCTCTTGCCGGCGGCGCCCTTGCTCAGCAGGTTCGCGGTGAGGTCGGCCAGGCCGGCCAGCGCCGGCGGGTCCATCTCGCCGCCGCTGCGCACGATCAGCTGCGCGGTGACCAGCGGCAGGCCGGCGCGGCGCACGCTGACCACCCGCAGTCCGTTCGCCAGAGTCTGCGTCGACGGTGTCGGCACGCTCAGCCTGGGCGCAGGACCGGGTGCGGGTGGCGTGGCTGGAAAGTCGGTTGCCGCGGCGCTTCCGGCAGCGACAAGGATGGCCGTAAAGACGGCCAGACGGCAGGCATGCATCCGGCGGCTCATTTCGCTGCTCCCGATGTCGTCGCTGCCCCGGCGGGCTGCGGCAGGTAGTCGATGGTGACGCTGTGCGCGCCGGTGACGTATTTCTGCAGCACGCGGTGCACGTCCTGTTCGCTGACTTTCTGCAGCGCGGCCAGGTCGGTGTTGACGTGCTCCGGGCTGCCGTCGATCAGCGCCGCCTGGCCCAGTGCGAAGGCCAAGCCCTGCGCGGTCTGTCGCTGCTTCAGCTCGCTGGTCAGCAGCTGCGTCTTCACCTTGTCCAGCTCGGCGGCGGGAATCGGCTGGGTGGCAAGCCAGATGATTTCCTCGTGCAGCAGCTTCTCCGCCTCGGCCGGCAAGTGGCCGCTGGCGAGGATCGCGTAGGCGGTGAACAGGCCCGGGCCGACCCGACCGTCGGCGTCGGCGCCGGCTTGCTGGGCCACCTGGTGGCGGTACACCAGCGACTGGTACAGCCGCGAGGAGTCGCCCTGCGCCAGCAGCGCGGCGGCGACCTTGAGCGGGATGCTGTCGGCCGTGTCGGAAGCCGGCGGCAGCAGCCAGGTGATCGCCACCGCCGGCAGCGGCGCGGTCTCGCTGGTGACGGTGTAGCGCAGGTTCTTCTTGCGCACCGGTTCCTGCGCAGTGACCTGCGGAATCGGCGTGGCCGGCTTCGGGATCCAGCCGAAATACTGGTCGACCCACGCATCGAGCTGCTTCGGGTCGAAATCACCGGCGACGATCAGGGTGGCGTTGTCCGGGCGGTAAAAGGTTTTATGGAACGCGATCACGTCCGGCAGCGTGGCTGCGTCCAGGTCCTCGATGCTGCCGATGGTCGGGCGCTTGTACGGATGCACCGTGTACGAGTGCGGGTCGATCGCGTTGAACAGCTTGCCGTACGGGTTGGCCAGCACGCTCTGGCGGTATTCCTCCTGCACCACCGCGCGCTCGGACTTGAAGTTCGCCTCGTCCACGTTGAGGTTGGACAGCCGCTCGGCTTCGGCCCACAACAGGGTCTGCAGGTGGTTGCTGGGCACCACCTCGAAGTAGTTGGTAACGTCGTCGCCGGTGGACGCGTTGTTGGCGCCGCCCACGTCCTCGGTCAGCCGGTCGAACTGTTCGGCGTGCATGTGCTTGGTGCTCTTGAACATCAGGTGCTCGAACAGGTGCGCGAAGCCCGAGCGGCCCTGCGGATCATCCTTCGAGCCCACGTGGTACCACACCTGTACCGCCACGTTCGGGCTGGCATGGTCCTCCACGCTGAGCACCTGCAAGCCGTTCGGCAGGGTGCGCTGGTGGTACGGGATCGGTGGAATGGCCAGCTCGGCGGCTGCCACGGGCGGCGCCGGCAGCGTGGTGGCGAGAAGGGCAAGGGCGGTCAGCAAGGCGGCCGGGTGCAGTCGCATGGGTTTCATCCGTTCGGCGGAAAGACGCCACCATAGCAAGCCGGATCAAGCAGCGCCCGTGGCATGCGGCCTGCCCCGCCGGCATGGATGGCATGGCGCACGATCTGCGATGATCGGTAAACGCGAGTCCTGTCATGGGGGTGGCATGTTCCGCTGGATCAAGGACGTCTGGGTAGGCTCCGAACCCGTCGAATTCGTGAGCGCGTTCGGCATGACCGAATCGGTGGAGCGCCTGCGGGCCGCCACGCGCCACTGGTCGTTTCCGTTCGCCACGCAGGAATGCGCTGCCGGCACGGTGAGGGAAAACCGCGTGTCGTTGCAGCGGGTCATTCCGATGGTCGGCAATTCGTTCAAGCCGTTCTTCATCGGCAGGTTTGAGCAGCGACAGGGCAAGGTGGTGCTCCGCGGTCGCTTCACCATGATGCTGTTGGTGAAAGTATTCATGGCGTTCTGGTTTGGCATGCTCGCGCTGTTCACGGTAGCCGGCTCGGTGGCCGCCACGGCATCGCCGAAGGCCCTCATGTTCCCGCTGGCGGCCGTCGGCATGATGGGCTTCGGCGTCGGGCTGACGGCGCTGGGCCGGTGGTTTTCCCGGAACGACCCTGTCTGGCTCACTGATGTCATATGCACCGCGCTGCGGGCGCCATCGGATACCTACGCGCCAGGCCGGAACGCGGCGGCTGCCGGCCATGCAGCGGCAGGCGGGACACCAACCTTCATCTACGCGATGACCGGGCTGTTTGTTCTGTTCGGGTTCCTGGGCCTTGTTTCGGCGATCACCGGCATCCAGACCTATCGCGGCGGCCCCGGCGGATCCGTGATCACGCACTATGCAAACGATACGCTGCGCATGGTCGCCGGGGCTGCTTCCATCGCGATGCTCCTCGTCGCCCATGGCATCTATCGCCGGACGCTGTTCGCCTGGAGGGCAGGCTTCGTGCTGCTTGCGGCAAGCATGGCCTACTCGGTCATCGACCCGTTCGTACGCACCGACCTCGGGGATGCGCGCGTACCGGCGCTCGCGTTCGGCGGCCTTTCCATGCTGATCGGCGTGGTCTGGGGGCGCTGGTGGCATGCACAACGCCACCACTTCCACGATTGACGACACGGTCCCGGACGCGCAAATACACGGCAAGCCCGGCAAAGTGCCGCACGGGCGTTGCTCCAGCCACACATCCAGAGAATGCCAATGTCCGCCGCCACCCGATCATCGCTGTTCGCCAACCACAACTTCACCTTGCTCTTCGGCGGCAGCACGATCTCGGCCATCGGCGATCAGTTCACCCTGGTCGCCTTGCCGTGGCTGGTACTGAAGCTCACCGGCGATCCGGCGGCACTCGGCCTGGTGCTCGCCGCGATGGCGCTGCCGCGTGCCGCCTTCATGCTGATCGGCGGCGCAGTAGTGGACCGCATGTCGCCGCGGCGAGTGCTGCTGGGTGCGCGCGGGATCAATGCCTTGCTGGTCAGCCTGCTGACCGTGCTGGTCGTGGCCGGGGCGATCCAGATGTGGATGATCTACGCGCTCGCGCTGGGCATCGGCCTGTCTACCGCGTTCGCCTATCCGGCGGGTTCGGCCATCCTGCCGCAACTGATTCAACCGCAGCAGTTGCAACCGGCCAACGCTCTGTTCATGGGCATGCGCCAGCTGAGCATGATTATCGGCCCGGCGATCGCCGGACTGCTGATCAGTGCCGGTGCGCACGCTGATCACGGCAAAGGCGTGACCGATTCCGCCGGACTCGGGCTGGCCTTCGGCATCGACGCGGTGAGCTTCCTGTTCTCGCTCGGCTCGCTGATGCTGATCCGCATCCACAGCGATCACCATCCGAAGGCACCGGCCGGCAGCCTGTTGGCCAGCGTGGCGAGCGGTGTCCGCAATATCTGGGCCGATCTTCCGCTGCGCGCGTTCATCCTCTACGCCGCCGTGGTGTCCGTGTTTGTCGGCGGCCCGATCCAGGTAGGCCTGCCGGTGCTGGCCGATACCCGGCTGGATCTGGGCGCCGCATCGCTGGGCATCCTGATGACCGCGAACGGTGGCGGCATGCTGCTGGGCAGTTTTCTTTCCGGCGTCGCGACGAAGCTGGTACGCGGACGGCTCGGCCTGATGGTGCTGGGCATAGACAGCCTTGCCGGACTGGCCCTGGCCACGATGGCCCTGGTGCACTCGACCCTGGCCGGCGCCGTGTTGTTGGCCGGTGTCGGCGTGCTCGCCGGCATCGCGCAGATCGCCATCGTCAGCTGGATCCAGCGCCGCGTGGCGCCGGAGATGATGGGCCGCACCATGAGCGTACTGATGTTCACCTTCATGGGGCTGGGCCCGCTGTCGGCCGCCATCGCCGGCAGTCTGCTGAAGGTGATCTCGCTGGCGACCTTGTTCACCGGCGCAGGCCTGACGCTGACAGCCATTGCCTTGAGTTGCATGACCAGCTCGTCGCTGCGCAGCATCGGCGCGACAAGAGCGGAGACCGCGCCGGCCTGACCGCGATATCACGGACAACCTGCGAAGTCGGCTTGCGCTCGGGACAGCGCGCCGGCAATCGCCGAGTAAGTCAGCGGCCACTCCGAGCCAGTTTCAGGCGTCCCATGTGCCGGGCGAAGAAGCCTTCGGTCGGCTCGCCGAAATAGGCCTTGGTACGTCCGCTAAACACGCCCCAGCCCACGGCGACCAGAATCACGAAGGGAAGGACGATTCCCAGTGGGTTGCCGCTGGGTGCCCCCGGCGGCGCTGTCGCCAGCATCATGAGTTGCCCCAGTACCGGCAAACCCAATATCACGGCAAACGCCCCGAATAGTGCGAAGCGCGCGCGGCGTTTGTGTCGTAGCACCCTAATCCCCAGCGTGAGCAATACCATACCCAACACTAGCAGTACGATCGAGATGATCGAACCCTTGTCGCCCATCTTCGCCGCCAAGCTTGGGATCAACAGGGCAAACACGCCAACCAACAACTGGATGGAGCCCTGCACGATGCTGCCAATGGCCAGCCACTGTAGGCGCCCCGGCATCAGGCCTCTCGCGTGCCGAGCTAGGCGATCATGGTTGAACAAATAGATCGCTGGCGTACTCAGCAGCGTCAGCAATTGGGATACCAGCAAACCGCCGACGATGGCGATGCCCAGCGGCTGGCGCATTTCCGAGCCAATGCCGAAGCCGATCGCCAGCGGCAGCGCGGCGCCCATCGCGACCAGGGTGGTCATGGTGATCGGGCGGAAGCGCACCAGCGCGGCCTCGCGGATCGCCTCGGGCGCGGACAAGCCGCGCTCGCGTTCGGCGACGAGGGCGAAGTCGACCATCAGGATCGCGTTCTTCTTGACGATGCCGATCAGCATCAGGATCGCGATGATCGCCATCATCGAGATCTGCGTTTGGGTCACCAGCATGGCGAGGAACGCGCCGGCGCCGGCAGCGGGCAAGGTGGACAGGATGGTCAGCGGGTGGCCGAGGCTTTCGTAGAGAATGCCCAGCACGATGTACATCGCCAGGATCGAACCGAGCAGCAGCACCATGCCGTTGGACTGGGCCTGCTTCAGGCGCTGGTTGGCGCCGGTGAAATCCACCTTCATGCCGGCCGGCAGGCCCACCGCGTAAGCGGCCTGTTCGACCAGCTTGACGCCGAAGTCCTGCGGCACGTCCTTGGCCAGGTTGTAGTTGATCGTGGCCGCCTCGAGCTGGTTGTGGTGGCGTATCCGCAGCGGGCTGATGTCCGGCTCGATGGTTGCCAGCGCGGACAGCGGGATCATCCGCCCCTGGTCGTTGCGCACGTGCACGTTGAGCAGCGACTCGGGACTCACGCTCAGTGCCGCGCCGGTGCTGAGCACCACCGCATACTGGTTGATGTCGGAATAGATCTGCGACACCTGGCGCTGGCCGAACGCGTTGTACAGCGCGGAGTCGATGGTGCCGACGCCGACGTGCAGGCGACCGGCAGCCTCGCGGTCGATCTTCAGCAGTTGCTGCTTGCCGACCTGGTCGAAATTGCTGGTGACGTCGCGGAATTCCTTGACCGTGCGCAGCTGCCGCACCATCTTCAGCGCCCACGGCTGCAGGTCGCCGCCATTGGTGCTGACCAGCTGGAATTCGTACTGGCCGCCACCGTCGCCGCTGCCGCCGCCGCCGAGGAACTGCGCGGCGCTGACCGAGACCTTCACGCCGGGCAGCTTGTCGTAGTATTTGGACAGCCGCTCGACCACCTGCTTGATGCCCTCGTTGCGCTGGCCCGGACCGCTGCCGCGCGGCTTCAGGTCGACGAACATCTGTGCGTTGTTGCCCACCGCGCCGCCACCGCCGCCGTCGCGGCCAAGCATGGTGAGCTGGTCGAGCACGGCCGGGTCGGCCTGCATGATCTTGGCCACGGCGAGCGTGCGCTCGGTCATCTGCGCCGGCGAAATGTTCGCGTCGGCGTTGATGTCCACCTGCAGCTGGCCGGTGTCCTCGTCGGGCATGAAGGTGCCGCCGGCGGTCTTGGACACCGCGAAGCCGAGCGCGAAGGTGAGCAGCAGCAGGGTCAGCGGCTGCCAGCGCATGATCCGGCGATGGCGCATCGCCCAGTCCAGCGCGCGCTCGTAGACGTGCAACAGCTTGCGGTCGAAGCGCTCCACCGCCTGCTCGATCCGCCCGGGCGCCTGGGCATGCTCCGGCTCATGGGTCAGCAGGTAGGCGCACAGCGCCGGGGTGAGCGTGAGCGAGACCAGCGCCGAGATCACCACCGCCGCGGTCAGCGTCACCGAGAACTCGCGCAGCAGCATCACCAGCATGTTGTTGCCGAACAGCAGCGGCGCGAACACCGCCACCAGCGACAACGTGATCGAGATCACCGTGAAGCCGATCTCGCGCACGCCGGTCAGCGCCGCCTGCATCGGCGGCTCGCCGCGCTCCATGTGGCGCACGATGTTCTCGATCACCACGATGGCGTCGTCCACCACGAAGCCGATGCACAGCACCAGCGCCACCAGCGACAGGGTGTTGAGCGTGTAGCCGAGCGCCCACATCACCACGAACGCGCCGGCCAGCGACAGCGGTACGCTCAGCGTGGCGATCAGGGTCGGCCGCAGCCGGCGCAGGAACACCAGCATCACCAGCACCACCATCACGATCGAGATCAGCAGCGCCACCTGCACCTCGTGCAGCGCCGACTTGGTGGTCTGGGTGAGGTCGAACACCGGCGTCATCGTCACGTTTTGCGGCAGCGAGGCGCGCAGTTGCGGCAGGCGCGCGCGGATCGCCTCCACCGTGGCTACCGCGTTCGCCTCCGGCCGCTTGCTGATCTGCAGGCCGACCGTGCGCGCGTCGTTGAACCAGGCTGCCTGGTATTCGTCCTGCTGGCCGCCGTAGACCCGCGCCACATCGGACAGCCGCACCGGCGTGCCCTTCTTCACCGAGATCAGCAGGCGGGCGAACTCAGCCGGCGTCTGCAGCCCGTCGCTGGCGCTGACCGTCATCTGCGTGCGGCCGTCGCTCAGCGTGCCCTGCGGCGAGGTGACGTTGGCCGCGCGCAGCGCATTGGCCACGTCGTTGGTGGTGAGGCCCTTCGCCGCCAGCGCGTTGTTGTCCAGCTCGATGCGCACCGCATGCGGCGTGCCGCCGAACACCTGCACCTGCGCCACGCCGTCGATCTGCGCCACGGCGGGCTTCAGCATGGTGTCGGCGAGGTCGAACAGCTGGTCCTGCGGCAGGCCGGTCGAGGTCAGGGTGAGGAACAGGATCGGGATCTGCGAGGTGTCGAACTTGAAGTACTGCGGCGGCGATGGCATGCCGCTGGGCAGGTCGACCGCGGCC
Source organism: Rhodanobacter thiooxydans (assembly GCF_030291135.1). Taxonomy (NCBI): domain Bacteria; kingdom Pseudomonadati; phylum Pseudomonadota; class Gammaproteobacteria; order Lysobacterales; family Rhodanobacteraceae; genus Rhodanobacter; species Rhodanobacter thiooxydans. The sequence continues at coordinate 151,398 of NZ_CP127409.1, read as the reverse complement.
GCGTTGATCGCCGCCTGCACGTCGCGGGCGGCGCTGTCGGCGGTACGGTCGAAGGTGAAGCGCACCATCACCGAGGCGGTGCCCTCGTTGGCGTTGCCGTACATCTCGTCGACGCCGGGGATGCGCCCCAGGTGCCGCTCCAGCGGCGCCAGCACGGTGTTGGCCATGGTCTGCGCGCTGGCGCCGGGCTGGCTGGCCACCACGTACACACCCGGGAAATCCAGCGACGGCAGCGCGGCCACGCCGAGCAGCAGGTACGCCCACAACCCGGCCAGCATCAGGCCGAGCGCGAGCAGCGAGGTACCGACCGGGCGGCGGATCAGCGGGGCGAAGATGTTCATGGTGCTTCCGTCCGCCGGTGCGGACGCAGACTGGACCAGCGTAGGGATCGCGAGGATAGGGCAAGAGTTCCGTTCATGCCCACTTTATGCCTTTCGGCACGCCCCGGCGTATGTGCCTGAAGTCCACACCCTGCCGGAAGACAGGGGTGATCGCGACGATTATTTCGGCAGGGCCGGCATCTGCTGCTGCAGTATCCGCTGGCGCTTGATCTCGGCCCGCAGCTGGCGCCGCGCCGCCTTGCGCTGGCGGTGGTCGTGCTGCCACAGGTAGATCGCCGGCGTGCTCAGCAAGGTCAGCAGCTGCGACACGAACAGGCCGCCGAGGATGGCGATGCCCAGCGGCTGGCGCATCTCCGAACCGTAGCCGAAGCCGATCGCCAGCGGCAGCGCCGCACCCATCGCGACCAGGGTGGTCATGGTGATCGGGCGGAAGCGCACCAGCGCCGCCTCGCGGATCGCCTGCGGCGGCGACATGCCACGGTCGCGCTCGGCGACCAGGGCGAAGTCGACCATCAGGATCGCGTTCTTCTTGACGATGCCGATCAGCATCAGGATCGCGATCACCGACATCAGGGTCAGCTGGGTATGCGTGGCCAGCATCGCCAGGAACGCGCCCATGCCGGCGGCCGGCAGGGTGGAAAGAATGGTCAACGGGTGGATCAGGCTCTCGTACAGGATGCCCAGCACCACGTACATCACCAGGATCACCGCCAGCAGCATGACCAGCGCGTTGTTCATCGCGTCGAGCAGGTTCTTGTTGTCACCGGAATACTTCTTGTGCACGCCCGGCGGCAGCTGCGCGGCGAACATCGCCTGCTCGACCAGCTTCAGGCCATCTGCCTGGGTGACGCCCTTGGCCAGGTTGTAGTTGATCGCGGCCGATTCGAGCTGGTCGAAATGGCTGATGGTGACCGGCGCGATGTGCGGCTGGATCTTCGCCAGCGCGGACAGCGGAATCATCTTTCCCTGCGCATTGCGCACATAGGTATTGAGCAGGGTGGCCGGGCTCAGCGACTCGGCGCTGCTGGCGGTGATCACCACGCGGTACTGGTTGATGTCCGAGTAGATGGTGGAAACCGGGGTCTGGCCGAACGCGTTGGCCAGCGCGGTGTCCACCTGGGCCAGGCTCACGTGCAGCCGCGCGGCGGCGTTGCGGTCCACCTGCAGCATCTGCTGCTTGCCGATGCTGTCGAAGCTGGTGCTGACGTTGCGGAACTGCTTCATGTCGCGCATCACCCGCGCCAGCTTCAGGGTGGGCTGCTGCAGCGGCACGCCATCCACGCTGTCGAGCTGGAACGCATACTGCCCGCGGCCGCCGCCACCGCCACCGCCACCGCCGATGAACTGGTTGACCGAGAGCGATACGTCCAGGTCCGGCACGTTCTTGAAATACTTGTCCAGCCGGTCGACCACCGCCTGCGAGCTGACCTGGCGTTCGCCCGGCCGGTCGCCCGGCGACTTCAGGTCGATGAACAGGCTGGCCTGGTTGCCGACCGCGCCGCCACCGTTGTTGCCGCCGAGGAAGGCGGAGACGTCGCGCACCGCCGGGTCGGCCTTGACCTTCGCCGCCACCTCCTGCGTGCGCTGCGCCAGCAGCAGCGGCGAGACGTTGGCGTCGGCGCTGATGCTCGCCTGCAGCAGGCCGGTGTCCTCCTTCGGCATCAGGCCGCCGCCGGCGGTCATCACCACCACCACCGCCAGGCCGATGGTGAGCGCCAGCAGGATCAGCGGCTGCCAGCGCATGATCCGGCGATGGTGCATCGCCCAGTCCAGCGCGCGCTCGTAGACGCGCAGCATGCCGCTGTCGAAGCGTTCGGCCAGCCGCTCCAGCCGCCCCGGCGTACGCGCGCCGGCGGGCTCGTGTGCCAGCCAGGCGCCGCACAACGCCGGGGTCAGCGTGAGCGAGACCAGCGCCGAGATCACGATGGTGGCGATCAGGGTCACCGAGAACTCGCGCATCAGCATGGTGAACATGTTGTTGCCGAACACCATCGGCCCGAACACGGCGATCAGTGACAGCGTGATCGAGATCACCGTGAAGCCGATCTCGCGCACGCCGCTGAGCGCGGCCTGCAGCGGCGGCTCGCCGCGTTCCATGTGGCGCACGATGTTCTCGATCACCACGATCGCGTCGTCCACCACGAAACCCACGCACAGCACCAGCGCCACCAGCGAGAAGATGTTGAGGGTGAAGCCGAGCAGCCACATCGCCACGAACGCGCCGGCCAGCGACAGCGGCACGCTGAACATCGCGATCACGGTGGGTCGCAGCCGGCGCAGGAACACCAGCATCACCAGCGCCACCATCACGATGCCCATCAGCAGCGCCACCTCCACCTCGTGCAGCGCCGACAGCGTGGTCGGGGTGAAGTCGAAGATCGGCGTGATCGTGGCGTCGGCGGGCAGCAACCCGCGCAGTTCGGGCAGGCGCGCACGGATCGCCATCACCGTGGCCACCGCGTTGGCCTGCGGTCGCTTGTTGACCTGCATCACCACCGCGCGCTGGCCGTTGAACCACGCCGCGGCGTACTTGTCTTCCTGGCCGCCGCTGATCGTCGCCACGTCGGCCAGCCGCACCGGCACGCCGTTGTGGCTGGCGACCACCAGCGCGGCGAAATCCTGCGCGGTGTGCAGCGCGTCGTTGGCGCTCACCGTCATGCGCGTGACGCCGTTGCTGAGCGTGCCCTGCGGCGAGGTGACGTTGGCGGCGCGCAGCGCGTTGGCCACGTCGTTGGCGGTGATGCCCATGCCCACCAGCGCGCTGGTGTTCAGCACGATGCGCACCGCATGCGGCGTGCCGCCGCCCACCTGCACCTGGGCCACGCCGGGAATCTGCGCCACCGCCGGCTTCAGCAAGGTGTCGGTGAGGTCGTACAGCTTGTCCGGCGGCAGGCTGGAGGAGGTCAGCGAGACCAGCAGCACCGGGATCTGCGAGGTGTCGAACTTGACGTAGCCGGGCGGGCTGGGCAGCCCGGGCGGCAGGTCCGGCGCCGCCGCGTTGATCGCCGCCTGCACGTCGCGCGCGGCCTTGTCGGCGCCGCGGTCCATGTTGAAGATCACCTGGATCTGCGCACCGCCCTCGCTGGCGCTGGAGGCCATCATGCGCACCCCGGGGATGCGCCCGAGGTGGCGTTCCAGCGGTGCCACCACGGTCGAGGCCATGGTCTGCGCGCTGGCACCGGGCATCTGCGCGAACACCGCCACGCCGGGAAATTCGATCGACGGGAATGCCGCCACGCCAAGCAGCAGGTACGCCCACACGCCGCCCAGCAGCAGTCCGAGCGCAAGCAGTGAGGTGCCAACGGGCCGGCGGACCAGCGGTGCGAAGACGTTCAAGCGGCCTCCCTGGCGCGCAAGCGTGACCGAAGCGCGGGAGGCGCGGCCGGGGACGTTGCGGGCATTCCATGCATGCCGATGTTATGCCAGTTGTCGCGGCCCCTGTGTATGTGCCTGAAGTCCACCCGCATGCAGGAACCCGCTGCCGGGCTCCTGCACGCGCGACAGCGGGATCAGCGCCTGGCCGGGCTGTAACGCAGGGTCAGGAACGCGCTGCGGCCGGGCTGGTTGAAGTACCACACGGTCTCGTAGTGGTGGTCGAACACGTTGGCCAGGCGCGCCTCCACCTGCCAGTCCGACGCGAAATGCCAGCTGGCGCGCAGGTCGGTGGTGGAGTAGCCGCCGAGCCGGTGCCGGTTGGCCGCATCGTCGAAACCACGCCCGGCGGCGAAGACGGTGGCGCCGATGCCGAAGGCACCGAAGCGACGGTCCAGGTCCACCCGCGCGGTGTGCTCGCGCCGGCGCGGCAGCACCTTGCCGTCGTTCGCGCCTCCGTCTTCGTTGCGCGGCTGCAGCCAGCTCAGGTAACCCTGCAGCTGCCAGCCGGCGAGGTTGGCGCCGAGCTGGCCTTCCACGCCACGGATGCGCGCCTTGCTGATGTTGGACGGGAAGTAGTTGCTGTCCAGCGCGATCAGCTGGTCGATGCGGGTCTGGTAGGCGTTCAACGCCCAGTTCCACGCATCCTGCTGCTGGCTCAGGCCCAGTTCGGCGCTGCGCGATTTCTCCGGCTTCAGGTCCGGATTGCCGCTGCCGTACGGGTAGTACAGGTCGTTGAAGGTCGGCGCATGGAACGCGCTGCCGTAGCTGGCAGAGAGCTTCAGCCCGCCGTCGAAGCGGTAGCCCCACGCCGCGGCGCCCGTGTTGTGGTTGCCGAACTGGCCGTTGTGGTCGCGCCGCGCCGACAGCTGCACCTCGTTGCGGCCGAATGTGCCCTGGTACTGCACGTAGCCGCCGGTATTGTTGCGGCGGCTGGCGAGGAAGCCGGTGTCGCTGTCGATGTGCTCGCCCTGCCAGTCGACGCCCAGGGTCAGCAGCTGGTTGCTGGCCACGCTGAGGTCGTTCTGCCACGACGCCTGGTTACGCCGCGAATAGATGTAGCCGACGAAGTTATCGTTCTCGTAGTTGTCGTAGCGGTCCAGGTTCTGGCCCACGCTCAGGGTGGTCTTCCACGCTTCCAGCGGGTTGAAGCTGAAGCTGCTGCCGGCGACCTGCTGCAGGGTGCGGCTGCGGTTCTGGTAGCTGCCGTCGAAATGGATCTCGCCCAGGCTGCGCAGCCAGGTGCCGGTGAGCTCGGCGCCGCTGTCCCAGCGATAGCCTCCGCTGGCGCTGAGGTTCTTGTTGCGGAAGGCGTCGCGGTCCGGCTCGTCGGCAAAGCAGCCGGCGAACGCCTCGGCCGCGCCGATGCGGCAGGCATTGATGCCGCGGGTGTACTGGGCGCCGACGCCGAGGTTGTACCAGGCGTGCTCGCTGCCACCGGACAGTCCGGCCAGGCCGCGCAGCAGGTGGTTGCTGCCGGTGGTCACGCTGAACGAGGGCCGCAGGCCGCCGTCGCGGCTACCCCGGCGGGTGAAGATCTGGATCACGCCGCCGATCGCGTCGGCGCCGTACAGGCTCGAGCGCGGGCCGCGCACGATCTCGATGCGCTCGATCTGCTCCACCGGAATCTGCTCGAACGCCGCCAGCCCGGCGCTGACCGAGGCTACCCGCACGCCGTCGACCAGCAGCAGGGTGTGGGTGGAGTTGGTGCCACGCAGAAACAGCGAGGTTTGCTGGCCGTAGCCGCCACTGTTGGCGAAGCTCACGCCCGGCAGGCCGGTCAGCAGGTCCGGCACCGACAGCGGCTGCAACCGCTCGATGTCGGCGCGGGTGATCACCGTCACCGACGACAGCGCCTCGTCGGCGGTGATCGCGGTGCGCGTGGCGGTGACGATCACCGGGGCCAGCGCAGACGCCTCGTTCTGGTCGGCAGCCTGTGCCGCCACCGTGCAACTGAGCAGCGCCGCTGCCAGCAGGGTCTTCTTCATGTCCGTTCCTCTACGCCGTGCACCCGCGCACGGCTCATGTGTCCAATGAGCTGGCGACAGGCACGGGAGGAAGACGGAACGACGGGCAGGCAGCAACGACCGACACGTGGTTCGGCCTCGCCCACCGCGAGCCACCAGGAATCGTTCGGGCCGGTCTCCGGGCTGGCGAGTGGCGCGCGGTGATCCGCAGGCCTTGAGCGGCGCCTTCCCGTGCCAGGCACAGTGGCGTTCGCCGCTCGTGATCTCGCTTACCGTTGCGGGGGCAGCGCCGGCCTTGCAGTGTGTTTGCACACCACGCACCGGCTTCCCGTTTCATCCCTTCGGCAACGCGCCGTCAGGACACCTGAACCGCGCAACTCTAATGCCGACGGGAAACCCGCGCAATCGTGGCCGTTGCGTTAAACGCGCGTTCCCGAGGCCTCAACCCGATTGTTTCGACTCCTGACCGAGTCCTGCGGGCTGGCACTGACACGCAGGTATTAAGGGAACAATAATCGCAAGTTATTGCTGTTTGAAAAGCTGTAAATCGTAATTTCTTGATGTTTGGTAATAACTCATAAATATTTTGTTGACGCCAGTATTTATGTCGCCTTATGTTCCGGGAGCAGGTTGCCGGAAGGCATGGATACCGGGCGTCGGCATGGAGTTGCGTAGCCTGACTGATGGAACAATCGGCGGCTGCCGCCGACACGCACCCAGCTTGCTTTGTTCCATGAATTAATTGATTTACGTCACTCGGCCTTCGGGCCTTTCACTCTGGGGAGATTCATTACCAATGAGCAGTCACAACAAAATCCATAATCCGAGGTGGCGCCACACCGCTCTTGCCGTGGCACTGAGCATGAGCCTGGGCGGCGTCGCCATGGCGCAGTCCACCACGGGCTCCATCTTCGGCCAGGCCCCGGCGGCCGCAGGCGAGACCGTCACCGCCACCAACGCGTCTGGCCTGACCCGCGAGGTCACTGTCGACAGCTCCGGGCGTTTCCAGATCAACAACGTGCCGGTCGGTACCTATACGGTGTCGCTGAAGAAGAGTGGCGCGGTCGTTGAGACGCGCAAGGTGTCACTGGCGCCCGGCGCCGGCACTTCCGTCACGTTCAGCGCCGAAACGACCTCGCTCAGCGCGGTAACCGTCTCGGCCAATGCGCTGCCGGCCATCGACGTATCCAGCGTCAGCTCGAGCACGGTCATCACCGCCGCCGACCTGCAGAAGCTGCCGATCGGTCGCAACGCGGAATCGATCGCCCTGCTCGCTCCGGGCACGGTCAAGGGCAGCAGCTTCTTCGGCAACGCAGTCGCCTTCGGCGGCTCCAGCGTGTCCGAGAACGCCTACTACGTGAACGGCTACAACACCGGCGAGCCGTACAAGAACCTGGGTGGCTTTGCGCTGCCGTATGGTGCGATCGACCAGCAGGAAACCCTGACTGGCGGCTACAGCGCCAAATACGGTCGCTCCGACGGCGGCGTGATCAACCAGATCGGCAAGCGCGGCACCAACGAATGGCACTTCGGTGCGCAGGCGGTCTGGCAGCCACGTTTCCTCGAGGGCACGCCGGTCAACAACCGTTATGGCAACCCCGCCATCCCGGCAGACGTCGCCAACCCCAACAGCCCCGACGGCCTCACCCATTACCAGCTGGAAGATCCAGCCAAGCCGGGTACGCTGAACCAGTACCGCAATGACAACAAGGAGTGGGAGACGGTCTACTCCGCCTACGTCGGCGGCCCGCTGATCCAGGACAAGCTGTTCATGTTCCTGGCGGCCGAGAAGGCCACGACGCAGAGCAACAACGTGGAATCCGCCGCCAACCAGAAAGTCCAGTACAACCGGGACAAGCACACCAAGTTCTACGGCAAGCTGGACTGGAACATCACCGACAGCAACATCCTTGAGCTGACGGCGCTGAAGAACAACCAGTCCACCGGTGCCGGCTCGACCTACATGTTCGACAACAGCACCTTGAAGTCGGGTGCCTACCTCAACAAGAACGACATCAGCAAGGACAACGCCCAGTTCTACCTGGGCCACTTCACCAGCTACATCACCGATGCGGCCACCCTGAGCATCCTGTACGGCAAGGCCCACTTCCAGGACCCGGTCGTCTACGGCAACCAGAGCCCGCTGCCGTTCATCTCGCGCCCCTACAACGAGAATCCGGCCTTCCTGCCGCCGGGCACGGGGCCGAACGGTATCGTCAACGCCCAAGGCAATACCACCTGGACCTCGCCGCAGGCGAGCAACAGCACCCACGGCCTGCGCGTCGACTTCGACTACAAGCTGGGCGATCACGACCTCGCCGTCGGTATCGACAACATGAGCTACGGCGCCAAACACCAGGGCCCGGACAACCAGAATCCGTTCAACCCGGCGCTGAACTACTACTGGCGCTACGCAGCTGCCTCCCCCGCGTACCCCAACGGCCGCGTGCAGAAGCGCACCATCGGCTGGGCCACCAGCATGACGATGACCCAGAAGGCCTACTACCTGCAGGACGACTGGCAGGTCAGCTCCAACGTGCTGCTGAACATCGGCGTCCGCAACGACCACTTCACCAACTACAACGACCTCGGCAAGGCGTTCGTCGACGAGAAGAACCAGTGGGAGCCACGCATCGGCGCCAGCTGGGACGTGAACGGCGACTCCTCGTTCAAGGTCTACGGCAACGTGGGCCGCTACTACCTCGCGCTGCCGGACAACGCGGCCGAGCGTGCGGCCAACCGCTCGACCTACCTCACCCAGTACTTCACCTATACCGGCATCGACGCCAACGGCGTGCCGACCGGCACCGTGGCGCTTGCCCCGCCCAGCTCGCCCGACGGCGAATACGGCCTGCCCAAGGATCCGCAGCAGGTCACCGCGCGCAACCTGAAGCCGGAGTACGTGGACGAGTTCATCGTTGGCTTCGACAAGAAGCTCAATGACGAGTGGACCTACGGTGCCAAGGCGATGTGGCGCGACCTGAAGACCGCGATCGACGACGAGTGCTCGCCGAGCCAGATCGCGACCAAGATGACCAGCATGGGGCTGGATCCGGGTCTCTACGGCAACTCGCTGTACGGCGCCTCCTACTGCCGCCTGATCAATCCCGGCCAGACCAACACCATGCTGGTGAAGTCGGATGACGGCACCAGCAGCGTGCTCGTGCCGATGACCCAGAAGGACTGGGGCTACATCAATGGCGTCCGTCGCAAGATCGGTTCGCTGAACCTGTACCTGGAGCATCCGTTCGACGGCAAGTGGATGGCTCGCCTCGATTACACCTGGAGCCGCGGCTTCGGCAACACCGAGGGCCAGGTGCGTTCCGACTTCGGCCAGGGCGACGTGTCCAAGACCGAAGACTGGGATAGCTGGCAGCTGATGGATGGCCAGGACGGCGAACTGTCCAACGTCCGCAAGCACGCGATCCGCTTCCGCGGTGCCTACCAGATCACGCCGGAATGGCTGGTCTCCGGCACCCTGCTGGCGCAGTCCGGCACGCCCAAGGAGTGCCTGGGCTACTACGGCCCAACCGGTACCGGCGACCCGACCGGCTACAACGGCGGCGGCAGCGGCAACTACCACTGGTGCCATGGCGTTCGCATCCCGCCGGGCAAGGCTGGCCACACCCCGTGGACCGAGCAGGTCAACCTCGGCGTGCACTACGCACCGGCGTTTGCCGATCACAAGCTGGGCTTCAACCTGGATGTGATCAACGCGCTGGACCAGCAGAGGCCGGTGCAGACCGACGCGGCTGGCGAAAGCGGTTTCGACGGCGTCAATACCGTGTTCGTCAACAACAGCTACGGCGACGGCATCTTCTGGCAGCCGCCGCGTACGGTTCGCCTGTCGGTGCAGTACGACTACTGATAGCTGATACCGGCTGAAACTGGCCAAACCAGGCCACCGACCTTCGGGTCGGTGGCTTTTTTTATGCCCTCGGTGGAGTCAGCCTGTGCAAGCGATGGCGGCATGACTGCGCACCGGCGCCACGGGATCGGCAGGCTCACGACGCGGCTTGCGTGAAGTTACTATGTCCCGATGAATTCACCGAACCTTTCCACCGCGGAGAACCGCCTGCGCCAGCAGGCCCGGCAATGCGTCGACAAGCAGCAATGGGAGGCCGCACAGGCGGCCCTGGAGTCGCTTGTAGTGCAGGTGCCGGACGATGCCACGGCGCGCCTTGAACTGGCCGACGTGCTGTTCCAGCGGGGCCGGCTTCGCGAGTCGACCGCATGGATGCTTCGTGTCGCGCAACGGCTTCCGCGGGACGCGGATTTCATCATCAAGGTGACGCAACGCCTCGTTGCGGTCGGTGAGACCCTCGCCGCACGCAGCTGCCTGGACCTGCTCGCCCAGGCGCCCGGGCTCCCGCCGAAATGGCTGGTCAGCCAGGCACACCTGCGCTTCATGCTCGGCGAGATCGCCTCGGCCAGGGCGCTGATGGAAAGCGCCATGGCCGCCGGCATCGATTCACCGGGCGAGCAGCACCTGTATGCGATGCTGCTCCAGTTCAGTGGCGATATCGATCGCGCCTGCACGGTGCTGGAGAACTGCCTGAAGCGCTGGCCGCACTTCGGCGATGCGGCGATGGTGCTGGTCAACCTGCGCAAGCAAAAACCGGAAGCCAACCGGCTGGATTTCGTGCAGGAGCAGCTGCGCCAGCTTACCCGGGACAGCAAGGATCCGGGCGCCATGTTCGTGCGCGCGGAGTTCGAGTACGCGCAATTCAAGGTACTGGACGACCTCAAGCGCCACGAGGAAGCCTGGCCTGCCCTGGCCCGGTGCAATGCCCTCATGCACGAGCTCAATCCGTACGACGCGGCTGGCGAAGCCGCCGTTACCGATGCACTGATGCGCCTGCCGGCGCCAGACAACCAGGTCGGCCGGGCGGGATCCGGCCCCGTGTTCGACGGCCCCGTGCCCATTTTCATCGTCGGCATGCCGCGCTCCGGCACCACCCTGCTCGACCGCATGCTGTCGGGCCACTCGCAGGTTGTGTCCGCCGGCGAGATCATCGACTTCTGGCGCCAGCTGCACTGGGCCGCGGACGTGACCCCGGCCAGAGCACAGGGCTTGCTGCAGATCATCCAGCACAGCGCTGACATCGACTATGCCGAACTGGGTGCGCGCTATCTCAGGCAGACGCAATGGCGCGCACAGGGTCGCGCCTGCTACATCGACAAACTACCGGCCAACATCCAGATGGTCGCGTTCATCCGCCGGGCGTTGCCGCACGCGCCGATCCTGCACATGGTGCGCGATCCGGTCGACACCTGCTTCTCGAACTTGAAGGCCATGTTCGGCAATGTTTCGTCCTACAGCTACGACCTGCAGGCGCTGGCTCATTACTACGGGCAATACGCGCGCCTGGTCCGGCATTGGCATGACCACCTGCCAGGCGCCATGCTCGACGTTTCCTATGCCTCGCTGGTGCGCGACCCGGAGTCCACGATGCGCGGAGTACTCGAATACTGCGGGCTCTCGCTGCAGGAAAATTGCCTGCACCCCGAACGCAACGCCTCGCCGGTGGCCACCCCGAGCAGTGCCCAGGTGCGCGAATCCATCCATACCCGCGGCCTGGAGCAATGGCGCCACTATGCAAAACAGCTGGAGCCACTGCGCCAGGCCATCGGCGCGCCCGCAGTCAACGCGGACTGACCGCCCCGTACCCGGCGTGCCGCCGCCGACATGCCGGATTATCGATGTGGCGATCCGGCGCTTGCGCGGACCCGGTTCGCCACACGCGCCTCAGCGCCCGCCAATCCAGCTTCGCTGCACGCGGTACTCATCGTCCAACACCACCAGATCCGCGCGATAACCAGGCGCGATGCGGCCATGGCTTTCCCCCAGGCCGAGGAACTCGGCCGGCCAAGTGCTGGCCATGCACACCGCTTCGTCCAGCGGCAGGCCGAGCAGCTGCACCGCATTGCGCACCGCGCCGGCCATGTCCAGCGCGGAGCCGGCCAGCACGCCTTGCGCGGTCTGGCAGATGCCGTCCTTCGCGGTGATGGTCTCGCCGTTGAGCACATAGGTCGGATCATCCGCGCCCACCGGCGGCATCGCGTCGGTGACCAGCAGCAGCTTGCCGCGCGGCTTGGCGGCGATCGCCACGCGCAGGCTGGCCGGGTGCACGTGGTGGCCGTCGACGATGATGCCGCACCAGCTGCCGGCATCCTCCAGCGCGGCGCCGACCACGCCCGGCTCGCGACTGCCGAACGGCGTCATCGCGTTGAACAGGTGGGTGAAGCCGCGCACGCCGGCGTCCAGCGCGGCGCGGGTGGTGGCGTAGTCGGCCGCGGTGTGCCCGGCGCAGACGACCAATCCCGCGGCGACCATCGCACCGATGTCGGCCAGCGGCACCTGGTCCGGCGCCAGCGTGACCAGCCGCACGCCACGATGCGGCGCGCACAGCAGCGCCAGTTCGTCGCGGCCCGGTGCGTGGAAATACCTTGCGTCGTGCACGCCCTTGCGCGCCGGCGCCAGGTAGGGGCCTTCCAGGTGGATGCCGAGCACGCCGGGCACGCCTTCGGCCAGCGCCTGCTCCACTGCGGCCAGCGCCGCGCGCATCACTTCGACGCGGTCGCTGATCAACGTCGGCAGGAAGCCGGTGGTGCCGAAGCGGCGGTGCGCGGCACCGATCCGGCGCAGCGTTTCCACCGTGGGCGCCTCGTTGAACAGCACCCCGCCACCGCCGTTGACCTGCACGTCGATGAAGCCGGGCACGAGCATCGCGCCGCCGAGGTCGTGCTGCTGCGCCTCGCGCACGCGCGGATCGGGGGGCGGCAGCAGGTCGACGATACGCTCGCCCTCCAGCAGCACGGCGAGATCGTCGCGCCAGCCGTGGGCGGTGAGGACGCGAGCGTGGGTGAGGGCGGTGGTCATGTGACCTCTCGAATGCACAGGGAGAGCGGGGTTGCTCCCTCTCCTGCTTGCAGGGGAGGGCCGGGGTGGGGTCGCTCTTGCCGCAAAAGCACCCCCTTCCAACCTCCCCCTGCAGGCAGGAGGAGGAGAAAAACGGGTCAGACGGTCTCGGTGACCTTGTTGAGATGCGGCGGCACGTCGGGGTTGAAGCCGCGACGCAGCGCCAGGGCGCTGGCGGCGCGGTAGAAGCTCTGGATGGCCAGCAGCGGCGTGCACAGCGCCGGCAGGCCGCCGGCCACCGGCAAGCTGCCGGCACCCTGCAGCCCGGGCGCGGCCACGAAAACCTGCGCGCCGCGGCTGCGGAATTCGCGCGCCACCGCCAGCGTGCTGTCCAGCGTGTCGTCATCCTGGGCGAAGCACAGCACCGGGAAGTCGGGGCCGACCAGCGCCATCGGCCCGTGCTTCACCTCGGCCGCGCTGAACGCCTCGGCGTGCAGGCCGCAGGTTTCCTTGAACTTCAGCGCCGCCTCCAGCGCGATGCCGAGGCCGTAGCCGCGACCGACCACGAACAGGTTGTGCGCACCGGCCAGTCCATCGACCAGCGCCGACCAGTCCGCGTCCCAGCCGGCGCGCAGCGCGTCGGGCAGCGACTGCAGCGCCGTGTCGAGGACGGCATCGCCGCGCCAGCGAGCACACAGATGCAGCACCGCGGCCAGCGCGGCGATATAGCTCTTGGTCGCCGCCACACTGTGCTCCGGCCCGGCGTGCAGCGGGATCACCGTGTCGGCCAGCGCCGCCAGCGGCGAATCCTCCACGTTCACCAGCGCCACCACGCGTGCGCCGGCGACTTTCGCCGCCTCCGCATTGCGCAGCAGGTCGGGGCTCTTGCCCGACTGTGAGATCGCGATGAACAGCGCGCCCTGCCACTGCTGCTCGGCCGCGTACACCGAGGTCACCGACGGCGAAGCCGACGCGGTGACGATGCCGAGCTGCGTCTCGAACACGTACTTCGCGTACGCCGCGGCGTGATCGGAGCTGCCGCGCGCGCAGGTGACGATGAAGCGCGGCGGCTGCGCGCGCAGCTCGCGCGCCAGCGCGACCACCACCGCCTCGTTCGCGGCGAACTGGCGCGCGACCACCGCGGCCGACTCGTGCGCCTCCTGGTACATCAGGGTGTCGCGGGGGTCCATATCGATCCTTCAGTCGGTCTGCAGTTCGGCGACGAAGTCGTAGATGTCGCCGCGATACCAGGAACTGGTGAACTCGACCACGCGACCGTCGTCGAGGAAGCTGCGCCGCTCGATGTTCAAGCCCGCGCTGCCCACGCTGACGTGCAGCAGCCGCGCCTGCTGCGCGTTCAGCGATACCGCGCGCAGCCGCTGCAGCGCGCGGCGCGGGCGGGCGTTGAGTTTTTCCAGCGCCTCGTACAGCGAGTCGTGCACCAGCAGCGGGTCGGGCAGCACGCTGGCCGGCACCACGCTGCGCTCGATCGCCAGCGGTTCGTCCTGGCCGTAGCGCACACGGTGCAGGCGCACCACCAGCGAGCCGGGCGACAGGTTCAGCGCCATCGACTCCTCCGGCGTCACCTCGCCAATGCCACGCTCGAAGTATTCCGAGCGCGGCGACAGCCCGCGCTCGCGCAGGTCCTCGGTGAAGCTGGTCAGCCGCGACATCGGCTTGACGATGCGCTCGGCGATGAAGGTGCCGGCGCCGTGGCGCTGGGTCAGCAGGCCTTCCTCGACCAGGCCGGCGATCGCCTTGCGCACGGTCACCCGCGACAGCTTCAGCGTCTGCGACAGGTCGCGCTCGCTGGGCAGCGCCTGGCCCGGCTCGATGTCACGGTGCCCGATGATGTTGCGGATCGCCTGGCGCAGCCGCAGGTAGGCCAGCGGCTGGTGCGTGGCCGGGTCGTGGCAGATCCGGCGGTATTCGTGGGCAAGGGCGGCTTCCATGCGTGGAACGATACCAATAGCGAACCAATACCCGCAAGCCTGCGTCATGCCCGCCCTCATATATGAATTCGTATGCAGACCCGTGGTCGAGCTGGTATTTCACTGGTACCATCGACGAAAACCCGGGCAAGACGCGCCATCCGGCCCTCTGCCCGCCATCCGGCATCCAGTCGAGGTGATCCGCGTGACTGCTTCCTCCCAATCGGTCGAACCGTTCGACCTGGTGATCTTCGGCGGCACCGGCGACCTCGCCGTGCGCAAGTTGCTGCCGGCGCTGTTCCACCGCTTCCTCGACGGCCAGATCCCGGCCAGCAGCCGTATCGTCGGCATCGCCCGCGAAGCGCTGGACGATGCCGGCTACCGCGCGCATCTGCGCGAGGCGCTGGTCGGGGTATGCGCCGCAGCGCAACTCGACGTGTTCCTGCAGCAGGTGTTCTACCGCCCGCTGGACGCGCGCAAGGACGAGGGCTGGGACGACTTCGCCGCCTTCATCGGCAAGCAGCCCGACCATATCCGCGTGTTCTACCTGTCCACCTCGCCAGAACTTTTTGTCGACATCTGCACCCGGCTGGGCCAGTACCAGCTCAACCAGGGCGCCTCGCGCGTGGTGCTGGAAAAGCCGATCGGCCGCGACCTGGCCAGCGCCAACCAGATCAACGACGCGGTCGGCAAGGTGTTCAGCGAATCGCAGACCTTCCGCATCGACCACTACCTCGGCAAGGAGACCGTGCAGAACCTGCTGGTGCTGCGCTTCGGCAACGCGCTGTTCGAGCCGCTGTGGAACGCCGGGCACATCGACCACGTGCAGATCACCGTGGCCGAAACCCTCGGCGTCGGCCATCGCGGCGCCTACTACGACCGCGCCGGCGCGCTGCGCGACATGGTGCAGAACCACATGCTGCAGCTGCTGTGCATGGTGGCGATGGAGCCGCCCTCGTCGCTGGCGCCCGACGCGGTGCGCGACGAGAAGCTGAAGGTGCTGCATTCGCTCAAGCCCATCGACGACAGCAACGCCGCCCAGCTCAGCGTGCGCGGCCAGTACCGCGCCGGCGTGGCCGAAGGCGCCAGCGTGCCCGGCTACCCGGAGGAACTGGGCAACAGCAAGTCGAACACCGAGACCTTCGTCGCCCTGAAGGCGGAGATCGCCAACTGGCGCTGGGCCGGCGTGCCGTTCTACCTGCGCACCGGCAAGCGGCTGGCGAGCCGGGTGTCGGAAATCGTGGTCACCTTCAAGCCGGTGCCGCATTCGATCTTCAACCCCGACGCCGGCACGCTGTCGCAGAACCGGCTGGTGCTGCGGCTGCAGCCGGACGAGGGCGTCAAGCTGTGGCTGACCATCAAGCACCCCGGCCCCGGCGGCCTGCGCCTGCGCCACGTGCCGCTGGACATGAGTTTCGCCGAGGCGTTCGGCGTGCAGCAACCCGATGCGTACGAGCGCCTGCTGCTCGACGTGGTGCGCGGCAACCCGACCCTGTTCATGCGCCGCGACGAAGTGGAGGCGGCGTGGCATTGGGCCGGCCCGATCCTGGCCGCCTGGGCCGACAGCGGCGAGCCGCCGCGGCCGTACACCGCCGGCAGCTGGGGGCCGAGCGCCGCGGTGGCGCTGATCGAGCGCGACGGCCGCACTTGGAACGAAGACAGTGAATAGGCCGCGTTTACCGACGCTTCACCCGGCCACGTCGTTGCGTGCGGCAGACTGCTGCTCCCTTCCCCACGATGCGCACGGCCACGCCTGAGTGTCCGTCGCGCCACCTGCCATGACCAACCATCTGAACGTCACCACGCACAGCTTCACCGACTGCCGCGCGCAGGCCACGGCACTGGCCGAACGCGTCGCCGAACGCCTGCGCCGCGGCTTGGCTGAACGCGGCCACGCTTTACTTGCGGTCTCCGGCGGCAGTACGCCGAAGGATTTCTTCGCCCGCCTGTCGCAGGAGAAACTCGATTGGGCCGGGGTGCAGGTGACCCTGGTCGACGAACGCTGGGTGGCGGAAACCGACGAGCGTTCGAATGCGCGGCTGGTGAAATCGCTGCTGCTGCAGCACGCCGCCGCTGCCGCGCAGTTCATTCCGCTGTACACCGGCGACGCCAGCCCCGAAACCGGGCTGGCTGCTGTCAACGCGCGCATCGACGCGCTGCCGCTGCCGTTCGACGCGGTGGTGCTGGGCATGGGCGACGACGGCCATACCGCCTCGTTCTTCCCCGGCGGCGATCACCTGGCCGAGGCACTGGACCTGGACGGCACGGCGCGCGTGTTGCCGATGCATGCGCCCGGCGCCGGCGAACCGCGCATCACGCTGAGCCTGCCGACGCTGCTGCAAACGCGCGCGCTGTACCTGCTGGTGGCCGGCGAGAAGAAGCGCGACCTGCTCGCCGACGCGCGCCTCGGCCTCGGCGAGGCGCAGCACTACCCGGTGCGCGCCGTACTGACCCAGCAACGCGTGCCGGTGGCGGTGTACTGGTGCCCGTGACCCACGGCATCGCGCACCACCGCAGCAAGTTCCTTGCGCACCGAGTGCGCTCCTACAGACAAGGCAAGAAATCATGAGCACGCTGCACCCCGTCGTCGCCGAAGTCACTGAACGCCTGCGCGAGCGCAGCCGCGAGACGCGCGCGGCCTACCTCAGGCGCATCGACGCGGTCGACCGCAGCGGGCCGCAGCGCGAGCACCTGTCCTGCGGCAACCTGGCGCACGGCTTCGCCGCCTGCGGCACGGAGGACAAGGCGGCGCTGCGCAGCGGCCGGCGCGCCAACCTGGCCATCGTCACCGCCTACAACGACATGCTCTCGGCGCACCAGCCGTACGAGCGCTATCCCGCGCTGATCCGCCAGATCGCCCGCGACGCCGGCGTCACAGCGCAGGTCGCCGGCGGCGTGCCGGCGATGTGCGACGGCATCACCCAGGGCCGCGCGGGCATGCAGCTGTCGCTGTTCTCGCGCGACGTGATCGCGCTGGCCACCGCGGTGGCGCTGTCGCACGACATGTTCGACGGCGCGCTCTACCTCGGCATCTGCGACAAGATCGTGCCGGGCCTGCTGATCGCAGCGCTCAGCTTCGGCCACCTAGCCGGCGCGTTCGTGCCGTCGGGGCCGATGCCCAGCGGCATCCCGAACGAACAGAAGTCGAAGGTGCGCCAGGCCTTCGCCGACGGCAAGGCGAGCAAGGCCGAGCTGCTGGAGGCGGAAGCGGCGTCCTACCACGCGCCCGGCACCTGTACCTTCTATGGCACCGCGAACTCCAACCAGATGCTGATGGAGATCATGGGCCTGCACCTGCCCGGCGCCAGCTTCACCGCGCCGGACACGCCGCTGCGCGACGCGCTTACCGCCGAGGTGGTGCGCCGCGTCGCCAACCTCAGCGCGCTGGGCGAGCATTACCTGCCGCTCGGCCACATCATCGACGAGCGCGCGATCATCAACGGCGTGATCGGCCTGCACGCCACGGGCGGCTCCACCAACCACCTGCTGCACCTGGTAGCGATCGCGCACGCCGCCGGCATCCAGCTGCGTTGGGACGATTTCGATGCGCTGTCCAAGGCGATTCCGCTGCTGGCCCGCGTGTACCCGAATGGCTACGCCGACGTGAACCAGTTCCACGAGGCGGGCGGCATGGCGTTCCTGATCGACCAGCTGCTCGGCGCCGGCCTGCTGCATGGCGACGTGCAGACCATCTTCGGCACCGGCCTGGAAGGCTACACGCGCGTGCCGCAGCTGGACGAGGCCGGCGCGGTTTCCTGGGTGCCGGTGGCGAAGCAGAGCGGCAACCGCGGCGTGCTGCGCGGCATGGACGAACCGTTCCGCGCCGACGGCGGCCTGCGCATGCTCGACGGCAACCTCGGCCGCGCGGTGATCAAGGTCTCCTCGGTGCCGGAGGACCGCCTGCTGGTCGAGGCGCCGGCGATCGTGTTCAACGACCAGGACGAGGTGGCCGGCGCGTTCAAGCGCGGCGAACTCAACCGCGACTTCGTGGCGGTGGTGCGCTTCCAGGGCCCGCGCGCGAACGGCATGCCCGAGCTGCACAAGCTCACCCCCACGCTGGCGCTGCTGCAGGACCGCGGCCACCGCATCGCCCTGCTCACCGACGGGCGCATGTCCGGCGCCTCCGGCCGCGTACCGGCGGCGATCCACGTGACCCCCGAGGCGGTGGCCGGCGGCAACATCGCCAAGATCCGCGACGGCGACATCATCCGGCTGGACGCGGCAAACGGACGTCTGGACGTCCTGATGGAAGCGCACGAACTGGACGCCCGCCTGCCGCACGTCGCCGACCTGTCCGGCGAGCACAGCGGCATGGGCCGCGAACTGTTCGGCCTGTTCCGCCAGGCCGCCGCCAACGCCGACCTCGGCGCCGGCGTGCTGTCATAGCCTTGCTCCCTCCCCTGCGACCGAAGGAAGTCCCTTTGGGGCGCAGCAGGGGAGGGCCGGGGTGGGGTCGCTCTTGATCTTCCCCGCCATCCTGAGCAACCCCCTCCCAACCTCCCCCTGCACGCAGGGGGAGGAGTCCAAAAACCGGAGTCTTACGTGACCACCTCCATCAAAGCAAAGCAGCAGCAAGTCGAAACCCTGATGCGGCTGGCGCCGGTGATCCCGGTGGTGATCATCGAGGACGCCCGCAACGCCGTGCCGATGGCGCGTGCGCTGGTCGCCGGCGGCATCCCGACGATCGAGGTCACCCTGCGCACGCCGGCAGCGCTGGACGCGATCCGCGCGATCGCCGCCGAAGTGGAAGGCGCGATGGTCGGCTGCGGCACCGCGCTGACTGCACGCGACCTCGAAGCCGCGCAGCAGGCCGGTGCGCGCTTTGCCGTGTCGCCCGGCACCTCGCCGCGCCTGCTCGACGCCGCCGACGACAGCGCACTGCCGCTGTTGCCGGGCGTGGCCACCGCCAGCGAGGCGATGGCGCTGCTCGAACGCGGCTACCGCCACCTGAAGTTCTTCCCGGCGGTACCGGCCGGCGGCACCAAACTGCTCGGCGCCTGGGCCAGTCCGCTGCCGCAGATCCGCTTCTGCCCCACCGGCGGCATCAGCCTGAGCAGCGCGCCTGATTTCCTCGCCCTGCCGAATGTGCTATGCGTGGGCGGCTCCTGGCTCACGCCCGCCGACAAGCTCGCCAGCGGCGACTGGGCTGGCATCGAACGGCTGGCGCGCGAGGCGGCC
The DNA here is from genome assembly GCF_030291135.1 of Rhodanobacter thiooxydans. NCBI lineage: Bacteria > Pseudomonadati > Pseudomonadota > Gammaproteobacteria > Lysobacterales > Rhodanobacteraceae > Rhodanobacter > Rhodanobacter thiooxydans. The sequence continues at coordinate 131,747 of NZ_CP127409.1, read as the reverse complement.
GGCTTGCGCGGAAACCCACCGCCCGCGCGATAACGGGTAAGGTGCCCTGCTGCATATGCCCGCCGATCCCGCGGCGGGCCAGGCCAGGACTGACTACTTGAACATCGGACCGCTCGCGCTCTCGTCCGGCCTGCTGGCCTTGCTGTTCGGCGTCATCGCCGCGCTCGCCAGCGCGGGCTTCCTGCATCGGCGCGGTCATGCCGACGCCGGCAACGCGCTGTACCTGGCACTCGGCATCGGCCTGCTCGCCGCGCGCGCCGCCTACGTGGCCGGCTGGTGGCCGCAGTACATGCAGCAGCCACTGAGCATCCTGAACATCCGCGACCACGGCTTCGACCCGATCGTCGGCGTGCTCGGGCTGCTGGCGGCAGCGGCGGCGATCGGCTGGCGCCGGCCACCGCTGCGACGACCACTGGCTGCCGGCGTGGCGGTCGGCGTCATGGCCTGGGCCTTCGCGGGACTGGTCGCGTACAAGCTGACCACAACCACCCATCCCGGCTTGCCGGCCCTCGTGCTGAGCGACCTGGACGGGCGCGAGGTGCCGCTGCAAACGCTGCGCGGCCAGCCCACCGTGATCAACCTGTGGGCCACCTGGTGCGGGCCGTGCCGACGCGAGATGCCGGTGCTGGCCGAGGCGCAGCAAGCGACGCCGCAGATCCGCTTCGTGTTCGCCGACCAGGGCGAATCGGCGGCGGCGGTGAAGCACTTCATGCAGGTGCAGCGGCTGGCGCTGCAGCACGTGCTGATCGACGGCAACCTGCAGCTGTCGAACCACTACAACGCCCGCGGCTACCCGACCACCTTGTTCCTCGATGCCGACGGTCGCCTGCGCGACATGCACATCGGCGAGCTGTCGCGCGCCACGCTGGCCGAACGGCTGCAGCGGATCCAGCCACCCACCGCGCCGGCGCCGCGCTGACCGCACCCCGCGAGCGACTCCACCGCCATCTGCTGACATGGTCCATGCACAACCCAGAATCCACCCGACCGAACGCCGCGACCAGCCGCACGCTCGGCCACCTTGCGCTGGTCGGCCTGCTGCTCTTCGGCATCGTCGCCGTGGCCGTGCAGGTACTGCGCAACGACCTGGACTGGATGCACGCGCCGCTCAGCTTCTACCTGCTGGACGCCTACGGCCACTGGCTGCAGGCGGCATACGTCGTGCTGGCGCTCGCACTGGCCTCGCTGGGCGCGGGTTACTACGTCGCGTTGCGGCATGGGTACCGCAGCGCGGCGCCATGGCTGCTGTTCGTCTGCGCCGGTGCCGGCCTGTGCGTGACCGCGCTGGCACACAGCAACCTGCCCGGCCACGCGCCCACGCTGGAAGGCTTCGTGCACGGCATCGCGGCGCAGACGGCGTTCCTGTGCGTCAGCGTGGCGATGCTGCTGCAGTCGTGGTGGCTGCGTACCGATCCGCACTGGCGTCCGCGCTTCGCGCCGGCGTTCGCGCTGGCGCTGGCCGGCTTTGCGGGAATCTGGACAGACGCGCTGTGGCACGGCATGCCGCGCGGACTGGAGCAGCGACTGGTGATCGCGCTGATCCTGGCGTGGCTGCTGCTGGCGGCGAACTGGCTGCGGCGCCACCGCGCCGCCTGAAAAAACGCCTTACACCGTTTCGGCATCCAGCCGCGCCATCACCGCGTCGGTGACGCGGGCGCAACGCTGGCCCATGAACGGGAACGCCCCGCTCATCGTTTCGGCCAGGCTGCCGTGCAGCGACGTGCGCAACAACCGGCGCGCGCGATACAGGCGCGTTTTCACCGTCTCCGGCTTGATCGCCAGCAGGTGGGCGGTTTCCTCGACCGAGCACTCCTCCACCTCGCGCATCATGTAGACGGTGCGGAATGCCGGCGGCAGTTCATCGATGGCGTGTTCGAGCAGGTGGCGGATCTGGCTGCGGGCGGCCGCGACGGCCGGATCCTCGCTGCCGAACTTCGAGGGGAACTGGATGACCTGGTGGCTATCGTCCACCGCCGCGTCGACCTGCTCCAGGCCGACCATGGCGTGCCGTTTGCGCAGGCGCCCGCGCGCCTCGTTCAGCACGATGCTGGTCAGCCAGGTCAACAGGGTCGAGTCGCCTCGAAACGAATCCAGCTTGTGATAGGCACGCATATACGATTCCTGCAGCACGTCTTCCGCTTCCGAATCCTCGCCGAGCACGGCACGCGCCACGCGGAACAGCCGCTGGTTGCAGCGCTGCATGATGTGGCGGAACGCCTCGCGATGACCGTCGCGGACCAGCGCCACCAGCGCGTGATCGTCCAGCGCGGCGACATCGACGGGTGAAACATGGGCATGGGCTGACATGGTTTTCTCCTTTTACACCTGATCCGATGCATTGGGGCGACTTGAGGTTCCCGGGTCAGCGCCCGTGAAGAAAACCACTTCCTGTGGTTTTCTTCTATCGCGAGTCCGGTACACGCCCGGACTCGCTCACGCGAATCAGGCACTTGCGTGCCCGATCCGCGACCGGCCATCCCTGGCCGGCCTGAGAGGTTGAATGGCCACAACCTCTCAGCCGGCTAGTGTCGCCAGGATCTCCTGCCGCCGCGGTTCATGCGCGAATTCGCCGAGCAGGCGCCGGGTCTGCATCGACACCCCGTGCAGGCGCACGCCGCGCGAGGACAGGCACTCGTGGCTTGCCTCGACGATCACCGCCACGCCACGCGGCTGCAGCACCTTGGCCAGCGTGTCGGCGATCTCCACGGTGAGCCGCTCCTGGATCTGCAGGCGCCGGCCGAACGCCTCGACCAGCCGCGCCAGCTTGGAGATGCCGACCACGCGCTGGTTCGGCAGGTAGGCGATGTGCACCACGCCGCGGATCGCCGCCAGGTGGTGTTCGCAAGTCGACTGCAGCGGAATGTCGCGCAGGATGACCAGCTCGTCGTAGCCGCCGACTTCGCCGAAGGTACGGCTGAGCAGGCTGGCCGGGTCCTGCCGGTAGCCGGCGAACCATTCCTCGTACGCACGCACCACGCGCGCCGGGGTGGCCAGCAGGCCTTCGCGCGCGGGGTCATCGCCGGCCCAGCGGATCAGCGTGCGCACCGCCGCCTCGGCCTCGGCGCGGGTCGGCTGCGGGGTTTCGGCCGCGGCGGGCAGCACGGCGGGCTGGGCAAAAGCCTGGTCGAGATCGAGCATCGGAGAGCTTCTCTGGTGGTGGTCAAGCATCGGATGAGCTGGCGGTGTCCGAGGTTCCCGCCGGCGCCGCCGATTTACCCGGAACCTCTCGCGGGCTGATCGCATCCCATGCGCACCGGTACGTCTACAACGCGCATCCGCTCGCTGGCGCTACCCATCTGAAGGAGTGATCACCATGAACAAGACTGTCTTCGCCCTCGCCCTTGCGCTCGCCTTCGGCGGCATCACCGCCGTGCAGGCGCAGCAAGCCCCGGCCACCCCCGCGCACAGCATGTACGCCTCGCAGATGAACTGGTTCGGCGGCGTCACCTACAGCGGTGCGCCCGCGCTGAACGTCACCGCCGCCCTGGTCGAGGCCGGTGGTGGCGCCAGCCACTTCGACTTCGCCACGGCGCTGGTTTCGATGCTGGGCCAAGACACCGTCAACGCCGAAGTGGCCAAGCTCACCAAGCAGTACGGCAAGACCGCCACCGACAACTTCATCGCCGGCATGACCTTCGCCGTCAATGACGGCCTGAAGCGCGCCACCGAAGCGGGCGTGAAACTGCCAGCAGCGCCGGCCGACCTGAAGGGCGCCAAGCTGGCCAGCACGCTGGTGACCGCCGGCACCACCGCCGACGGCACCTGGTGGTCGGGCTATCTGTTCGACAAGGCCCTGTCGCATGGCATCCACGTGCAGGTGATGCAGGACATCGACGCGAAGTTCGGCCATGGCGCCGACGAAAACACCCACAAGATCCTCAACCAGGCGATGTACGACGTGGCGCAGGCGCTGAAGGCGAAGGGCGTGAAGCTGGCTTCGCTGCACTGAGCCAGTTCGTCCGACAACACTGTCCCGGGCACCCTGCGCTGTACCTGACGCGGGGTGCCCGATGGCTCAGGCCACTTCCTGCCAGTTGAAGTACCGTCGGTCGGCGATGTCCAGCAGGTCAAGATCCTCGCTGGTGTCGCCGTAGGCGTATACGCAGTCGAAGTCGCCGGGGTCGTACTGTTGCAGCACCCGCCGTGGCTTCTCGGCGCCCACGCACTGGCTTCCACGATAGCGACCGCTGCAGCGGCCATCGACCACTTCCAGCTCCGAGCAGATCAGCGCCAGCCCGTGCCGGCGGCACCAGTGCTGCAGATAGGCGTCAAGCCCGCCGGAGACGACTACCACCACGTCACCCTGCGCCTTGTGCCAGGCGATGCGTTCCATCGCCTGTTCGCGCAACACGCCGGGCAGCACCTCGCGCGCAAACCGCTCCCCCGCGTCATCCAGTCGCGCCATGGGCTCGTCGCGAAAACCGAAGCGCACCACGTGCGAGCGAATCGCGTTGCTGGAAACCAGGCCGAGCTTGTAGCCGATCACCACCGGCGCCAGCAGCCACTTGCCGGCGGCCAGCCGCCGCGGCGTCACCGCGAAATGCATGAAGTCGGCAAACATCTCGCGGGTGGTGATGGTGCCGTCGAAATCGAACAGCGCAAGATTCATGCGTCGATGCGTCCTTTCGTCATCGGTAGTTCCTTCCTGCCCACACCAGCCATGACGCTTTTTTGCGGGCCGCGTGCACCGGCCCGCATGCCTCACGACATCAGCACGACGGGCAATGACGCCCGATCAGTGCGCCGACTCGTCCTTCACCGGCTTCACGTACGTCTCGAACAGCTCATCGATGCGCCGGTATTCGTCGTACCAGGAATCGGCGTGCACGAAGCCGTGGCGCTCCAGCGGATACAGCGACATCCAGAAGTTCTTCTTGTGCAGTTCGATGAAGCGCTGGTACAGGCGGATCGAATCCTCGGCCAGCACGTTGTCGTCGATCAGGCCGTGCTGGATCAGCAGCGGGTCCTGCAGCTTGTCGGCGTACTCGATCGGCGAACTGGTCTTGAACGCTTCCGGATCGAGTTGCGGGTCGTTGAGGATGTCCGAGGTGTATTCGTGGTTGTACAGCGTCCAGTCGCTGACCGGGCGCAGTGCGGCGCCGGCGGCGAATTCGCCGGGCGCACGCAGCAGCGCCATCTCGGTCATGAAGCCGCCGTAGCTGCCGCCGTAGATGCCCACGCGGCGCGGATCGACGTGGTGGTTCTGCACCAGCCAGGCCTTGCCGTCGAGCAGGTCCTCCAGTTCCGGGTGGCCCATCTGGCGGTAGATCGCGGTGCGCCAGGCGCGGCCGTAGCCTTCGGAGGCGCGGTAGTCCATGTCCAGCACCACGTAGCCCTGCTGCACCAGCAGGTTGTGGAACATCTGCTCGCGGAAGTAGTTCGACCACGACAGCGTGACGTTCTGCAGGTAGCCGGCACCATGCACGAAGATCACCGCCGGCTTCGGCGATGCATCCTCGCTGGCCGGGCCGTAGTACTTCGCGTAGATGCTGCCCGCGCCGTGCGAGGACTTCACCTCGACGATCTTCGGCGCGATCCAGTCGTGCGCGGTGAACGCGGGCTTCATCGTGCTGGTCAATTCGCGCGGCGTGCCGCCGGCGGACGGCTGGACGGCCAATTGCGACAATACGTACGGCGCGGAATGCAGCACGGCGAGCTGCGTGCCGTCGGGCGACAGCGCGAAGTCGTCCATGCCCTGGTAGTTCGTCACGCGCGCCAGCTCGCCGCCGGTGACCGGCAGGCGGTAGACGTCGTAGCTGTACGGTGCCACCTGGTTCGTGCGCAGGTAGAACCACTGGCCGTCCGCGCTGAGCTGCGGGTGGCTCACCTCGAACTTGCCCGCGGTGAGCGCCTTCGCCTTGCCGTCGAGCGGCTTGACGTAGAGCTGCGACCAGCCGGTCTGTTCGCTCAGGTACCACAGCGTGCGGCCGTCTTTCAGCCAGCCGAAATCGTTGAAGTTCCAGTTGATCCACGCCGGGTCGGTCAACCGCTGCTGCGGCACCAGCGCGTGCTTGGTGAAATCCACGCTGGTGAGCCAGCGGTCCTTGTTGTCGATCGCGCGCAGCTGGATGGCGAGCTGGCGACCGTCGTCGCTCCACACGATGCCGCCGCCACCGCCGTCCTCGGCGCTGCCGATGATGCGCACGGCGCGCCGTTCCGGCGCCTTCAGCGCCTTGGCCTGGTCGGCCTTGCCGGCCTTCTGCAGCGCGGCGACAGCGCGGGCGCGCAGGTCCTTCAGCGGATCGTCCTTGATCCCGGGCAGCGTGTCGGTGGTCAGCGGGTACGACTGGTGGCCGGCCAGGTCGAGCAGCAGCAGCGACTGCGGCGCCGGATCGTTGCGACCCACGTACACGCGTGCTTCCTGCGGTTCGAGGTAGCCGGAGTCGGTGACGTAATGGGCGAGCGTCGGCGCCTTGCCGGCGGCGTAGCCTTTCGGCGCGGTGACCAGCAGCAGCCAGCGGCCATCCGGCGATAGTTCGCTGTCGACCAGGGTGATCTTGTCGCCGAGAAAGAACGGCAGCGGCGCGCGGCCCGGGTCGGCGGCGGCCAGCGCCTGGTCCTCGTCGCGCTTCGCCTGCTTGTCGGCCTTGAGCTGACGCAATGTCTTGAACAATGCCAGCTGCCGCTCGCCCAGCGCGTCGGGCTGCTTCGCCTGCGGGTCGTCGGTGAATTTCAGCACCGCCGCGGGCGAGGTGACGCCGCTGGCCAGGTCGTGGCTGTACCAGTCATTGCCGTCGCGGAACTGCAGCGCGCGACCATCGGCGGAAAAGCGCGGCGCGGATTCGTCCTGCGGCGTGCGGGTGAGCTGGCTGCGCCGGCCGCTTTGCAGATCCATCACGAACACGTCGCCGTGCAGGATGAAGGCGGCGTGCCGGTGCGCGCGGTCGAACACCGCCGGGCCGTCGGCCTGCGCCAGCGCGGCCGGGTCGAGCTTCGTGCCGTGCCCCGTCGCCGGGTCGACCCGATACAGGTCGCGCAGCGGGCTGCCGTCGCGCTTGAGCAAGTAGTACAGGCTGCGACCGTCCACGCTCCAGTACGGCGACTCCACCGCCTGGCCGATCCAGTCGGGGTTGGCCATCACGGTGTCCAGGTTGAGCGGCGTCGATGCCGGCGTGGCGAGCGCTGCCAGCGGCGCGGCGGTGAAGGCGACAAGGGTAGCCAGCAGCAATCGACGCATGGATTCTTCCCGGGCAAAAAAGCCAGCATAGCCGAGCGCGCCGGCGATCCGCCGCCACCCCTGCCGAAAGTCAGCGGCCGGCGGCTGCAGCGGCGGCGACGCGTTGCTACTCTGCTCGCTGCCACGTCCTCCCATGGAACCTTCGCCATGCGCCTCGCGCCTCTCGCCGCCACCCTGCTGCTCGCCGCCGGCGCCACCATCGCAGCCCAGCTGCCGCCCGTGAATCCGTCGACGAAGCCGCCGCGCGAGCTGGCGCTGATCGGCGAATCGCAGCCGTTGCCCCCGCCCACGCCGCGGCAGGCCGCGTCCAGCGAGTTCCACGGCGTCAGCGTCGCCGATCCGTACCGCTGGCTGGAGAACCCCGCCGACCCGGCGGTGCGGCAATGGATAACCGCGCAGAATGCGTACACCGAGGCGGCCATGGCCGCGATGCCGCAGGGCAAGGCGCTCACCGCGCGGGTGCAGCAGCTGGCGATCACCTCGACCACACGCTCCGGCCCGATGCTGGCCGGCGGCACGCTGTTCTACCTGCAGCAGACCCCGCCGCAACCCCAGCCGGTGCTGATCGCGCAGGCGTGGCCGGATGGTGCGGCGAAGGTGCTGGTGGACCCGAACGCCGACCACGGCGGCACCGCGATCACCGCCTACTGGCCGTCGCCGCACGGGCGCTACCTCGCCTACGGCACCGCCGAGGGCGGCAGCGAACTGACCACCATCCGCGTGCTCGACGTGGCCAGCGGCAAGACCCTGCCCGACACCCTGCCCTGGGCTGGCGGCGGCACCACGCCGCAGGGCCTGGCCTGGGACGCCGACGAGCGTGGCTTCAGCTACGTGCGCTTCGCGCCGCCGGCAGCCGGCCAGGAAGTGGAACAGTTCCACGCCACGCTGGTGCACCACGCGCTCGGCGAGGCCGCCGCAGTAGATCGCGTGGTGTTCGGCCAGGGCTACGCGAAAACCGCCGAATACGTGCTGGTGAACTCGCCGGCCACGGCACAGGCTGCGGTGCTCGCCTACGACGGTGACGGCGGCCCGGCCGAGGTGTTCCTGCAGCATGGCGATCGCTTCACTCGCGTGCTCGACCGCGGCGCCAACGTGCGCACCGCCGCCTGGGTGAATGGACGTCTATACGCCGCCGCGTTCCGCGATGCGCCGCGCGGCAAGGTCGTGGCCATCGGCGAAGACGACAAGGCGGTGCCGGTGCTGGCCGAGCGCGAGGGTGCGATCCAGCAGATCGCCCCGCTCGGCGACGGCTTCCTGGTGGTGCGCAGCTGGGGTCCGGACTGGTGGGTCGAGCAGTACGGCGCCGGCGCGAAATTCGTGCGCCGCCTGCCGCTGCCGGAACACGGCATCGGCATCGGTGACATCGCCTCCGAATCCGGCCAGCCGAAGGCGCTGATCAGCTACAGCGGCTGGACCACGCCCGCGCGCTGGGCCGAATACGACGGCACCAGCGGCACGCTGAAGACCGTATTCGAGGTCAAGCCTGCCGCCGACTATTCGAAGGTGGTCGCGCAGCGCATCGACGGCCGCTCGAAGGACGGCACCAGGATCCCGGTAACCGTGCTGTCGCTGCCCGGCACCACGGCGAACGGCAAGCGGCCCACCATCCTGTACAGCTACGGCGGTTTTGACCTGCCGGTGAAACCCGGCTTCATCGGTCCGAACCTGGCCTGGCTGGAACGCGGCGGCGTGCTCGCCTACGCCAACATCCGCGGCGGCAACGAGAACGGCCAGGCCTGGCACGCGCAGGGCCAGAAGCTCGACAAGCAGAATGTGTTCGACGACTTCCACGCCGCGGCGCTGGCGCTGATCCACGCGCGCTGGACCGACCGCGCCCACCTCGGCATCCTCGGCGGCAGCAACGGCGGCCTGCTGATGGGCTCGCAGATCGTGCAGCACCTCGGCGACTACCGCGCGGTGGTGGCGCGCGTGGGCATCTACGACATGCTGCGGCACGAGACCGATTTCGCCAACGGCCCGTACAACATCCCCGAATACGGCAGCATCGCCGACCCGGCCCAGTTCAAGGCCACCCTGGCCTACTCGCCGCTGCAGCACGTGCAGGCGAACACCGCCTACCCGGCGGTGCTGCTCACCACCGGCGAGAACGACCCGCGCGTGGCGCCGTGGCAATCGCGCAAGTTCGCCGCTGCGCTGCAGAATGCCACCTCGTCGACCCAGCCGATCCTACTGCTGACCCGCATGAACGCCGGCCACGGCATCGGCGCCCCGTTCAGCCAGCGCGTCGGTGATACCGCGATCGGGCTGACGTTCTTCGCGCACGAGCTGGGGTTGCGCACGGCGCCGTGACGGCACTGTTCCCCACGCCGCATGTGCAGCATGCTGGCCACACGTGCGGCGCGGGGGCGCCGGCGACGACCGGGGAGAGGATCCGATGAAAACTGCCCTGCTCAGCGCCGCCCTGCTGGCGCTGGCCTGCGTCTTGCCGGCGCACGCTGCCGAAACGCGCGAACAGATCTACAGGATTGGTGCCGACGTGGACGCCACCGGTCGCATCACCGCCACCCAACTCGATGCAGACGTGCCTGCATCGATCGGGAGCGTGTTGTCGGCCGCAGTGAAGCAGTGGCACTTCGTGCCGGCCCGGCACAATGACCAGCCGGTACCAGCGCATACCTTCGTCTACACCAAGCTCAAGGCCATCCCCGATACCCACGGCGGCTACAGCCTGCGCATCAGCTTCGAGGGCAACGGCCCCAGGATGCTGCAACAGAACATCCAGCCGCGCTACCCCATGGACGCCGTTCACGCACGCGAATGCGCCTTTGTCGTACTGGATGCCATCGTGCGACCGGATGGCAGTCTCGGCGACTTGTCGGCGCACAGCCGCTTCGACGACTGGCCATTGCGCTCCTCATTCATCAAATCTGTATTGGCAGCCGCCAGGCAATGGCACGCGATACCGGAACAAGTCGACGGCCAACCCGTGGCAACCCGTATGCATCTTTCGGTGTCCTTCACCTTGAGCGAACCGATCTTCACCGCAAAGCAGACCCGCATCCTGAACAACGCCGCGCGCCAGGAAACCACCGACGACGCCCAGCCCGGCATCCCGCTGCCTCCGGACCAGACACTGGCGCTGGACAGTCCGCTGAAACCGGACACCGCGGCCACGATCATCCGAGCGCCCTGATATCCTGTTCCCCGCGCCGCGTGTGCGGCATGCTGTTCGCTCGCGCAGCGCGGGGGCGCTGGCGATGCCTTGGGAGGGGATCCGATGAAAACTGCCATGCTCAGCGCCGCCTTGCTCGCGCTGGTCTGCGTCTTGCCGGCGCACGCTGCCGATGAGCGCGAACAGATTTTTGCCGTTGGCGTCGACGTGGATGCAACTGGGCACATTACTGCCACCCAGGTCGCCCCTGACGTGCCTGCATCGATCGCCGCCGTGCTGTCTTCCGCGGTGAAACAGTGGCAGTTCGTGCCGGCGACACTCGGCGGCCGATCGGTACCGGCGCACACCTTCGTCTACACCAAACTGCAGGCATCGCCAAACGCGAGCGGCCAATACGATCTGCGCATCAGCTTCATGGGCAACGGCCCCCGCATCGTCAACCGGACACCGCCGCGATACCCTGAAGACGCGTTGCGCAGACGTCAGGCGGCGCTCCTCATCCTCGAAGCCACCGTGCAACCCGACGGCCATTTGACCGACATGAAAGTGAGCAACAAGTTTGCGGACTGGCCTGTGCTGCCGTCGTTCAAGGTTGCCGTACTGACGGCCGCCAAACAGTGGCATGCCATCCCGGAGCAGGTCGATGGCCACCCCGTGGCAACGCGACTGCGCATGCCGTTCACCTTTACCATCAATGGCCAGACGTACACCGCGCAACAAATCCGGATCCTGCGCGAAGCCGCGCACATGGACGCCGCGACAGCGGGCGCGAAGACCGCCCAGCCCGACATCCCGCTGCCATCGGAGCAGGAGGTTGCACTGGACAGTCCGCTGCAGCCACATGCCGTCGCCACTATCATCAGCGCCCCCTGACCCCACCGAGCACCGCATGCCCCTGCCCACCGTCGAACGCGAAACCGGCTCCTCGCCCCGCCACAGCATCCTCTGGCTGCACGGCCTCGGTGCGGACGGCAACGACTTCGCGCCGATCGTGCCGGAGCTGGTCGATCCGGCGTGGCCGGCGCTGCGCTTCGTGTTTCCGCATGCGCCGGTGCGGCCGGTGACGATCAACAACGGCATGTCGATGCGCGCGTGGTACGACATCATCGGCTTCGATGCGCGCGCACGGCAGGACGAGGCCGGCATCCGCACCTCGATCGCCGCGGTGGAGACGCTGATCGCGCGCGAGCACGAGCGCGGCGTGCCGAGCGAGCGGATCATCCTCGCCGGCTTCTCGCAGGGCGGTGCGATCGCCCTGGCCGCCGGCCTGCGCCATGCGCAAAAGCTGGCCGGCATCATCGCGCTGTCGACCTACCTGCCGATCTCGGCCACGCTCGCTGCCGAGCGCAGCGCGGCGAACGTGGCCACGCCGATCTTCTGGGGCCACGGCACAGCCGATCCGGTGGTGGTGCTGCAGCGTGGCACCGACTCGCGCGACACGCTGCAGGCGCTGGGCCATGCGGTGGAATGGCATACCTACCCGATGGCCCACGCCGTCTGCGCCGAAGAGATCGACGACCTGCGTCACTGGCTGGGCCTGCGCCTGGCGTAACTGCACCTGTGCTGCGGCATACTTGCCGCATGCGCGAACCCACGCCCAAGCGCGGCCTGCGCGGCCGTACCGAGCAAAGCCCACTACCGGATTTCTGCCAGCTGCCGGCGCTGTTCGCGCTGCTCGTGGTGGGCGCGCTGACGGTGACCGTGATGTGGCTGGCGCACGACGAGCCGCGTGACTGGTCCGCCTACAGCGTCGGCATGCTGTTCACGACCCTGCTGGGCATGGTGGTGGCGGTGACCTTGTGCGCACTGCGCCCCTGGCTGCAGCGCCTGCCCGGGCACCTGCCGTATGTCGGCGCCTGGCTGCTGATCCTGCTGCTGGTGCTGGCCGGCAGCATCGCGGCACACTGGTTCGATGGCGTACTGCAGATGTACCTGGTGCGCGGCAGCCTGCCCGTGTTCGCGCGCGACAACGTGCTGATCGCCGCCCTGCTCGGCGCCGCGATGCTGCGTTACTTCTACGTGCTGGCGCAGTGGCAGGCGCGGCTGGCCGCGGTCGCCCGCGCCCAGGTCGAGGCGCTGCAGGCGCGCATCCGCCCGCACTTCCTGTTCAACAGCATGAACACCGTGGCCGCGCTGATCCGGGTCGACCCCGACGCCGCCGAGCGCACGGTGGAAGACCTCTCCGAACTGTTCCGCGCCGCGCTGGGCCAGCACGACAGTGCCGACGGCACGCTAGGCGAGGAGTTGGCGCTGGTCGAACGCTACCTGGCGATCGAGCAGCTGCGCCTGGGCGCGCGCCTGCGCGTGCGTCGCGAACTGGACGAGCTGCCGCGGGATTTCCCGCTGCCGCGCCTGCTGCTGCAGCCGCTGGTGGAGAACGCGGTGCGCCACGGCATCCAGCCGCTGCGCGAAGGCGGCGAGATGAGCCTGCGCGGCTGGCGCGACGGCAACGGCGTGCGCATCGAGATCATCAACCCGCTGCCGGCCAACCCACCTGCCGCCGGCAACGGCCATGGCCTGGACAGCGTGCGCCGGCGCGTCGCCTACCGCTACGGGCCGCTGGCGAAAGTGCAGGCCGGCGCGCAGGGCGAACACTTCGTGGTGCAGCTGCAACTGCCGCGAGGGTCGGCCTGATGCGCGTGCTGGTGGTCGACGACGAACCGCTGGCGCGCGCTCGCCTGGCCGCGCTGCTGGGCGAATGCGCCGGCATGGAAGTCGTCGGCAACGTCGGCGACGGCGAGGCTGCGCTGGCTGCACTCGACGAACTACAGCCGGACGCGCTGCTGCTGGACATCAACATGCCCGGCACCGACGGCGTGGCGTTGGCGCAGCGCCTGGCCGGCCGCACTCGGCCGCAGGTGATCTTCTGCACCGCCTACGAAGCGCACGCGCTGAAGGCGTTCGAGCTGGGCGCGGTCGACTACCTGCTCAAGCCGGTGCGGCTGGAACGCCTGCGCGACGCGCTGCAGCGCGCGCAACGCCGTCTCGCCGACACCCCGCGCGAACCGGCCGCGTACCTGAGCGGCCGGCTGCGCGGCGAACAGGTGCGTATCGCACTGGACGAAGTGATCTGCCTGCTCGCCGACGAGAAATACGTGGTGGTGCAACACCGCCGCGGCGAACTGCTGATCGAGGATTCGTTGCGCCAGCTGGAAGAAACCTACCCCGACCAGCTGGTCCGCCTGCACCGCAACTGCCTCGTCCCCCCACCGCGCCTGCTCGGCCTGAAAACCCTCGCCGACGGCCGCGTGCTGGCCCGCCTCGACGGCAGCGAGCTCAATCCCGAAATCAGCCGGCGTAATTTGCCGGCGGTAAGGAAGTTGCTGCGGCTGGGATGAGTGCAGCCATCGTCAAACCCTGCAGGCAAGCCAGAGCGACAATTTCTATTACCGCGACTTATGGGTACCGAGAACGGACATCTCGATCAGTTCGCCGCGCAGCGAAGCAACCCCGTGCACCAATGCAGCAGATTGAATTTATACAAGCCCCACTCCGCTTGACGACTAACGATCAAAAGCCGAGTATCCAGTTCATGCGCTCCACCCCGAGGCCAAGCAAGCGCGTGCCAATTCACAACGCTTGTAGGGGAAGCTTATGACTTATTCAATCTGTCTTCATATCCAGCGAATCAGTGGCCGCGCAAGCAGAAACCCACTGATTTATCTACGTTAGGTGCGCCGGAGCCGCAAGATCGTATTTCATTATCAGGGGGATTAATCGTGTTCTACAAATGTTTGGTTGGCCTATCGCTGATACTTGTACTCGGCTCGTGTTCGAAGTCTCTGAGTCCCGAACAACAGGCCCAAGTAAAATCGCTTACTCATGAGCTAAGCGAAACGGATACTGCACTCTCAAGTGCGGTCGCAACAGATGCACAATATAGCGGTGGCGCGGTTAAAGCTTTGACTACGCTACGCGTCCAATTACTTCAAATCAACAAAGCACTATTACAGCAACGAATTTCGGCCATCGAGTCCGGAGCGCCGATGACCGTCAAGGTCAACACCAGCAAGCCAGATACTGAACGCGCCAACTTACTTGCAAGCGAGATTGCAGCACAGGAAACAAAGGCGGCTGCAGCGCAGGTTAAGGCCGACAGCGCGGGTGGTGGACTCATTGGCGCAATGGCACAAATGGAAACGGCTACCGAACAGAATACGCTTGCTCTACTTAGGCAGCAGTATCTGATCGCCAAGTATGGCTTGGCCCCGCTCACAGTTACACCTCGTGACGATGCACGGGCCGAAGCCAGCGGTCAAGCCGCGCCTACAACAAATCCGGAAGCAGCAACATCGGATAACGACAAGATTCAATTTGAAATTATCAAGCCAGTTCTCTTGAGCAAGAGGTTCGCAACGCAGGACTATCAGGATTATATCTGGTTCAATATCCAGTTTGATCCTATAGGTTTAGACAAACCAACTCGTGCCATAAAGGGCACTCTTATCTTAACTGATTTGTTTGGCGAACAAAAATTCGCGCTTAATTGGACGATTGACAAGCCAATGAAGCCGGGCGAAACATATACAGAGAACGGCTCTGGATTTGATTACAACAAGTTTGTTGACTCGCATCAATGGGTACTGGCAACCGATCTAAAGAATATGAGAGCCAAGTTCCGCGTTGATAGCATCTTGTACGCGGACGACACGAGACGAGACTTCTGATCAAAGGCACTGATCAAAGGGTGATCAAAGGGGACGGAGGTAATTAATTTTGGATGGTTACCTCCGTCCTTTTTTCGAGATCAGAGATCGCATACGCTGGAATTCCGAAGTGTGGCGCGTGAGTGGACAGATCACTGGTGCGCATAAGCGTGATATCGAGTACGAAGGCTCACCCGTGCCACTGCCGCGAGGCCGATCCGCAAAAAGATCGGTGTCAGGCTCCCCTATCTGGGCATCTTCGACAGGGTGTGCGCACCAGCTAGCCGGGCCCGGAAGTTCCGCAGCCGCACGGAACTTCCCTGCACCCGGCGTGGACGCGACATATGCGTCAATGGTCGGTGGAAACGAACGAGGAGCCACCATGAACCACCCCTTCAAAGTCGGCGACCACGTGCGCTGGAATTCGGAAGCGGGTTACGTGACCGGCCGGATCACCAAGGTGCATACGCGCGACACCGAGTACAAGGGCCACCTGCGCCATTGCAGCGAGGCCGATCCGCAGTACGAGATCCAGAGCGACAAGACCGACCACGTCGCCATGCACAAGGGCGCGGCGCTGCACAAGATCGACTGAGATGCCCGACGACCCCGCCACGATCTGGACGATCGGCCACTCCACCCGCACGCTGCAGGAATTTCTTGGGCTGCTGGGCGAATACCGCATCGAGGCGATCGCCGACGTGCGCCGCTTTCCCGGTTCGCGCCGCTACCCGTATTTCGCCAGCGACGCGCTGGCCGCCACGCTGCCTGCGCGCGGCATCGCCTACCGGTGGATACCCAGGCTCGGCGGCCGGCGCAAGGTGCAGCCGGGTTCGCCGAACACGGCGTGGCGCAACGCCTCGTTCCAGGGTTATGCGGATTACATCGCCACGGCCGAGTTCGCCGACGGGCTTGCCGAACTGCTCAAGCTGGCCGCGGACAAGCGCACGGCGATGATGTGCGCCGAGGCGGTGTGGTGGCGTTGCCACCGCTCGATCATCGCCGACGTGCTGAAGCTGCGCGGGATCGAGGTGGTCCACATCATCGACGCCGCGCACGCGACCGTGCATCCGTACACGTCCCCGGCGCGCGTCGTGGATGGGCACCTGAGTTATGCACCGGCGCAGGACGCGCTGCTGTAGGCAGGCGGATCAGCGCAACGGCTCGGTCGCGGTGTCGCCGCTGCAATGGATGGGCTGGCCGCTCTTGCCGAGCGCCTGGCTGAAATTCGAACCGCTGCGGTCGATGACCAGGCCACCGGCGCACTGCTGATCGGGGCCCAAGCGGTAGCTGGCCTGCACCCGCAGCGCTTCCTGCCGCTGCCGTTCCGCGCGCCTGGCCTGCGCTGCCTGATACTGCGCGGCTTCCTCGCCGACCTGCCGATAGGTCGTGGCCAGCTCCTCGCGCCGGCGTTCGAGCGTCGCCGTCAGGCGGGCGCTGCGCAGCTCGGCCTGGGCCCTGGCCTGTTGCGCCTGCAACTCGGCATGCTGCGCGAGATCGCGGGTGAGCTCGTCAGCGTGACGCGCGGCCAGGTACAGGTACAGTCCATGCCCGGCAAGCGCCACGGCGACCAGACCGGCCACGACGCCTCCCACCTTCCATGACAATGGCACGGCCATCGTGTCCACCTCCTGCAAGACCGTCGAAAACCCCGGGTGATCCAGCTTCGCGGCGCCGCGCCGCGAATCGGCCGGGCGAGTCTAGCAGGGAGTTTCCGGACGCCTTGCCGGCGCGCGTCACACATCGTCCGGACCGGCCCGGACCGGCCCGGTTGGCATGGCGTCAACGATGACGGACGAAGGTCCGCATGGTCTGTCCCGGCATCGTGCGAAACACCACGGGGCGCGGGGCGCCCGCATCGCCGGCGATGAACTCGAAGTGCTCGCCATCCAGCGTATAGCTGCCGGGCAAGGGCGTGCCCTGGTCCGCGCCAATGACATCGATCCAGGTGATCGACTTCGGCCGGGTTGATGCATCGATGACGAACTCGCCTTCCAGCAACAAGTGGCCTTCGATGGTGCGCACGCTGAAATGCGTTCCGGCGATCGTGGTTAGCGCACCCGCCCCGCCGTGCTCATCCGGCGGATCCACCACGCCATCGGCTTCCATGCGGACCTGTCTCCACACGCCTTGCAGCCGTGCCAGGTCATCCGATCGTTGCGACATGTGCATTCTTCCATGGGTGACCGGCGAGCTTAACAGCCGCGCTTGGCTCCTCGACTCTTTGGTTCCGACAATCACGTAGCGGTTGCACACCGACAAAGAGCGCGCAACGCCTACTCTTTCTTGATCGCATGCCCGCCGAACTCGTTGCGCAACGACGCCAGCAATTTGTCGGCGAACGAATCGCTGTCGCGCGAACGGAAGCGTTCCATCAGCGACAGCGTGATCACCGGGGCGGAGACGTTGAGTTCCAGCGCGGCGTTCACGGTCCAGCGGCCTTCGCCGGAGTCGACCACGTAGGGCGCGATGCCGTCCAGGTTCGGGTTCTTGCCGAGCGCGTCGGTGGCGAGGTCGAGCAGCCACGAACGCACCACGCTGCCGTAGCGCCAGATCTCGCCAACCTGGTGCAGGTCGAGGCCGAACTCCTCCTTGTGCTTGAGGATCGCGAAGCCTTCGGCGTAGGCCTGCATCATGCCGTACTCGATGCCGTTGTGGACCATCTTGGTGTAGTGGCCGGAGCCGACCGGGCCGACCCGGCCCCAGCCCTGGTCCTTCGCCGGCGCCAGCGTCTCGAAGATCGGCCGCAGCGACGCGACGGTTTTTTCGTCGCCGCCAATCATCATGCTGTAGCCCTCCTTGAGGCCCCACACGCCGCCGCTGGTGCCGCAGTCGACGTAGCCCAGGCCGTGTTCGGCATACAGCTGCGCGCGGCGCAGGCTGTCCTTGTAGTTGGAGTTGCCGCCGTCGATCACGGTGTCGCCTTTCGCCAGCAGCGCCAGCAAGGCGTCGACGGTGTCGTCGGTGATCTTGCCGGCGGGCACCATCAGCCACACCACGCGCGGCGCTGGCAACGCCTGGACCAGCGCCGCCAGCGAGGCCACCGGCGCGATGCCGACCGCTTCGGCGGCCTTGCGCGCATCTGCATTTGGGTCGAAGCCGCTGACCTTGTGGCCGCCGCGCACCAGCCGTTCGGCCATGTTGGCGCCCATGCGCCCGAGACCCACCATGCCAAGTTCCATCATGTTTGCTCCGTAGCAGTAGAAGAAAGGATCAGGACACCTGCTTGTTCGCGGCGTCCAGCCAGCCGCCGTCGAAACCGGCGCGGCGCAGGCCGTCGACGATGGCGCGGCAGCCGCGCATCAGTTGCCAGGGCATGCCGCTGCGATGGTTCTCCACCATCAGCACGATCGGGCCGAGGTTGAGGCCGAAGAAGTACGGCGAGACCCAGCAACCCGGCGACTGGCCGGGCTGGTCGGCCCAGGTCTGGTTGAAGCTGGCCCGGAAGCCGTAGGGATGCGCGTCGTGCAGCTGCAGCATGTCGATGAAGTGGTGCAGGGTCGGCAGCACGATCTCCGGCGCGAACGGCAGCGACGCCACCACCGCCCACGGCGCCAGCGTGCCGTCGTCGATGCCATACGGCGCGCCGCGACCGACGTAGTCGTGGAACTGGCGCTCGATGCCGTCGATCTTCAGCGTGGCCGGGCCCGGTCCGTCGCAGGCGGTGATGCCCCAGCAATGCTCGCCGTAGCCCTTGAAGCCGAGCGGATTGTCGATCGCGTAGCGTTGCTGGACCTGGGTGGCGCGGCGGCTGTTCTCGAAGTAGTCGATACCCTTGTCGCGCATGAACGCATCGCGGATGCCGCGGAAGTCGATCCATGCCTGCGACAGCTGGTGGGTGAACAGCGGGGCGCAGTACAGGTAGTCGATGTCGTAGCAGCGCTTCCACTCGTAGGTGGACGACCAGGCGGCATACGCGCTCGGCGGCAACGGATGCGTGGGCGAGCCGAGCGCCAGCACGTACAGCAGCAGGCCTTCGTCGTAGCCCTGCCAGCGGTGCGGGATGAAGCCGCTTTCCGGGTGCCAGCCGTGGCCGAGGGTACCGTCGGCGGCCTGCGCCCACGGCCACTCCGCGCGCTGGTAGAGGAAGTTCGCGGTGTCGCGGATTTCCTTCTGCTCGGCGGTGTCCTCGTCGAAGTACGCGGCGGCGGCGAGCATGCCGGCGAACAGCAGGGCGCTGTCCACGGTTGACAGTTCGCACTGCCACGCGCGCCGACCGCTGCGCATGTCGAGGAAGTGGTAGTAGAAGCCGCGATAACCGCTGGCGTCGGGCTGCTCGCCCTGCGGGCTGTCGCGGAAGAAGCGCAGCGTGGTCAGCGTGCGCTTGATCGCGGCATCGCGGCCCAGCAGCCCGCGCTCGACCGCCACCGGATAGCAGCTCAGCGCCAGCCCGGTCGCCGCGATGCTGGCCGGCCAGTCCGGCGCGGTCTTGTCGGAGACCAGGCCGTTCTGCAGGTTCGTCTCGTACTGGAAGTAGGCGAACGCCTTGTTCTGCAGGTGCTGCAGCAGCGGGCCCGCTTCGCGTGATTGGCTGAGTGGGTGGGAACGCATGGATCTCGTGATCTGTCGCGGTGATGGCAGCAGGGCACCGGAGATGCTGCGCCTGGAGGTCGCTGTCGATACCGCAGGCATCCTACTCCGCGACATGGTGAAACGCAGGTTGACGTCATGCATGCCGCGACTGGTGCATGCTGGATTTTTGCTGTCGCCGACTGGAGTCATCATGCCCTCGCCCGTACCCCGCACGATCGACACGCCGCCACGCTGTCTGCTCTCCAATGGCCGCTACAGCGTGATGCTGGGCGCGAATGGCGCCGGCTTCAGCCGCTGGCGCGGCCTGGCGGTGACGCGCTGGCGCGAGGATCCGGTCGGTGACGGCTGGGGCAGCTACCTGCTGTTGCGCGACGAGGATGACGGTGAAACCTGGTCCGCCAGCCGGCAGCCGTATGGCACGCACAGACCGGACGATGTGGTCGCGTTCGACGCGGGGCGCGCCTGTTTCAGCCGGCGCCACCACAGCGTGCACAGCATGCTGGAAGTGGCGGTGGCCGCCGACGCCGACATCGAACTGCGCCGACTCACCTTGAGCAACCACGGTGACCGCACGCGCACGCTGTCGCTGACTTCGTACGCCGAGCTGGTGCTCGGTCCGATCGGCGCCGACGACGCGCACCCGGCGTTTTCCAAGATGTTCGTGCAGACCGAGTGGGACGCTGCGCACGGCGTCCTGCTGGCCACGCGGCGGCGGCGCGACAGCAGCGAGGCCGAAGTGTGGGCCGCGCAGGCGCTGCAGATCGCCGGAGACGATGGCGGCGATGCCGGCGAATGCGAAACCGATCGCGCACGCTTCCTCGGTCGCCTGCGCACGCTGCATGACGCGCAGGCGATGCAACCGGGCGCCGCATTGTCGAACACGGTCGGCTGCGTGCTCGATCCGGTGTTCAGCCTGCGCCGGCGCTTCACGCTGGCGCCGAACAGCAGCGTGACCCTGCTGCTGTGGACGCAGCTGGCCGATTCGCGCGACGGCGCCATGGCGCTGGCCAAGCAGCTCGGCGATACAGCCGCCGCTGAGCGGCTGTTCGACGGCGCCGCGCAACAGGCCGACGCGGAGCGCCGACGGCTCGGCATCGGCGCCGCGCAGGCGGCGCGATTCGCCCACTGGATGAGCGCGCTGCTGTACAACGATCCGCGCCAGCGCGCGGCACCCGATACACTGGCGCGTGGCTGCGGCGGCGCGCCGGTGCTGTGGTCCGCCGGCATCTCCGGCGACCGGCCGATCCTCCTGTTGCGCCTCGGCGAAGCCGGCGAGCTGGCGTGCGTGAACGAGGTGCTGCAGGCACAGCAGTATTGGCGCAGCCACCAATTCGGCGTTGACGTGGTGTTGCTGCATGCCGCCGGCGATGCGCAGCGGGCCGCGCTGGATCCGCTGGTGAGTGCGCAGCAGGCGCGCCTGAAAGTTGACGACCAGCTGCCTAAGGCCGAGCTGTTCGCGTTGCGTGACGACGCGATTAGCGAGGATCTGCGCAACGGCCTGCTGACCGTGGCGCGCGTGGTGCTGGATGGCGCGCAGCCCGCACAGGCCGCGGCCGGATCGACGCCCGCGCTCGACGCGCCGGCAGCAATTTGCGCGACCGCCACGGCGGCCGCCGTCACCGCCCGCGCCGACGCGCCGGAGTTCGCCAATGGCCACGGCGGCTTCGTCGATGGCGGCCGCGCCTACCGGATCGAACTCGACGAACAGCGCCCCACGCCCGCGCCGTGGGTGAACGTGATCGCCAACCCCGCGTTCGGCTTCCTGGTCTCGGCCGAAGGCGGCGGTTATGCGTGGTCGCTCAACAGCCAACAGAATCCGCTGACGCCGTGGCCGAACGATCCGGTCAGCGACAGCCCGCACGACGTGCTGTACCTGCGCGACGAGGATACCGGCGTGTTGTGGAGCGCCACCGCGCTGCCGATCCGCGTGGCCGGCGCACACTACGCGGCCACCCACGGCAAGGGCTGGACGCGCTTCGAGAGCGACGCGCACGGCATCGAGCTGGAGCTGCTGGCGTGCGTGCCGACGGACGATCCGCTCAAGCTGTCGCGCCTGCGCCTGTGCAACCGCTCGCCGCGCGCGCGGCGGTTGTCGGTGACCGGCTACGTCGCCTGGGCGCTGGGCGCGAACGGCAGCACCCCGGCGCCGTTCGTGGTCACGTCGCGCGACGAACGCACCGGCGCCTTGTTCGCACGCAACCGCTGGCGGCCCGACTTCGGCGACCGCGTGGCCTTCATCGACCTGGCCGGCCCCGCGCATTCGATGAGCGGCGACCGCCATGACTTCCTGGGGCCGCTCGGCACGGTCGCGCAGCCGCTCGCGCTACGCGACGGCACGCCGCTGTCCGGCCGCCTCGGTGCCGGACTGGATCCGTGCGGCGCAGTGCAGGTGCGCATCGAACTGCCGCCGGGCACGCAGCTCGACCTGCGACTCCTGCTCGGCGAGGGCGCCGACGAGGGCGCCGTGCAGGCGCTGGTCGAGAAATACCGCGCGGCCGATTTCGATGGCGTGCTCGCCGACATCGCCGCGCAGTGGAATGGCCTGCTCGACACCGTGCAGGTGCATACGCCCGATCGTGCGCTGGACATCCTGCTCAACGACTGGCTGCTGTACCAGGTCGCCAGCTGCCGGCTGTGGGCGCGCACCGCCTACTACCAGGCCAGCGGCGCCTACGGTTTCCGCGACCAGTTGCAGGACGTGATGGCGCTATGCGTGAGCCGCCCCGATCTCGCCCGCGAACACCTGCTGCGTGCCGCCGGCCGCCAGTTCGCCGAAGGCGACGTGCAGCACTGGTGGCTGCCGCCGCGCGGCCAGGGCATCCGCACGAAGGTCAGCGATGATCGTCTCTGGCTGGCGTACGTGGCCATGCATTACGTCGAGGTGAGCGGCGACGACGCCGTGCTGGATGAAGCGCTGCCGTTCCTCGCCGGTCAGCCGATACCCGACGGTGCCACCGACGCCTTCTTCCAGCCCGCGGCTTCGGACCGGCAAGCCAGCGTGTACGAGCACTGCGCGCTCGCCATCGACAGCAGCCTCACCTGCGGCGCGCACGGCCTGCCGCTGATCGGCACCGGCGACTGGAACGACGGCATGAACGCGGTCGGCGCCGAGGGGCGCGGCGAGAGCAGCTGGCTCGGCTGGTTCCAGCTCGCCACCATCGCCGCGCTGGCGCCGCATGCCGAACGACGCGGCGAGAAGGAGCGCGCGCAGCGCTGGCGCGGCCATGCCGACGCGCTGCGTGCCGCGCTGGAGCGGGCGTGGGACGGCCAGTGGTATCGCCGCGGCTACTATGACGATGGCGCGCCGCTGGGCTCCCACGAAAGCGACGAGTGCCGCATCGACACCATCGCGCAATCGTGGAGCGTGCTGGCCGGTATCAGCGATCGCGCGCATGCAATGCAGGCGATGGACTCAGTCGATCGCCTGCTGGTCGATCATCCGGACCAGCTCCATCGCCTGTTCACCCCGCCGTTCGACCACAGCCGCGAGAACCCCGGCTACATCAAGGGCTACCCGCCCGGCGTGCGCGAGAACGGCGGCCAGTACACGCATGGAGCGATCTGGTCGATCTTCGCCTGGGCCGGCCTCGGCGACGGCGATCGCACCGGCGCCCTGTTCGACCTGCTCAACCCGATCCGCCACGGCGACAGCCCCGAAGCGATCGAGCGCTACAAGGTGGAACCCTACGTCGCCTGCGCGGACGTCTATTCGGTGGCACCGCACGTCGGCCGCGGCGGCTGGACCTGGTACACCGGCTCCGCCGGCTGGCTGTACCGCGCGGGGCTGGAGGCGTTGCTCGGCTTCCATCTGCATGGCGACCGCCTGCGCATCGAGCCGTGCATGCCGAAGGACTGGCCAGGCTTCCGGCTCAGCTACCGCCGCCGCGGCGAACAGCACGTCACCTGCTACGAGATCGAGGTGGAGAACCCGCAGCGGGTTTGCCGTGGCGTGGCGAAGGTTGAATTGGACGGCCAAACGCTGGCCGCCGGCGAAGATGCACCGCTGGCCGATGATGGCGGCACACACCGGCTGCGCATCATCCTCGGCCCGTAGGGCGGGCACCGCCCGCCATTCGCCATGCAGCGCCCGCGCAGAAGCGGCGAGCAGTGCCCGCCCTGCGCGGAACGATAAGTTGCGAGCGTTACCCGCGCCGGGTGCGCGAGGCGCCGAGCTTGCGGGTCAGCGTGTTGCGGCCCACGCCCAGCGCCTGCGCCGCGTTCTGGCGGTGACCGTCATTCGCCTGCAGCGCGACGTTGAGCAAGGTCTGGTCGAGCGCCGCGCGGGCGCGCGCGTGGATGTCCGCCTCGCCGTCGGCCAGCGCCTGCACGGCCCACTCGCGCAGCGCGTCGGTCCATTCGCCGCCGCGTGCCGCGTCGGCGCTGCTGCCGAGGTCGGCCGGCAGGATCTCGCTGCCTGGCGCGATCACCGCCACCCGGCGGCACAGATTTTCCAGCTCGCGCACGTTGCCGGGGTAGTCGCGCTGGGCGACCAGTTTCAGCGCGGCCTTCGAGTAGCGCTTCGGCGGCAGCTTCAGCTCCTGCGCGGTGGCGGCGAGGAAGTGCCGGGCCAGCAGCGGGATGTCGCTGCGACGCTCGCGCAGCGCGGGGAGATGGATGCGCACCACGTCGAGGCGGTGCATCAGGTCGGCGCGGAACGCTCCGGCGGCGACGCGCGCGGCGAGGTCCTGGTGGGTGGCGGCGACGATGCGCACGTTGCAGCGGATCAGCTCGCGTCCGCCCACGCGGTAGAACTCGCCGCCGGCCAGCACGCGCAGCAGGCGCGTCTGCAGGATCAGCGGCATGTCGCCGATCTCGTCGAGGAACAGCGTGCCACCTTCGGCCTGCTCGAAGCGGCCGGCGACGCGGCGGGTGGCGCCGGTGAACGCGCCGGCCTCGTGGCCGAACAGCTCGCTCTCCAGCAATTCGCTGGGAATCGCCGCGGTATTCAGTGCCACGAAAGGCTTGTCGCGGCGCGCGCTTTCCTCGTGCAGCGCGCGCGCCACCAGTTCCTTGCCGGTGCCGGTCTCGCCGGTGACCAGCACGTTGAGGTCGCTGGCGGCGACGCGGCCGATCAGGCGGAACACCTCGCGCATCGGCGCGCTCTCGCCCAGCAGCGCATGGTTCGGCGCAATCGCCGGGCCGGCGGGCACTGCCGGCACGGCCACGCTGGCCAGCGCACGCTGCACCGCGGCCACCGCCTGGTCGAGGTCGAACGGCTTGGCCAGGTAGTCCACCGCACCGGCGCGATACGCCGCGGCCGTGGTGGCCACGTCGGTGTACGCGCTCATCACGATCACCGGGCCGATGCCCTGCGCCTGCAGTTCGCCGAGCAGGCCCAGCCCGTCCTCGCCCGGCATGCGCACGTCGGTGAGCAGCAGCGCGGGACGCGTGTCTCGCAGCGCAGTGCGCACGGTGGCCACCGCATCGAACTCGCGCACCGCGAGGCCGGCGTCGCGCAGTGCCTCGGCCAGCACGAAGCGCACACCGCGGTCGTCATCGACGATCCAGATCTCTTCAGTCATGCATGCGCTCCAATGGCAGGTGCAGCGAGAACACCGTGTGGCCGGGGCGGCTGGCGTAGCGCAGCTCGCCGCCGTGTTCGTGCGCGATCTCGCGCGACAGCGCCAGGCCCAGGCCGGTGCCGTCGGCGCGGCCGGAGACCAGCGGCTGGAACAAGGTGTCGCGCAGCGTGGCGGGCACGCCGGGGCCATCGTCGATCACATCCACCCGCAACGCCATGCGCAGCATCCGCTCGCCCACGCGCGCACCGTGCTCAACCCGCGTGCGCAGGGTGAGCGTGCGCGCGCCGGCTTCCAGCGCGTTGCGGGCTAGATTGAGCAGGATCTGCTGCAGGCGGTCGGCATCGCCGTGCAGGTCGGGCACGCTGGGGTCGTAGTCGTGGCGCAGCTGCGGCGGCGCGGGTTCGGCCAGCAGCAGGTCGCACAACCGTTCCAACAGGCGATGGATGTTGACCGGGCCGAGCTGCGCCGCGCCATCGTGGTGCAGCAGGCGGTTGGCCAGCGCGCCGAGGCGGTCGGCCTCGTCGATGATCATGCCGGCCAGCGCCTGCAGGTCCTCGCCGTCGACCCGTCGCTGCAGCAGCTGCGCCGCGCCGCGCAGGCCGGCCAGCGGGTTCTTCACCTCGTGCGCGAAGCCGCGCAGCGTGGCCGACAGCGGCGAAGTGGTCGACGGCGGCTCGGCCAGCACGTGCACTTCCAGCAGCAGGCCATCGCCGAACGGCTGCAGTGCGATGTCCGCGCTGAGCTTGCGGTCGTCGGCCGTGGCCAGCGCCACGGCGCGCCACTGCGCCGGCCGCTGCTCCGCCAGCACCTTCGCGGCCTGCGCCGCGCCCGTGTCGGCGTCGTCCAGCAACAGCCCGAGCGGCTGCCCCACCACGTTGCGGAAACCCAGTTCCAGGCATTCGATCAGGGCGGGATTGAGCCAGCGCAGGCGCAGCTCCGCGTCGACCAGGGCCAGCCCGGTCGCCATCTGCTCCGCCCACATCCGCCACACCTGCTCGCTCATTGCACCATCATGGACAATGTTTCGTCTTGGTGCAAATTGGGCGGCGGCACGGGGCAGCGTCAGCTTTTCTCTTCCCGGCTGCCCACGCAGCCCCGGGAGGTTTTGTGCCGGATGCCGGAGCCAGCTGCGCCGGCCATCCGCGATCTGCCACCAGCGAATGGCGGGGCTCCCACATGTGCCTTGAATGAAGGCCGCCTCGGCGCGAGCGGATGGGCGCGACGCCAGAGAGGTCGCCCATCGATCCAGCGTCTCACGGCGTCTCCGCCGAGCTGCCAGGGCGGCACGACGGGTGGTTGCTGACCGGGCATTTTTTACAGCGCATTCACCCGACTGATTCCACTGTAGACAGACACCCCTGTGCGGGTGTCACGTCGGGAGCATCCCATGTCGTCGGAACAGCATGCCGGTCTGAGCCGGGAGTTCGTCGAGCAGCAACGGCTGCGACTGCTGGCGTTGCGCAGGCAGTTGCTGGGCGGCGAGGAAGACGACCTGGCTGGCAGGCGCGCGTTCCAGTTGCAGCACGGCGACGAGGCCGGGGAAGAAGAGGACGACGCGCAGGATCTGTCGCAGCAGGAAGTCGACCAGGCGCTGCACGACGTGGACGATCGCCGCGTGGCGAACATCGAACGTGCGCTGCAGAAAATCGGCGAGGGCAGTTACGGCCTGTCCGATCTCAGCGGCGAGCCGATCCCCAGGGCACGGCTGGAGACCACGCCCGAAGCCGTGCTCACCATGCAGGAAGAACGTGCCCGCGAAGCCCGCGGATAACCCGCCTATCGTCAACGCCCGAAACGAGTCCGCCATGACCATCCTTGCCGCCGGCACCACCGCGCCGGCATTCACCCTGCACTCCACCCCCGACCAGAGCGTGGCGTTGAAGGAATTTCGCGGCCGCAACGTGATCCTGGCGTTCTACCCCGCCGACTGGAGCCCGGTGTGCAGCGACCAGCTGGCGCTGTACAACGAATTGCTGGATGAGTTCGCCCGCCTCAACGCGCAGCTGCTGGCGATCTCGGTCGACGGCACGTGGAGCCATGCCGCGCTGGCGCGCGAGCGCAAGTTCCACTTTCCGCTGCTGTCCGACTTCGAGCCGAAGGGCGAGGTGGCGCGCGCCTATGGCGTCTATGACGCGAAGGCCGGGGTGGCCGGGCGCGCGCTGTTCGTGATCGACGGCGACGGCGTGATCCGCTGGAGCTACCTGTCGCCGATGGGCGTGAACCCCGGCGCCGCCGGCATCATCAAGGCGCTGGAAGCGTTGCCGTCGAACAACATCCAGAAGACGCTGCCCGCCGACGCCGCGCAGGAGGCTGCATGATGCTGCACGAGGATTCGATCCTGGCCGTGCCGGTCGCCGCGCACGACCATATCCAGGGCAACACGCACGCCGTGGTGACCCTGGTGGAGTACGGCGATTTCCAGTGCCCCGCCTGCGGCATGGCCTATCCGCTGGTGAAGCAGCTGCAGCACCGCTACGCCGGCAACCTGCGCTTCGTGTTCCGCCACTTCCCGCTGAGCCAGGCCCATCCCTACGCCCAGATGGCGGCCGAACTGGCCGAAGCCGCGGCGGTCGAGGGCCAGTTCTGGGCGATGCACGACTGGCTGTACGAGAACCAGGACGACTGGGCGCCCCGCGGCGGCGCTGGCCTGGAAGCCGGCGTGCGCGCCCTGGGCCTGGACGAGCAGGCGCTCGCCGCCACCCTGCGCAACCCCGACATCGACGCGCACATCCGCCGCGACTTCATGGGCGGCGTGCGCAGCGGCGTCAACGGCACGCCCAGCTTCTACGTCAACGGCTACCTGTACCAGGGCGACTTCGACGCGCTGGTACACAACATCGGCCGGGTGATCGCCCGGCAGGCGTGACCTTGCGCCGACTCCGGCCACCACGCCAGCATCGATCAGGTCATGCATGGAATGTCCGCTGCCATGAGGCAGCTTCCATCACACGCTCGAAACCGGGACACCCACAACCATGAACGCGAAACCGACACCTTCCGCCAAGCCATTGCCGGGCAATCTCCGTGACCTGCTGCCGCAGCTGGAGAAGTTGTACACCGACATCCACGCCCACCCGGAACTGTCGATGCAGGAAACCCGCACCGCGGGCCTGGCCGCCGACCACCTGCGCGCCGCCGGCTACGAAGTGACCACCGGCGTCGGCAAGACCGGCGTGGTCGGCCTGTTGCGCAACGGCGACGGACCCACCGTGATGCTGCGCGCCGACATGGACGCGCTGCCGGTCGAGGAAGCCACCGGCGCGCCTTACGCGAGCAAGGTCACGGCGGTCGACCACGAGGGCAAGACCGTGCCGGTGATGCATGCCTGCGGCCACGACATGCACGTCACCTGGCTGGTGGGCGCGACGACGTTGATGGCGCAGACGCGGGACAGCTGGCGCGGCACGCTGATGGCGGTGTTCCAGCCGGCGGAGGAAACGGCCGAAGGCGCCCAGGCGATGATCGACGACGGCCTGTTCAAGCGTTTCCCCAAACCCGACGCGGTGCTCGGCCAGCACGTGATGGTCGGCCCGGCCGGTGCGATCGGCGGGCGCAAGGGGGTGATCACCTCGGCCGCCGACAGCCTGCAGATTCGCCTGTTCGGGCGCGGTGCGCACGGCTCGATGCCGCAGGCCAGCATCGACCCGGTGGTGATGGCGGCGGCGACGGTGATGCGGCTACAGACCATCGTCGCGCGCGAGCTGGCGCCGACCGAGGCGGCGGTGCTCACCATCGGCTCGCTGCAGGCCGGCACCAAGGAAAACGTGATCCCCGACGAGGCGGTGATCAAGCTCAACGTGCGCACCTTCGACGAGGGCGTACGCAAGCGCGTACTCGCCGCGATCACCCGCATCGTCAACGCCGAGGCAGCGGCCTCGGGCGCGCCGAAGCCGCCGGAGATCACGCCGCTGGACAACTATTCGCTGGTCACCAACGACGACGCGGCAACCGCCACCGTGGTCGAGGCGTTCCGCCAGCACTTCCCGGCCGAGCGCATCCGGCAGACCGGGCCGACCTCGGCCAGCGAGGATTTCGGCTCGTTCGGCGCCGAATGGGGCGTGCCGTCGGTGTTCTGGTTCGTCGGCGGCACCGACCCCGACACCTACGCGAAAGCGAAGGCGGAGAACCAACTCAACGAGATCCCGACCAACCACAACCCGCGCTTCCTGCCGGTACTCCATCCGACCCTGGAGACCGGCGTGGAGACGCTGATGGTGGCCGCGCGGGCATGGCTGGCGGCAGCGCCCTGAACATGGAACACCCGACCGTAGCCACCCAGGTCGTGCTGCCTGTCCTGCTGGTCGTGCTGGACCTCGGCGGCACCTTCGTGTTCGCCATCAGCGGCGCGATGGTTGCCGTCCGGCATCGGCTCGATGTCTTCGGCGTGCTGGTGCTGGCGTTCGCGGCGGGCAACGCGGGTGGCATCACGCGCGACCTGTTGATCGGCGCAGTGCCGCCGGCGGCGATCGCCGACTGGAAGTATTCCGGCGTGTCCGCCCTGGCCGGGCTGGCCACCTTCTTCTGGTACCCGGCGGTGACGAAGAAGGTGGCCAACGACGTGCTGTGGTTCGACGCCTTGGGGCTGGCGTTCTTCGCGGTCGCCGGCGCGCAGAAGGCGCTGGCCCACGGGATCGACCCGACCATGGCGGCGCTGCTCGGCATGCTCACCGGCATCGGCGGCGGCATGCTGCGCGACGTGCTGGTGTCCGGCATCCCCACCGTGCTGCGCGCCGACCTGTATGCGCTGGCGGCGCTTGCCGGCGCCAGCGTGGTGGTGAGCGCCCACCTGCTGCACCTGCACCCGATGGTCGCCGCGGCGGCCGGCGGTGGCGTGTGCTTCGCGCTGCGCTTCATGGCGATCCGGCACGGCTGGCGCCTGCCCACGGCGCGGCCGGCGCCGACGCTGACAGCGGACACACCGCACCACCGGCACCACGACGAAGGGCACTGACATGGGAACCTGCGTATTGCTGTGCGGCCGGATGTTCGATGGCCTGGCCGACCGCCTGACCGGCCCGGTCGAGATCCTCGTGGAAGACGACCGCATTGCCGAGATCGGCCCCACCGTGGGCCGGCCGCCCGATGCGCAGACCATCGACCTGTCCGGGCGCACCGTAAGTCCCGGCTTCATCGACAGCCACGTCCACCTGACCATGGATGCCACCGACCTGGCGCGGCAGACGTTGACGTCGTCCGCGACCAAGGCGCTGAAGGGACTGAACATCGCCCGCGAATACATGCGCTACGGCTTCACCACGCTGCGCGACATGGGCTGCGTCGATCCGGACTTCCCCACCGTGGACCTGCGCAATGCGCTCGCCGCCGGTCTCGTCGAGGGGCCGCGGCTGATCGTCGCCGCGCACATCATCAGCTCGTCCGGCGGGCATGGCGACCTGCGCGGGTTCTACGGGCCGCGCTGGGACATCCCGGTTTCCGCCATCGCCGACGATGCGGGCGCAATCAAGGCGCTGGTGCGCCGCGAGCACACCTTCGGCAGCGACTGGATCAAGACCACCAATACCGGCGGCTACTTCAGCCCCGGCGACGACCCGGCCCGGGTGACGTGGTTCGACGACGAGATGAACCTGCTGGCCGCCACCGCGCGGCAACTGGGCATGCCGGTGGCGGTGCACACCGGCGCCGCCGACGGCTGCCGGCAGGCCATCCGCGCCGGCGCGCGCAGCCTGGAGCACGCCTACCTGATCGATGCCGAGGCGCTGGCGCTGGCGCAGGAAGCCGGCACCTACCTGGTGCCGACGATGCAGATGACCCAGGAAGACCTGCACGCCCTGCACGAGCACACCCTGCCATGCCAGGCGATCTGGAAGTTCAGCCGCGACAGCGGCTCGATCGTCGACTCGCAGCGGCTGATCGCACAGAGCGAGGTGAAAATCGCCTACGGCACCGATTGCGGCATGTTCCCCTTCAGCCACGGCATCCTCGAATTCCAGGCGATGGTGGCGGCGGGCCTCACGCCCGCGCGCGCGCTGAGAGCCGCCACCAGCGTCGCAGCCGAGCTGCTCGGCCAGGACGACATCGGCGTGCTCGCGGTCGGCAAGCACGCCGACATCGTGGCCATGCCCGGCGATCCGCTGGCCGACATCGGCGCCACCGCCCGGGTGGATTTCGTGATGAAGAGCGGCCGCGTCTATCGCCGCCCGGAGCCGGCAGCGGCGGCGAGCAGCTGAAGACTGGAACGCAACGGGCCGGCCACGGCGCGGGCACCGTCGGCGCTCAGCCGAACTGCACGCTCAGCATCGAGATCGAGCCGCCGTCCATGCCCTCGACCGGGAACGTCACGGTGTCACCCTCGTGGCTGGCACCGAGCACGTACAGCAGCGGCAGGTAATGATCCGGCGTGGGTACCGACAACTCCGCGTCGCGGCCCAGCGCTTCGTAATCGGTCAGTGCCTGGTGATCGCCGCGCAGCATCAGCTCGCGCGCCTTCGCCTCGAAGCGCAGTGCCCAGTCGAACGGTTCGGCCGGGTGCCGGCCCCAGGCATAGCTGTGCAGGTTGTGCACCACGTCGCCGCTGCCGATCAGCAGGATGCCCTCGTCGCGCAACGGCCGCAGCAGCCGGCCCAGGCCGTAGTGGAACGCCGACGGCTGCGACTCGTCGATGGACAGTTGCACCACCGGCACGTCGGCATCGGGATAAACGTGGCGCAGCACCGACCAGGTGCCGTGGTCCAGCCCCCACGACAGGTCCGCGCGTACCGGCAGCGGGTTCAGCAGTTCGCGCACGCGACGCACCAGCTCGTGGTCGCCGGGCGCGGGGTAGTTCACCTCGAACAGCTCGCGCGGGAAGCCGCCGAAATCGTGGATCGTGCGCGGCGCCGCCATCGCGGTCACCGCGGTGTCGGGCAGGTACCAGTGCGCCGACACCGACAGCACCGCGCGCGGCCGCGGCAGGCGCTGGCCGAGCGCCGCCCAGCCCTGCGTCCAGGCGTTGTCGTGCAGCGCGTTCATCGGATTGCCATGGCCGAAGAAGATCGTCGGCATCCGGGTCGCCGGGGTATCTCGCTCAGGCATCGGGAGCCCTCCACTCGTGACGGTTCACATCCACGTATTGCTGACATTCGCGGCGTTAGTCTGGCGTGATAGGCGGCGCGGCACCATGGGTCGTGAATGGACGGCCATTCGCACCGCACGCGTCGCGCCACTTCTGACCATCCCGCCGGTACAGACGAAACCGGCAATCAACCCGATGCAGCCACTGGGAGACAACCATGAATATCGCCTTGATCGGCGTCAGCGGCCGCGTCGGCTCGCGCCTGCTGGCGGAACTGCTGCGGCGCGGCCACCAGGTCACCGGCATCGCCCGCGACACCGGCACGGTGGCCCGCCAGCCGCAGCTGCTGCTCAAGCACGGCGACGCCAACCAGCCGGCGCAACTGGCACCGCTGCTGGCCGGCCACGACGCGGTGCTCAGCGCGCTGAAATTCGCCACGACCGACGCCGCATCGCTGATCGCCGCGGTAAAGCAGGCGGGAGTCAGCCGCCTGCTGGTGGTCGGCGGCGCGGCCACGCTGGAAGTGGCGCCGGGCCAGATCCTGCTGGACGACCCGGGCTTTCCCGCGGCCTATCGGCCCGAGGCCGAGGGCGGCCGCCGCTTCCTCGACGCCTTGCGCGGCGAGCACACGCTCGACTGGACCTTCCTGTCGCCGTCGGCCGAGCTCGTACCCGGCGAGCGCACCGGCAAGTTCCGGCTGGGCAGCGATCAGTTGCTCACCGACGCGAACGGCAAGAGCTGGATCTCGATGGAGGACTACGCGATCGCCCTCGTCGACGAACTGGAAGCGCCGAAGCACTCGCGGCAGCGTTTCACGGTGGGCTACTGATATTCACCAACATTCCGACCAGAGGACTCGCCCCATGAAGAAATCCGGCTCCAACAAGGCCTCCGCGCAGCGCCTGCAGCATGCCCCGCTGGCCACCCCCACCGACCTCGACGCCCGCGCCACCCGCGACGTGAGCGGCGCCATGAATGCGATCCTCGCCGACGTGTTCGCGCTGTACCTGAAGACCAAGAACTTCCACTGGCACATGAGCGGGCCGAATTTCCGCGACTACCACCTGCTGCTCGACGAGCAGGGCGACCAGCTGTTCGCAATGACCGACCCGATCGCCGAACGCATCCGCAAGATCGGCGGCAGTACGCTGCGTTCGATCGGCCACATCGCGCGGCTGCAGCGCGTCGACGACAACGACGCCGAGTACGTCGAACCGGCCGACATGCTGGCCGAGCTGCGCGAGGACAACAAGGCGCTGGCCGCGCGCCTGCGCGAGGCCCACGGCGTGTGCGACGAGCGCCACGACATCGCCACCGCCAGCCTGATCGAGGAATGG
Source organism: Rhodanobacter thiooxydans (assembly GCF_030291135.1). NCBI lineage: Bacteria > Pseudomonadati > Pseudomonadota > Gammaproteobacteria > Lysobacterales > Rhodanobacteraceae > Rhodanobacter > Rhodanobacter thiooxydans. Next base: position 98,387 of record NZ_CP127409.1, on the reverse strand, counting down.
ATCGACGAGACCGAGCGGCGCACCTGGTTCCTGTTCGAGACCAGCCGCCGCGGCGATTCCAGCGGGCACTGACTGCCGCGCATGTCGCCACACGCAGCGCCGGCCACCATCCCCTTCTTCACCATGGCGGGCGCAGCAAACCCGGCCTGCCATTGAGAGATCACCCGCCGCGGCGATTCCAGCGGCACCGCAGCACGTCACCCACGAGGAAGTTCCCATGACTACGTTCAAGGTCGGTTACATCGTCGGCAGCCTCGCCAAGGGCTCCATCAACCGCCTGCTGGCCAAGGCGCTGGTCCGGCTCGCACCGCCCACGTTGCAGCTGGTGGAGATCCCGATCCGCGACCTGCCGCTGTACAGCTACGACTACGATGCCGACTACCCGCCGGTGGCGCGCGCGTTCAAGCAGGCGATCGCCGGGGTCGACGCGATCCTGTTCGTCACCCCGGAATACAACCGCTCGATTCCCGGCGCGCTGAAGAACGCGATCGACTGGGCCAGCCGGCCATGGGGCAAGAACTCGTTCGCGCGCAAACCGTCCGGCGTGATCGGCACCTCGCCCGGCTCGATCGGCACCGCGGTCGCCCAGCAGCAGCTGCGCGGCGTGCTGTGCTTCTGCAATTCGCCGCTGATGAACACGATCGAGGCGTACATCCAGTTCAGCCCCGGCCTGATCGCCGAAGACGGTACGGTCAGCAACGACTCCACCGCCGAGTTCCTGAGCAACTACATGAAGGAGTTGCACGTCTTCATCGAGCGCGTGCTCACCGTACTGCCCAGGGAAGACTAGGCCGTCGCCATCGTTGCCGCCGGAACCGGCGGCAACGACGCTGGACCAGTGCAGCGACGACGGCGGGGAAGTCCATGGCCTCCATATCCTCCACGCGCCTGAGCGTGTATGCCGCGCTGGCGGGCAATCTGCTGGTCGCCCTCACCAAGACCGCCGCCGCGATCGGCACCGGCAGTTCGGCGATGCTCAGCGAGGCCGTCCATTCGTTCGTCGACAGCGGCAACGAACTGTTACTGCTGCACGGCATGCGCCGCTCGACGCAGCAAGCCGACCTGGAGCACCCACTAGGCTACGGTCGCGAGCTGTACTTCTGGAGTTTCATCGTCGCGCTGATGGTGTTCGCGCTGGGCGCGGGCGTGTCGATCTACCAGGGCGTCGTCCACGTCCGCCAGCCGCAGCCGATCAGCCGCCCGCTGGTGAGCTACGTGGTGTTCGGCCTGTGCTTCGTGTTCGAGGGCGCGTCGTGGCTGATCTCGCTGCGCCAGTTCAAGGCGGCCAAGGGACCGCTTGGTTACTACGAGGCCTTTCTGTGCAGCAAGGACCCGCCATCCTTCATGGTGCTGTTCGAGGACAGCGCGGCCCTGCTGGGCATCGCGATCGCCACCCTCGGCACGTTTGCCGCCACCACGCTCGATGCGCCGGTTTTCGATGGCGTCGCCTCGATCCTGATCGGTCTGGTGCTCGCCGTCGTCGCCGCCCTGCTGGCGCGCGAAAGCAAGAGCCTGCTGATCGGCGAGCGGGCCGATCGCCGGCTCGGCGCGTCGATCATGCGCATGGCGGGCGAACACGACGCGATCGCCCGCGCCAACGGGCTGATCACGGTGCAGCTTGCGCCGAATCAGGTCGTCGTCGCGCTCAGCCTGACGTTCCTCGACGACGTGCGCGCGTCCGTGATCGAGGAGCTGGTGCACCGGCTCGAACTCGATATCCGCCGCCGCCATCCGGAAGTGGTCGCCCTGTTCGTGAAGCCGCAAACCGCCGAGGCCTACGCGGCGTCCGTGCATCGACGCTTCGGCGGCGGCATGGACGAGTAGCCCGCATCGCGTGCAAAGCGGCGCCGGATCAGTGGAAAACCAGGCGCGCCCCCAGCATCCAGGTGCGGCCAGGGCCAGGTTCGAAATAGCGCCCGTTGCTGTCGTTGACGATCACCGAGCCGATGTAGCGGCGGTTGCCGAGGTTGTCCACGCGGGCGCTGAGCTGCAGTCGCGTGTCCTTGCCCAAGGCAAAGGTGTAGCCGGCGTCGACACCCAGCAAGCCATAGCCGGCCGCACGATCGGTGCCGGTGTCGTTGACGCTGACCGCACCCACGCCGGTCAGGTCCAGGCTTTCATGCCAGCCCAGCTCGCCGCCGTGCCGGATGCGCAAGGAACCATAGTTTTCGGGCACGCCCGGCATGCGGGTACCCGCGGCCACCGGCGTGCTGACCGCGGTGCAGGGTGTGGCCCGGCAGGCGAGGAACGCACTGCGGAAACGTGCCTGCAGGCGGGTGAAGCCGGCGCTGATCTGCCAGTCGTCGGCAAGCTGCCCGGTCAGGGACGACTCGACGCCCTGGCGCCGCGTGTCGCCGACATTCTGGTAGGTGGAACGGCCGCCCTGGCTGGTCCTGACCGCCAGCTCGTCGCGCGTATCGGCGCGGAACACCGCCGTGTCGAAGGCCAGTGCACGCGTGACCTGCCACTTGGCACCCAGCTCCAGGTTGCGGCTGCGTGCCGGACGCAGGTCGAAGGCCAGGCCAGGCCGGTCATCGCTGCGGTAGCCGAGTTCGTTGAAGCTCGGCGTTTCGAAACCCTTGCCGTAGCTGGCGTAGAGCCGCAGGTCGTCGCTGGGCCGGAAGCCCAGCCCGAGCACCGGCGTGGTGGCCGTGTAGTTCACCCCGCCGCTGTCGTCCGGATTGGTCGCCGTGACGTAGTGGTCGCGTGCGCGGAAGCGCACGTCGTCATGTCGCATGCCGAGCAGCAGCGACCATCGTTCGGCGAAGTGCCAGTACCACTGCGCGTACTCGTCGACGCTGTCGACATTGTCGTCCTCGTTCCGGCGCAACGCGCCGGTCACCCCCAGCGTGTCACCGACGAAGTTCTCGTAGCCGCGGCGATGCTGCCATTGCCCGTCGGCACTCACGCCCAGCACGAACTCGACGTCGCGACCGGCCAGCTGGCCAGTGCGGGTCCAGCGCGCGTCGAGGCCGCCGTAGTCGGTATCCAGCGCCACCACGCCGCCCGCCGACAACGGGCTTCGCTGGGCGCTCACCGGGATCGACTGGTACTGCGCGATGTTGCGCTGGCCGAAGTAGCCCATCACCCGCACCTGGTCGTCGCCGTCCAGCGGCTGCTCGTAGATGGCGCCCAGCTGGTTCTGCTCGATGCGCTTGCGCGTGTCGTACTGGATGGCGACCGCGGCGACCTGTCGCGGATCGACGTCGACCTGCGCGCGAGTGAGGCCGAGCGGATCCTGCGACACCGGCTGGTTCAGGCGGTTCGCCACGATGGTGAGCTTCTTCCCGTCGCCCAGGTCCACCCCGAATCGGGCGTTGTCCGATTCGCGGCGCACCCGGCTGTGCCGCCGATAGCCGCCGGAAAGGAACAGCGAGCCGGCGACGTTGTAGTCGACCGGCCCCAGCGTGCCGCGCGTGTCGACGCTGGTGCGGAAGGTGTCGTGGCTGCCGGCGTTCACGCCCAGCGTGGTCACCGGCACCGGCGTGCCTTCCGCGCTCCACAGCTGCACCACACCGCCGGCGGCATTGCCGTAGAGCACCGAGAACGGGCCGCGCAGTACCTCGACGCGGTCGGCCGAATCGAAGTTGAAGTGCGAGACCTGGCCCTGCCCGTCCGGCAAGGTCGCCGGGATGCCGTCCACATACAGGCGGATGCTGCGCACGCCGAAAGTTGCGCGCGAACCGAAGCCGCGGATCGAGATCTGCACGTCCTGCGCATAGTTCTGCCGGTCACGCGCAAGGATGCCCGGCACGCCGACCAGCGACTCGGAAAGGTTCACGCCCGGCTGGCCGGATGCGGCGGGATCGATCTGCACCATGCTGAGCGCGGCGGGCAGGTCGAACGGGGGAATGTCCATGCGGATCGCAGTGACCTGCACCGCGGGCAAGGTCGGCGGCGCCGTACGGGCCGGGTCAACCCTCGCCGGCACGGGCTCTTGGGCGACAACCCGTTGCTGGGCGAACCCCAGGCAAAGCAGGATCGCGACGACCGGCCAGCGGACCGCAACTCTGCCAGCGGGGGCACGATCGGACGAACCGCCACCCGGCCCGGAACCGCCCCCGGGCAAAGCCGACGCGACGAAAGCCGGGGCGGAATAATCGAGGACACGCGGACACATGCCACCAGTGTGTCACGAAGCTCCGACGGCAAGGCGTGTCACGAACGCGTCACGCTGTTACTCCCAATATCCCGAGCGGCGGGCCACGATTTCCGGTGTTGCCGGAGGCCCGGAAGTGTGGGTGGGGGGACCGGCAGAGCGCCCGATGGCCGCCCCTCCACCGGCTCCTGCGCAGATCGTTCTCGCCGCCCATAGCATCCTTCCCGCAGAGGTAGCTGCCCGTGAACTCGCGCGTCGCACCGCATCGCTCCACCCTGGCCAACGCCATCTATGGCCTGCTCAACCCCCTTCCGTTCGGCTTCTTTGTCGCCGCGCTGATTTTCGACATCCTCTATATGCGGACCGCCGGCGTGTTGTGGAACAAGGGCGCCGCCTGGCTGATCGTGTTCGGCCTGCTGCTCGCGATCATCCCGCGCCTCGTCAACCTCGCCCAGGTCTGGATCACCTCGCGATATATCGCCCGACCTGCGGACAAGCTGGACTTCTGGCTCAACCTGTTTGCCATCGTCGCGGCGATCTTCAATGCGTTCGTGCACAGCCGCGACGCCTACGCAGTGGTTCCCACCGGCGTATGGCTCTCGGTATGCACGGTCATCCTGCTGGCCATCGCCCACCTCGTGATGGCCGTGCAGCACTCTGCAGCGAAGGAGTACATCCATGAATAAGATCGTCCTTCGCAGTGTGCTGGCATTGGTCTTCGGGGTGATTCTGGCGGCATGCAGCGGGAAGGCGTCGTATCAACCCGCGCAGCAGTCGGGCGACGCCCCGCCGCTGCCCGGCGCCCGCAACTTCCTGGTCCCGCCGATGCAGGTTCCCCGCTATGCCGGCTGGCAGCAGGGCCAGGCGCCGAAGGTGGCGGCCGGGCTCAGGATCGAAAAGATCGCCAGCGGACTCATGCACCCGCGCCAGCTTTACACCCTCCCCAACGGCGACATCCTGGTAGTGGAATCCAACGGCCCCGGCTCCGAGCCGGTGACCACGCCGAAGCAGCTGATCGCCAACAAGGTCAAGAACCTCTCGGGCAAGGGTGCGAAAGGCGGCAACCGGATCACCCTGCTGCGCCACACCGGCAACGCCGGTGGCGAGTGGGAGAAGCACGTCTTCATCGAGCACCTGCACTCGCCGTTCGGCGTGGCGCTGATCGGCGACACTCTGTACGTGGCCAACACCGACGCGATCGTGAAGTTCCCGTACGTCACCGGCGAAACGCAGATCACCACACCCGGCGTGGAATTCACCGACCTGCCGGCCACCATCAACCACCACTGGACCAAGGCACTGGTGGCCAGCCCGGACGGCCGCAAGCTGTACGTCGGCGTCGGTTCCAACAGCAACATCACCGAGAACGGCATCGACCAGGAATACCGGCGCGCGAACGTGCTGGAGGTGGACGTGGCCAGCGCCAGCAGTCGCATCTACGCCTCAGGCATCCGCAACCCGACCGGGCTGCAGATCGAGCCGCATACGGGCAAGCTCTGGGCGATCGTCAACGAGCGCGACGAGATCGGCGCGGACCTGGTGCCTGACTACCTGACCTCGGTGAAGGAAGGTGGCTTCTACGGCTGGCCGTACAGCTACTACGGCCAGCACGTGGACAGCCGCGTCATGCCGCAGCGGCCCGACCTGGTGGCGAAGGCGATCAAGCCCGACTATGCGCTGGGCTCGCACGTCGCCGCGCTCGGGCTGCTGTTCTCGGACAGCAACGCGCTGCCGGAGAAGTATCACAACGGGGCCTTCGTCAGCGAGCATGGCAGCTGGGACCGCTCGCCACTGAGCGGCTACGCCGTCGTCCATGTCGCGTTCGTGGACGGCAAGCCGACCGGCGTGCCCGAACCGCTCGTCACCGGCTTTTACTCGGACGACGAATCGCAGCTGTACGGTGCACCGGTCGGGTTGGCGCAGGACAAGGACGGCGCACTGCTGATCGCAGACGATGTGGGCGACGCGGTCTGGCGCGTCACCGCTGCCTCGCCCTGAACACCGGCGCGGAGCCAGCCGGTCAGTGACTGGCCCCACACTGATGACCTCGCCACTCGCGTGGCCGGCGAACGCCGGCCACGCCTCATGACGACAGACCAACGGCTCCGCCCGCGGCACCACGTTGTATGCCGCGCGGTCGGCGATGCTCGCCCGGCTCGACGCGATCGATGGAAGGATCGACGCCGTCGTGGGCCATCACGCTGCGAGGTGGAGATACCGCAAGATTTTCCGGTCAGCATGGCTGCGGCGATGCTGCAGAAAATCCGGCAATGCCTTTACTTTTCGTGAGGCGCCAACCACGCGCCGAGGCTTTCGCCGGCCCGGATTTTTCACGTTGTGTTGAGCCCGCAGCAGAGTAGCGTTGCCGAGTCCGGCAAGTTGCCGGGCAGGGGCATCAACCTGGGGGAACATCATGACGACGAACCCGCCCGAGAGCATCGACGCCCGGTGCGATACCCCTGCCGATCCTGCGCGGCGGCGCCTGCTGGCTGGCCTGCTCACCGCCTACACCGCCTCGCTGATCCCCTGGGCGCTGGCGCAACCGGCGCCGCGCGCCGACCTCGGCGCGTTTACCGCGCTGTCGGCAATCCTGGTGGGTCGGCAGGCGCTGGATGCTGCGCAGGCGACACGCCTGCACGACGCCCTCGCCGCCGCCCATCCGAACTTTTCGGCCGACGTGCAGGCGCTGCTGGCCCTGATCAACGAACGCCACATCGACCCGCTGCAATTGCAGGGCGTGCTGGACGGCGAGCACTCGTCGCTGGCGCCGTTGCCGCGCCAGATCATGAGTGCCTGGATGCTGGGCGTGATCGGCAACGGCGAAGGCGCGCGCTGCGTCGCCTACGAGACCGCACTCAACGCGGTGATCGTGGCCGACGTGCTGAAGCCGCCGACCTATGCCTACGGCAGCTATGGCAGCTGGACCGGCAAACCCGTCTGAAGGAGTGGCAGCGCATGTCCGCACAGCAGTCGGCTGACATCGTGGTGATCGGCTCGGGCATCGTCGGCGCGCTGGCCGCGCGCCGGCTGGCGCAGCAGGGCGCCTCGGTGCTGATCCTGGAAGCGGGACCGCGGCTGGAACGCGCCCGCATCGTCGCCGCGTTCCGCAACTCGCCGCTGAAAGGCAACTGGATGGCGCCGTACCCGCCGTCGCCGTGGGCGCCGCATCCGATCTACGTGCCCAAGGACAACGGCTACCTGAAACAGGCCGGTCCGTATGCCTACCCGGCCGAGTACATCCGCGCGGTGGGCGGTACCACCTGGCACTGGGCCGCGCAGGCGTGGCGGCTGGTACCGAACGACGTGCGCATCAAGAGCCTGTACGGCGTGGGCGTGGACTGGCCGCTGAGCTACGAGGAACTCGACCCGTGGTACCAGGAGGCGGAGGAAATCCTCGGCGTGGCCGGCGCGGACAACACCGGCTCGCCGCGCCAGCATCCGTTCCCGATGGAGCCGGTGGCCGAACCGTGGTCGATGCGCCGCTTCCGTGAACGACTGGCACCGACGTACCCGGTGGTCGCCAACACGGTGGCGCGCAACAGCCGCAGCTATGGCGGACGACCGGCCTGCGTGGGCAACAACAGCTGCCAGCCGATCTGCCCGGTCAACGCGCAGTACCTGGGCATCAACGCGGTGGAAGCGGCCGAGGCGGCGGGCGCGAAGGTGCTGCCCAACGCGGTGGTCTACCGCATCGAGCACGATACGAAGGGCAGCATTGCCGCGGTGCACTACTACGCGCCGGACAAGAGCGAACACCGCGTCACCGGCAAGACCTTCATCCTCGCCGCGAACGGCATCGAGAGCCCGAAACTGTTGTTGCTGTCGGCCAGCAGCAAGTACCCGAACGGGCTGGCCAACAGCTCCGGCATGGTCGGCCGCCACCTGATGGACCACCCCAGCACCTCGCTCACCTTCTACGCCGACGAGGAACTGTGGCTGGGCCGCGGCCCGCAGAGTCCCAGTTCGATCAACACGCTGCGCGACGGCGCATTCCGCAGCCAGCACGCGCCGTACCGGCTGGATTTCACCAACATCTCGCAGGTGTATGGCGTCACCAACGACCTGATCAAGGAAGGTGTGTACGGCGCGGAGTTCGCCAGGCAGCTGCGCTGGCGCGCCGCGCGGCAGGTCAACGTGAAGAACGTGCTGGAGGTGCTGCCCAACCCCGACAACCGCATCGCGCTCAGCTCGGAGAAGGACGCCATGGGCATCCCGAAACCGGAGGCGCACTATGCGATCGACGACTACACGCGCCGCGCCGCGGAAGTGTCCAAGGCCGACTTTGCCCGCATCGCCGAGCTGATGGGCGGTACCGGCCTGCGCTACAGCGCGGAAGGCCAGTTTGCCAACAACCAGCACATCACCGGCACGATGAGCATGGGCAACGATCCGGCCAGCTCGGTGGTCGACGCGTTCGGCCGCACGCACGACCACGAGAACCTGTTCGTCTGCAGCACCGGCGTGATGCCCACCGCGGCCACGATGAACTCCACGCTCACCGCGGTGGCGCTGGCGCTGCGCACCGCCGAGCACATCCTGCCGGCGAAACAGGCGCGCGCGGCCACGGCGCACACCGGCCACGAGGCGGACCTGGCATGAACGCGCTGATCCGCTGCATCCCGCTGCTCGCCCTGCTCGGCCTGCTCGTCGCCACGCCTGCCAGCGCCGCCGACAACGCCGACGCCGCCCTGCTGCAACGTGGCCAGTACCTGGCCACCGCGGGCGACTGCGCGGCCTGCCATACCGTGCTCGGCGGCCAGCCGTACGCCGGCGGGCTGACGGTGCCCACGCCGGTCGGCAACATCATCAGCACCAACATCACGCCGTCGACCGGCGCCGGCATCGGCCACTACAGCGAGGCGCAGTTCCGCGACGCCGTGCGCAAGGGCATCCGCGCCGACGGCGCCCACCTGTACCCGGCGATGCCGTACACCGCCTACGCGCAGCTCACCGACGACGACGTGCACGCGCTGTACGCGTACTTCATGCACGGCGTGGCGCCGGTGGACAGCAAACCGGCGCCGACCCGGCTGCCATTCCCGTTCAACATCCGCCTGTCGATGGCGGCGTGGAACCTGCTGTTCCTAGACCGCCAGCCGTTCACACCCGACCCGGCCGAGAGCGCTGTGTGGAATCGCGGCGCCTACCTGGTACGCGGGCTGGCCCACTGCAGCACCTGCCACACGCCACGCAACCTGCTGATGGCCGAACGCCCGTCGCAGGCATTGGCCGGTGGCATGGTCGGCAGCTGGCACGCGCCGAACATCACGTCCGATGCGAACAGCGGCATCGGCAACTGGAGCGAACAGGAGCTGGTCGACTACCTGCGGCTCGGCCATGCCCGCGGCAAGGCGCAGGCAGCCGGGCCGATGGCCGAGGCGGTCGAGCACAGCCTGCAGCATCTCGAACCGACGGACCTGCAGGCGATCGCCACCTACCTGAAGACAGTCCCCGCGCAACACGACCCGGCCGACACCCGGCCCGTCGACGGCTGGGGCGCAGCGTTCGACGGGATCGCCGACCAGCGCGGCACCGCCCTGCCCGACGACGCGGAGCAGTGGAGTGGCGCGCAGCTCTACGACGCGCACTGCGCCAGCTGCCACCAGGCCAGCGGTGAAGGCAGCTTCGACGGCGGCCTGCCGCCGCTGTTCCACAACACCGCCACCGGCCGCGCCGACACCGCCAACCTGGTGCTGGTGATCCTCGACGGCATCCGCTGGCAGACCGGCGACTCCGGCGTGCGCATGCCGGGCTTCGCGCACGCGCTGTCCGATCAGCAGGTCGCCACCCTCGGCAATTACCTGACGCTGCGTTATGGCAACCCCGCCGCACGGATCACCGCAACACAGGTCGCCAATCTGCGCAGCGGCGGCGCGCCATCGCACCTGGTCGCCCTGGTACGGCTGGCGATGCTGGCGGTGCTGCTGCTCCTTGCCATCATCGTTCTGTGGCTCCGGCGCAAACGGCGCCGGCCTTCCTCCGGCCAGGCCTGACCCTCATGCGCCATCCATCCTGCACGACCCGCGGCCTGGTGTTCGGCGGCATGCTGCTGTGGCTGGGCACGCTGCCGGCGATGGCGCAGTCGACCGGCAACGATGGCTGGCTCACCCGGTCCACGCTGACCGGCGACTGGGGCGGCACGCGCAGCAGCCTGCAGGACGATGGCATCACCCTGCGCGCGCACTGGGCCACCGAAAGCGCGGGCAACCTCTCTGGCGGCCACGAGCAGACCGCGCGCTACACCCAGCAACTCGACGCCGGCGCGGATTTCGACCTCGACAAGCTGTGGGGCGTGCCGAACGCGAAGATCCAGTTCACCGTCACCGAACGCGATGGTCGCAGCCTCAGCAACGATGCGATCGGCAACCAGTTCTCGGTGCAGGAGCTGTATGGCGCGGGGCAGAATTTCCGCCTCGCCGAGCTGAACTGGCAGCAGGATTTCCTCGACCACCGCGTCTTCACGGAACTGGGCTGGTCGCCGGTGGGCGACGACTTCGCGCGGCTGCCGGCGTTCTGCAATTTCCAGAACGGCATCATCTGCGGCCACGCCAACGCGATGACCACCAACAGCGGCGCGCACAACTTCCCTACCGCGCAATGGGGCGGCCACGTGAAGTGGCACGCCACGCCAAACTTCTACGTCAGCGTCGGCGCGTATCTCAACAACCCCAACGCCGGCAACAAGGACCAGGGCTTCAACCTCAGCCTCAAGCACCACGGCGTGTTCGTGCCGGTCGAACTGGGCTGGAGCAGCGGTCGCGGCGCCGGCCAGCTGCCCGGCGACCTCAAGCTCGGCGCGTACTACAACACCGCCGGCACGCCGGACGTGTATACCGACGTCAACGGCCAGCCGGCCGGCCTCACCGGCGCCGGCTTCCTGCAGCACAACGGCCGCTCCGGCGGCTACGTGATCGCCGACCGCATGGTCTACCGCGAAGGCCCCAACTCCAGCCGCGGCCTGACCCTCGGCCTGATGGCCGGCGTCGGCGACAAGGCCACCGCCCGCTTCCGCGACTTCTGGGTGATCGGCGGCCACTATCAGGGCACTTTCCCCGGCCGCGACAACGACGTGGTCTCGTTCATGCTCGCCAGCGGCCGTACCAACCCGCGGCTGACCCGCTACCAGCGCGACCGTGACAGCGTGGCGCCCGGCAGCGTCGGCATCCAGACTTATGAAAGCATCGCCGAAATCGACTACGGCGCGAGGATCACCCCCTGGCTGACCCTGCGCCCGAACCTGCAATACGTCTTCCGCCCGGGCGGCACCGGCAACATTCCCGACGCCTTTGTCATCGGTTTGTATACGCAGGTGACGTTCTGAGCCGAAACCTGATGCCCGGCGTCGACTCGGCCAGCATCCGTTACCCGCGAGGCCTCCACTTCATGCGGCAGGTGCTGGTCGCAGCCCCGGGAAAACCGGGCCAGCCAGGACGAACAGCCAGACGACGAGCACGAACGGCAGCGTCAGCGCTGGCATGCCCAGCGGCTCCAGCGCCGCGGAGATGGCGGCAAACACCACCGCCGTGACGATCGTGGCAAGCAGCGTGTAAGCGGCAGAAGCCTTGTCCAGCACAAGGAACACACTGCCCAGGGCGATCGCCGTCAGCACGCTGTTGAAGCCGAACGCACCGGAGCGGATGGCGGGCTCGGCCGCGCCCATGCCCCAGGCCACCAGCAGGCCGATCAGGGAGCCCAGCAACGCGGTGACAAAGGCCCGGCGCGAACTGATCAGCAGGCCGATGGCGAACAGCACGCCGGTGATCACACTGCCCTGAAAGAACACCTGCGCGATGCCGTTGAACAGGCCTTCCAGCACCGTCGAGGTGGTTACGATGCCTTCCACGATGGCCGCCGCCCTAGGCAAGCCCGCGGTGGGCAGCACATGCGTCGAATGCAGCCGGCCAAAGCGGGCGCACGCCAGCAGAAAACAAAGCGCGGTAAAGACAAACGGCGCGGTGAGCACGGGCATCTTCCAGACATCGAACAACCGCAGCATCGCCGCCATCAGCACCGTGGTGCAGGCTGCGGCCAGAATCACATAGGCCCAGGTCAGCGCGTCCGGCTGCAAGAAATAGATGACGGCAATCGCCACGAGAGCGCCGTTGAAACCGAACAAGCCATCCCGCACGAGGGCCGGCTTCGCACCGAGCAGCATGGCCGTGGTCGTACTTGTCATGGTGCCGACCAGCACCGCGCATCCGAACAGCGTCGAGTTCCAGAAGATGCCGAGCAGGAACAGCACCCCCGCGTAGCTGTTGTTCTGCAACATGACCTGGCCGATGCCGCGCATGACGGTGTCGAGCAAACGCAGCAGGTTCTGCACCGGCGCATGGCCATCGAGCACCAGACCTGTTGAAGAGAGCCGCACGGGCATGGATGGAACTCCGCAGGTGGGAACGCATCCTAAAGTAGCAGCCTGCACGGGAAGCACCGCGAAAACTTCCCGGCGAAGCGATGCTGGCTTGCTGTCGAAACGACAACGGGCGCCGAGGCGCCCGTTGCTTTTACCGCATGACCAACCCGCTCAGAGCGAGTAGTACATCTGGAACTCCAGCGGATGCGTGCTGGCGCGGTACTTGGTGACTTCCTTCATCTTCACTTCGATATAGGCGTCGATGAAGTCGTCGGTGAACACGCCGCCGGCCTTGAGGAAGTCGCGGTCCTTGTCCAGCGCTTCCAGCGCGGCGTCGAGGCTGGAGCACACCTGCGGGATGTTCTTCTCCTCTTCCGGCGGCAGGTCGTACAGGTCCTTGTCGGCCGGCGCGCCCGGGTCGATCTTGTTGATGATGCCGTCCAGGCCGGCCATCATCAGCGCGGTGAACACCAGGTAGCCGGAGTTCATCGGGTCGGGGAAGCGCACCTCGATGCGGCGGCCCTTGGGGCTGGCCACGTACGGGATGCGGCAGCTTGCCGAGCGGTTGCGCGCCGAGTAGGCCAGCATCACCGGCGCCTCGAAGCCCGGCACCAGCCGCTTGTAGCTGTTGGTGGTGGAGTTGGCGAACGCGTTGATCGCGCGGGCGTGCTTGAAGATGCCACCGATGTACCACAGCGCGGTCTGGCTCAAGCCACCGTAGAGGTCGCCGGCGAACAGGTTCTCGCCGTTCTTCGACAGCGACTGGTGCACGTGCATGCCCGAGCCGTTGTCGCCGACCAGTGGCTTGGGCATGAAGGTGACGGTCTTGCCGTTCTGGTGTGCCACGTTCTTGATGACGTACTTCATCGTCAGCAGTTCGTCGGCCTTCTTCACCAGCGTGTTGAACCTCACGCCGATCTCGCACTGGCCGGCGTTGGCCACCTCGTGGTGGTGCACCTCGACCTTCTGGCCCAGCGACTCCAGCACCTTGCACATGTCGGCGCGCAGGTCGCCCAGCGAATCGACCGGGCTGACCGGGAAGTAGCCGCCCTTCACGCCCGGGCGGTGGCCGCTGTTGTTGCCGTCGTACTTGTAGCGCGACGACCATGCCGCCTCTTCCGAGCCGATCTCGTAGAACACGCGACCGGGATCGTTCTGCCAGCGTGCCGAGTCGAAGATGAAGAACTCCGGCTCCGGGCCGAAGAACGCGGTGTCGGCGATGCCGGTGGATTTCAGGAACGCCTCGCCGCGCTTGGCGATCGAGCGCGGGTCGCGGCCGTAGGCCTGCATGGTCGACGGCTCCAGCACGTCGCAGTGCAGGATCAGCTGGGTGTGCGAGCTGAACGGGTCGAGGTGGGCGGTATCCGGGTCGGGCAGCAGGATCATGTCCGACTCGTTGATGCCCTTCCAGCCGGTGATCGAGGAGCCATCGAACATCTTGCCGTCCTCGAACGTCGACTCGTCGATCGCGTGGGCCGGGAAGGTGACGTGGTGGTGCACGCCGAGCATGTCGGCGAAGCGGAAGTCGACGAACTCGACCTCATGCTCCTGGATCAGGTCGAGCACTTTGTTGGCGGACATGGGGCAACCTCGAAGGTGGATGGTGACTGTTCTTTGGCAAGGTCCATGCCACCGGGCAGAACCCTTGTCTGACAACGGCTTGGCGGATGTCACGGTGACGGCAAGGCAGCTGCAAGCGGCATGATGGTGCAATATGGCTGGCACATTGCACCATCCTGGCTCTGTCATCACACCCGCCGACCGGCGGCCTCACCCATCGTAGGCGCTTTCGCCGTGCGAGGTAATGTCCAGTCCCTCGCGCTCCGCCTCGTACGACACGCGCAGGCCGAACACCGCCTTCACCGCCAGGTAGGCCAGCATCGAAACCACGCCGCTCCAGAAGACGGTGATGCCCACGCCCAGCATCTGCACGCCGAGCTGGTGGAGCACCGAATAGTCCGCCGCGCCGGTGCCGCCCAGCGCCGGCGCGGTGAACACGCCGGTCAGCAGCGCGCCCACGATGCCGCCGACGCCGTGCACGCCGAACACGTCCAGCGCATCGTCCGCGCGCAGCAGCTTCTTCAGCCCGGTGACGCCCCATACGCAGCAGAAACTGGCCACGGCGCCGATCACGATCGCGCCCATCGGCCCCACCGTGCCGCAGGCCGGAGTGATCCCGACCAGGCCGGCCACCGCACCGGAGGCACCGCCCACCATCGACGCGTGGCCGCGCACCACCGCCTCCACCGCCAGCCACGCCAGCACCGCCGCCGCCGCGGCCAGCAAGGTGTTGATGAAGGCCAGCCCCGCGCCCGCATTCGCCTCCAGGTTGGAGCCGGCGTTGAAGCCGAACCAGCCCACCCACAGCAACGCCGCGCCGACCATGGTGAACGTCACGTTGTGCGGCTTCATCGGCTCGCGGCCGAAGCCCAGCCGCGGCCCGACGAACCAGGCGCCGACCAGGCCGGCCACGCCGGCGTTGATGTGCACCACGGTACCGCCGGCGAAATCCAGCGCACCCCGGGCGAACAGGAAACCGTTTGGCCCCGCCCACACCATGTGCGCGATCGGCAGGTAGGCGAAGGTGAACCAGATCGCCACGAACAGCAGCACCGCGCGGAAACGCATACGCTCGGCGAACGCGCCCACGATCAGCGCGCCGGTGATCCCGGCGAAGGTGGCCTGGAACGCCACGAACACGTACTCCGGCAGCGCCACGCCAGCGCTGAAGGTGGCCGCCAGCGTGTCTTTCGTCACGCCGTGCAGGAACAGCTTGTGGAAGTTGCCGATCACCGCGCCGCCGCCGCTGAAGGCGAGGCTGTAGCCGTACGCCACCCACAGCAGCAGCAGCAGCGAGAACACCGTCAGCACCTGCATCAGCACCGACAGCACGTTCTTCGCACGCACCAGGCCGCCGTAGAACAGCGCCAGTCCCGGCACCGTCATCAGCAGCACCAGCAGGGTGGAGGTGAGCATCCACGCCACGTCGCCCTTGTCGACCAGCGGCACGACCGCGGTGGCGTGCAGCATCGGCGCGGCCAGGGCCAGGGCCAGACCCGCACCGATGCCGCGATGGAACCTGAACTCTTTCATGGAAAACCTCGCGTGCTTCGGGTCAGAGGGCATCGGCGTCAAGTTCGCCGGTGCGGATGCGGATCACCTGCTCCACGCCGGTGACGAAGAGCTTGCCGTCGCCAACGTTGCCGGTGCGCGCGGCACGCTGGATTTCCTCCAGCGCCGCGTCGAGCAGCTCGTCGGGCACCACCACCTCGACCTTGAGCTTGGGCAGGAAATCGACCACGTACTCGGCGCCGCGGTACAGCTCGGTGTGGCCCTTCTGGCGGCCGAAGCCGCGCACTTCCGTCACCGTGATGCCCGACACGCCGGCGAGCGCGAGCGCGTCGCGGACCTCGTCGAGCTTGTACGGGCGGATGATGCTGGTGATCATTTTCATGGATGGCTCCCGGTGGAATCTCTTTCAGAACGACCTGGCCACGCTCAGCAGCGCGGTGGCGCGGCCCAGGTAGTGACCGCGCGCATTGGTGTAGATCGACGCGTTCGCGTTGGTGTCGCAGTAACCCAGCGCCACCGACCAGCTGCTGCCGAAGGTCCGGGTCACGCCCAGCTTCCAGTCGCGGTACGAGGCGCCGGGCACGTTCGCCACGTGCTGGTGGCCGACGTGCGCGTTGAGCAGCCAGCCCGGTGCGAATGGCTGGTTCCACGACAGGTCCAGGTAGCCGCTATGCCCACTGCCGGCGTAGCCGAACAGGTCGGTGAAGGCGTACGAGTACTTCAGCGACACGCTTTTCCAGGCCAGCGCGACATAGCCCTCGGTGGTGTCGGGCAAAGTGAAGCGCGCCGGGTAGCTGCCGGGGTACTGGTAGCGGTACACGCCAACGTCATAGCTCCAGCCGCCGCCAAGGCTGCCGCGCCAGCCGCCGTAGAGGTCGAGCTCCACGCTGCTGGAAACCGGCGCCGCGGAGGTCGAGGCATCGGACAGCCAGCTGACATTGCTGCCCCAGCCGCCCACGTACCAGCCGCTGGCATGATCGAATTCGACGCCGGCCTGCACAGCAGGCTGGCGGTTGGTCTGTGAGAGCCCGCGAAAAAGGTAGTCGCTGACCGCGCCGGCGCTGCCGAGCCACTGGCTGGCTGGCACTTCGTCCGCCTGCGCCGGCACCGGGCCGGAGGCGGCGCAGCACAGCACGATGGCCGACGCGGATATCCAATTTCGTTTCATCGTCGGCCACGCCCCTCGGTGATGGCGTTGCGGTGATGGCCGTCCAGACGTCCAGACGTCCATGGGCTACCGCGACATGTCCATGCGACCGCATGGCTCATCACCACCTCAGCAAGCCACGTGCCATGGGCGGAAGCCGTTGCCGTGGCTGCATCGGCGCCGCCGTGACGGACCAGCCGCGTCCCGCGTTAGCACCATCTGCACCCGTCGCGGCGGCCGGTTTGCACTGTTCCGGTGCGCGCGGTGCGGCGGGCCGCCCAGCCCGCGGCCACCCCGCATAAGGGCAAAACCCGTAAGCTATGGCGCTTCATGCCGGCGATCCGTTCGACGGCGCGTTCCCACCCCGCCAACGGACCCGCCCGTGACCGACCTGCTCCACGTCATCCTGCTCGGCATCATCGAAGGCATCACCGAATTTCTGCCGATCTCCTCGACCGGCCACCTGCTGATCGCGGAGAAGTTCGGGCTGGGTGCGCGCTCGGATCTGTTCAACATCGGCATCCAGGCCGGCGCGATCCTGGCGGTCACGCTGATCTACTGGAAGCGCATCTGGCAGCTGCTGACGCAGTGGCGCGACCCGGCCAACCGCGACTACCTGCTGAAGCTGGTCGTGGCCTTCCTGATCACCGCCGTGCTCGGCCTCATCGCGGTGAAGCTGGGCTTCAAGCTGCCCGAGACGGTGACCCCGGTCGCCTGGGCGCTGGTGATCGGCGGCCTGTGGATGATCGCCGCCGAGCGGCTGGCCGCGCGCCAGCCCGAGCGCAGCACGGTGACATGGAAGGTAGCGATCCTGGTCGGCATTGCGCAGATGATCGCCGGCATCTTTCCCGGCACCTCGCGCTCGGCCGCGACGATCTTCGCGGCCATGCTGTTCGGCACCAGCAACCGCGCGGCGGCCACCGAGTTCGCCTTCCTGGTCGGCATTCCCACCATGTACGCAGCCACCGGCTACGAGCTGCTGAAAGTGGTGAAGGACGGCGGTGCCGCGCACGAGGACTGGAGCGCGCTGGTGATCGGCTTCGTGATTTCGGCGATCGTGGCGTTTATCGCGGTGAAGTGGCTGCTCGGCTACATCCGCAGCCACACTTTCACCCCGTTTGCCATCTACCGCATCGCCTTCGGCGTGGCACTGCTGTTGCTGGTGCCGGCCGGCGCTTGAGTCTGCCGCGGCCGGGCGCGCGCGGCCGCGAAGGAAGCTCTACGCCGCTTCGGCCGGCGCCTTCTGGCGCGCCGGCTTCGGCACCATCTTCAGCGCACCGATCGCATCCTGGCCTGGCTGGTTGGTGCGATCGAACAGCTCGCGCACCCATTCGATGAAGGCCTGCACGCGGGCCGACAGGTGCTTCTTCTGCGGATAGACGATCCACACCGGCTTGCCGGTGGAGTGGGTGTCGGTCATCACCCGTTCGAGCATGCCCTTCTCCAGCAGGCACGCCGCCAGCATGCGCGGCACCTGGGTGATGCCCAGGCCCGCCGCCACCGCCTGCAAAACCGATTCGCCGTCGTTGATCAGCATGTGCGCGTCGATGTCCACGCTCATCTGCCCGCCCGGCGTGTCGAACTGCCACTGGCGCGGACGGCCATTCGGGTAGACGTAGTTGATGCAGCGGTGATCCTTGAGGTCCTCGATGCTGCGTGGCGCACCGTACTTGCGCAGGTACTCGGGCGAGGCGCACACCACGTTGCTGAGGTAGCCGATCTTGCGCGCGATCAGGCTGGAATCCTCCAGCTCGCCGACGCGAATCGCGCAGTCCAGGCCCTCGCCGTTGAGATCCGCCGGCGAGTCGCTCATCGACAGCTCCAGCCGGATGTCCGGGTAGCGCTGCTCGAACTCGGTCAGGCGCGGAATCACCGCGGCGCGGCCTACCGACAACGAGATGCCCACGCGCAGCTTGCCGGTCGGCTTGCTGTTGGCGAAGTTCAGCGCCTCGGTCGCCTCGGCCAGGTCGGCGAGGATCTCCTTGCAGCGCGCATGGAACGAGGCGCCGTCGTCGGTCAGGCGCAGCGAGCGGGTGGAACGGAACAGCAGCCGCGCGCCGAGCTGGGCTTCCAGCCGCGAGACGGCGCGGCTGACCCCGGACGGGGTCATGCCCAGCTGGCTGGCGGCGGCGGCGAAACTCTTGGCCTCGACCACGCGGACGAAGGTCGAAATGGCGGAAAAGTCTTCCATGGTTTCAATTCCTCGTCGATTCGTGACTGTGGCGCACGAGTGTAGTGCGCAAGAAACGGATTTTCTATACCGGTAAGTACACCTATTCTCTCGACCCTTCGCCGGGTTTCCCCTCCCCGGCCAACAAGGTGTTGGGAGCGCAAGATGAAAAAACAATGGATGCTGGTCCCCCTGGTCGCGGCCGGAGCCTTCGGCAGCTGGCTGCTGCTGCACGGCAACGACAGCCGTGCGCAAAGCCCCGCCGGCGGGCCGCCGCCGGAAGTGACGGTGGCGCAGGCGTTGACCCGCAAGGTCAGCGACAGCGCCGAGTTCACCGGCCGGCTGGAAGCGGTGAACACGGTGCAGGTGCAGCCGCGCGTCGGCGGCTTCGTGGAGTCGGTGCAGTTCCAGGAAGGCGCGCTGGTGCACAAGGGCGACGTGCTGTTCCAGCTCGACGCCCGCCCGTACCAGGCCGAGGTCGACCGGCTCGGCGCGAACCAGGCGCAGGCCCGCGCCGAGTTGAGCCTGGCCGAGACCAACCAGCGCCGCGCCGGGATGCTGCTGGCCCAGCACGCGATCGCGCAGCAGGAAGCCGACCGCCAGGCCACCACCGCGCAGAGCGCGCGGGCGCAACTGGGCGCCGCCACCGCAGCCTTGGCCGCGGCGCGGCTGAACCTGGACTTCACCCGGGTGCGTTCGCCGATCGACGGCCGCGTCAGCAATGCCCGCGTCACCCCCGGCAACCTGGTCACCAGCAACGACGTGCTGACCAGCGTGGTCTCGGTGAACCCGGTCTATGTCTACTTCGACGTGGACGAACAGACCTGGCTCAAGCTCGACCACCTGCGCGCCAGCGCGAAGCAGGCCGGCCACGACGCGCGGATCGAGGCGGCGATGGGCCTGGCCGACGAATCCGGTTACCCGCATGAGGGCCGCCTCGACTTCGTCGACAACCAGCTGCACACCGGCTCCGGCACGATGCGCCTGCGCGCGGTGTTCAACAACGCCGACGGCCTGTACACGCCCGGCCTGTACGCCCGCGTGCAGCTGCAGAGCGGTCAGGCGAAGTCGCGCGTATTGGTGGACGACCGCGCCATCGGCACCGACCTGGGCAACCAGTTCGTCTACGTGGTCGACAAGGAACACAAGGTGCAATACCGCAAGGTCGACACCGGTGCCCTGTTCCACGGCCTGCGCGTGATCGACAGTGGCGTGCAGCCGAGCGACCTGGTGGTGGTGAACGGCCTGCAGCGCGTGCGGCCCGGCGTCGAGGTGAATCCGCAGAAGGTGGCGATGAGCTATCGGCTTGAGGCGGCCGACAAGGCGCTGGTCGAGCGCGGCGATGTGCCGGCTGCCGACAAGCGCACGGCGCAGGCCAACGCGGCGGCAACCAAGGCTCCGCAGAGTTGAGTAGTGCTCCCTCCCCTGCGGCAGTCCCATGGGGACTGCCGCAGGGGAGGGCTGGGGAGGGGTGAAGCCCTCCAGCGCACCCGCAAAGCACAAGGCAAGAGCGTTACCCCCTCCCCACCTCCCCCTGCGCTGCAGGGAGAGGAGCAAAAGAAAGACCGAAGCCGCGAACCGGCTTCGTCGAGGACTCTTTGCATGAAAAACATCGCCCAATTCTTTGTCGACCGGCCGATCATGGCCGCCGTGCTGTCGCTGCTGTTCGTGATCACCGGTTCCATCGCGGTGTTCAAGCTGCCGATCAGCGAGTATCCCGAAGTGGTGCCGCCCACCGTGGTGGTTCGCGCCGCCTACCCCGGCGCCAACCCCAAGGTGATCGGCGAAACCGTCGCCACGCCGCTGGAGGAACAGATCAACGGCGTCGAGGGCATGCTCTACACCTCCTCGCAGGCGACCAGCGACGGCGCACTCACCCTGACCGTGACGTTCGCGCTGGGCACCGACCTCAACACCGCCCAGGTCGACGTGCAGAACCGTGTGGCGCAGGCGCTGCCGAAACTGCCCGAGGAAGTGCAGCGGCTCGGCGTGACCACGCAGAAGAGCTCGCCCGACCTCACCATGGTCGTGCACCTCACCTCGCCCGATCAGCGCTACGACATGCTGTACCTGTCGAACTACGCGCGGTTGCACGTGAAAGACGTGCTGGGCCGGCTCGACGGCGTCGGCGACGTGCAGATCTTCGGTGCCGGCGAGTACTCGATGCGCGTGTGGCTGGACCCGCAGAAGCTGGCCCAGCGCTCGCTCACCACCGGTGACGTGATCAACGCGATCCGCGAGCAGAACGTGCAGGTCGCCGCCGGTGCGCTGAACGCGCCGCCCGGCCCATCCAATTCCGCGTTCCAGCTCAACATCAACACGCGCGGCCGGCTGGTCAGCGAGGACGACTTCCGCAACATCATCGTGCGCACCGATGCGCGCGGCGGCGTCACTCACCTCAGTGATGTCGCCAAAGTCGATCTCGGCTCGAACAACTACGCGCTGCGCAGCCTGCTCGACAACAAGCCGGCGGTGGCGCTGCCGATCTTCGCGCGGCCCGGCTCCAACGCGATCCAGATCTCCGACGAAGTACGCGCCACCATGACGCAGCTGAAAAAGGAATTCCCGCAAGGGGTCGACTACTCCATCGTGTACGACCCGACCGTGTTCGTGCGCGGCTCGATCGAGGCGGTGGCGCATACGCTGCTGGAGGCGATCCTGCTGGTGGTGCTGGTGGTGATCCTGTTCCTGCAGACCTGGCGCGCCTCGATCATTCCGCTGGTGGCGGTGCCGGTGTCGCTGATCGGCACGTTCGCGATCATGTACCTGGCCGGCTTCTCGCTCAACGCGTTGTCGCTGTTCGGACTGGTGCTGGCGATCGGCATTGTGGTCGATGACGCGATCGTGGTGGTGGAGAACGTCGAGCGGCATATCGAACTCGGGCAGACGCCACGCGAAGCCACTCGGCAAGCCATGCGCGAAGTCACCGGGCCGATCGTGGCGACCGCGCTGGTGCTGTGCGCGGTGTTCATCCCGACCGCCTTCGTCAGCGGCCTTACCGGCCAGTTCTACCGGCAGTTCGCGCTGACCATCGCGATCTCCACGGTGATCTCCGCGTTCAACTCGCTGACCCTGAGCCCGGCACTGGCCGCCGTGCTGCTGAAGGGCCACGACGCGCCGAAGGACCGCCTCACGGTCTGGATCGACCGCGCGTTCGGCTGGCTGTTCCGTCCATTCAACCGCATCTTCCATCGCGGCTCCGAGCGCTACGTCGGCGGCGTCAAGCGCATCGTTGGCAAGGGCAAGCTGGCGCTGGTGGTCTACGCCGGCCTGATCGCGCTGACCTGGTTCGGCTTCTCGCACGTGCCGACCGGTTTCGTGCCGGGGCAGGACAAGCAGTACCTGGTGGCATTCGCCCAGCTGCCCGACGCGGCCTCGCTCGATCGTTCCGAAGACGTGATCCAGCGCATGGGCGCGATCGCACTGAAGCAGCCGGGCGTCGAACACGCGGTGGCCTTCCCCGGCCTGTCGATCAACGGC
Organism: Rhodanobacter thiooxydans; assembly: GCF_030291135.1. Lineage (NCBI taxonomy): Bacteria > Pseudomonadati > Pseudomonadota > Gammaproteobacteria > Lysobacterales > Rhodanobacteraceae > Rhodanobacter > Rhodanobacter thiooxydans. Next base: position 76,066 of record NZ_CP127409.1, on the reverse strand, counting down.
TTCACCAACTCCACCAACTCCGGCATCGTGTTCGTCACGCTGAAGCCGTTCGAGGAGCGTCGCAGCGCCGATCTTTCCGCCGGTGCGATCGCCGGCGCGCTGAACCAGAAATTCGCCGCGATCCAGGACGCGTACATCGCGGTGTTCCCGCCACCGCCGGTGATGGGGCTGGGCACGATCGGCGGCTTCCGCCTGCAGATCGAGGATCGCAGCGACCGCGGCTTCGACGAGCTGTACCAGCAGACGCATAACCTGATCGCCGCCAGCCGCAAGGACCCGGCACTGGCCGGGCTGTTCTCCAGCTTCCAGGTCAGCGTGCCGCAGGTGGACGCCGACGTGAACCGCGAGAAGGCCAAGGCCGAGGGCGTGAACCTGGGCGACGTGTACCAGACCATGCAGGCCTACATGGGCTCGCTCTACGTCAACGACTTCAACCGCTTCGGCCGCACCTACCAGGTCAATGTTTCGGCCGACCCGGCGTTCCGCCACACGCCGCAGGACATCCTGCAGCTGAAGACGCGCAACGCGCAGGGCCAGATGGTGCCGCTGGGTTCGTTCGTCACCGTGCAGCAGGGCGCCGGCCCGGATCGCGTGCAGCACTACAACGGTTACGCCACCGCCGAGATCAACGGTGGCCCGGCGCCGGGCTTCAGCTCCGGCCAGGCGCAGGCGGCGATGGAGAAGCTGGCGAAGGACAACCTGCCCAACGGCATCAGCTTCGAGTGGACCGAGCTGACCTATCAGCAGATCCTCGCCGGCAACACCGCGATCCTGGTGTTCCCGTTATGCGTGCTGCTGGTGTTCCTGGTGCTGTCGTCGCTGTACGAAAGCTGGTCGCTGCCGCTGGCGGTGATCCTGATCGTGCCGATGGTGCTGCTGTCCGCGATCGCCGGCGTGTGGCTCAGCGGTGGCGACAACAACATCTTCACCCAGATCGGCTTGATCGTGCTGGTGGGACTGGCGTGCAAGAACGCGATCCTGATCGTCGAGTTCGCCCGCGAACGCCAGCATGAAGGCATGAGCCGCCACGAGGCGGTGCTGGAAGCGGCGAAGCTGCGACTGCGCCCGATCCTGATGACCTCGTTCGCCTTCATCATGGGCGTGGTGCCGCTGGTGACCTCGCATGGCGCCGGTGCCGAGATGCGTCACGCGATGGGCGTGGCGGTGTTCGCCGGCATGCTCGGCGTCACCATCTTCGGGCTGATCTACACGCCGCTGTTCTACGTCGTCATTCGCGCCCTGGTCGAGCGCCGCGAGGCGCGTGCGGCCGAACGCGCCGCGGCGCATGCGCTGCCGGCGCTGGAGAACCACTGATGAAAACTTTCATGCGCAATACCGTGCAGAACTCTCCCACTCGTCATTCCTGCGTAGGCAGGAATCGCACTTCCGCGCACTCCGACGAACGAGCAAGTGCGATCCCTGCCTACGCAGGGATGACGACGTGGGTTCGTGGCTCCGTGCTCGTTTTCGTCCTCGCACTGGCGGGCTGCGTCAGCGTCGGCCCGAACTACCGCGCCGCGAAGATCCCCGCGCCGCAACTGCAGGGCCTCGACGCCGCACAGGAAACCAACGCGTCGTTCCAGGCCGCGTGGTGGAAGCAGTTCAACGATCCGGTATTGGATACGCTAATCCAGCGCGCCGCGGCCAACAACCTCGACCTGCGCATCGCGGTGGCGCGATTGCAGGAAGCGCGGGCGCTGCTCGGCGGCGCGAAGTCCGACCAGCTGCCGACCATCGACACCGGCGCGAGCTACACGCGCAGCCGCGGCCAGCAGCCGGGCTTCGGCGAGCAGCGGCGCACCACCACCACCTACCAGGCCGGCTTCGATGCCAGCTGGGAGCTGGACCTGTTCGGCGGCGTGCGCCGTTCGGTGGAAGCGGCCGGCGCCGACCTCGGCGCCAGCGAGGCGGCGCTGCACGACGCGCAAGTCAGCCTGCTGGCCGAGGTCGCACGCAACTATTTCGAACTGCGCGGCAGCCAGCTGCGGCTGGACATCGCCAGACGCGACATCGACAACCAGCGCCAGACCGTGCACCTCACCGAGGTGCGCCAGCAGGTCGGCACCGGCTCGGAGCAGGACGTGGCCAGCGCGAAGGCCCGCCTCAGCGCGGTGCAGGCGCAACTGCCGCTGCTGCAGACGCAGGCCAGCGCCAGCGAATACCGCCTCGCCGTGCTGCTCGGCGCGCGCCCGGGCGAACTGGACATCGACGTGTCGCCGAAGAGCTTCACGCCGATCGCAGCGAGCTTGCCGATCGGTGACGCCGGCGACGTGTTGGCGCGTCGTCCGGACGTGCGCATGGCCGAACGCGAGTACGCGGCCGCCACCGCGCGCATTGGCGTGGCCAAGGCGGATTTCTTCCCGCACCTCACGCTGGGCGGCTTCCTCGGTTTCCTGTCCGGGCGCAGCAACGACTTCGGCAGCCCGTCGACGCGCGCGTGGTCGCTGGCGCCGAGCATCAGCTGGGCCGGCCTCAACGTGCAGCGAGTGCGCGCGAACCTGCACGCCAGCGAGGCACGTGCCGACGCGGCGCAGGCGAATTACCAGCGCAGCGTGCTGGAGGCGATCGAGGACATCGACAACGCGGTCACCGGTTTCAACCAGCAACGCATCCGCGTCGATCACCTGATCGAACAGGCCACGCAGAGCAAGCACGCCGCCGACCTGGCGCGAGTGCGCTACCAGGAAGGCGCCACCGGCTTCCTCGAACTGCTCGACGCCGAGCGCACCCAGCTCGCCGCCGAAGACGACCTGGCGCAGGCCGAGGCGGCGATCAACACCCGCGCCGTCGCCTTGTACAAGTCGCTCGGCGGCGGCTGGCAGGCCTGCGGCGACGAGCGCTGCAGCGCGGTGGCGCAGACCGGCGCCACACCATGAGCCGGTCGGCCCGCCGCGCGCCGGCGAGCACGCCGGTCTACCGCGTGGCGCTGGTCAGCGGCGCCAATCGCGGCCTGGGTTTCGAGGTGGTGCGCCAGCTCAGCGAACACGGCATCACCGTGCTGCTGGGCGCACGCGACCTGGACAAGGGCCTGCATGCAGCACGCCAGCTCGCCGGCGCGCTGGGCGAGGTGATCGCGGTGCAGCTCGACGTCACGCAACAGGACCAGGTCGACACGCTGGCGCGCTGGATCGAGGTGACCTACGGCCGGCTCGACGTGCTGGTCAACAACGCCGGCGGCCACTACGACCACGACGCCCACGCCAGCCACGCCGACCTCGCGCCGGCGCTGGATGCGATGCAGACCCACCTGTTCGGCACCTGGCGGCTGAGCAGCGCGCTGCTGCCGCTGATGCGCCGGCACGGCTACGGCCGCATCGTCAACGTCTCCAGCGGTTGCGGCGCCAGCGGCTCGAACGGCAGCGCCTGCGTGGCCTACCGCACCTCCAAGTCCGCGCTCAACACCTACACCCGCACGCTGGCGGCCGAGCTGGAAGGCAGCGGCATCGCGGTCAACGCCGTGTGCCCGGGCTGGACCGCCACCGATCTCGGCGGCCCCGGCGGCCGCCCGGTGAGCGTCGGCGCCGCCGGCGTGGTGTGGGCCACCAGCCTGCCTACCCCGGCGCCGACCGGGCGCTTCTTCCGCGATGGCGAAGTGATCGCCTGGTGATCCGCGCACCTGCATCGAGGAATGGGCGCCGACTGCGCCGTGCCGCGAGTACAGCGCGTGCCAGCGGCCGACAGACTGAGAGGCGGTGCTTTTCAACCGCGAAGGCGCGGGCCGGGCGCGCGAGCGCCGAGGCATGGCCTCCAGCACTGTTGCACCCGACGCGGTGGTTGCACACTGCGGCATCAGGCATTACCACCCAGCGAGGCTCCACATGACTACCCGGGAAATCGTCGAACTGCAGCGCATCTTCCTGTCGCGACTGGACACCCTCGATCACATCCTCGACGTCGGCGAGAAGCACCTCGGCGATCTCGACGCGGCACTGACCGAGCGCCTGGCGCCGGACATGTTCCCGCTCGGCACCCAGATCGCCTTCGCCTGCAACCAGCCGCGCGGCTTCTCGCAGTGGTGCGCCGGCGAGCCGGTGGAGAACCTGTCGACGGAGGTCGCTTCCGTGGCAGTGGCGCGCGCCCACATCCGGCAGACCCGGGAACTCGTTTCCGGCATCCGCGCCGGCGACCACAAGCTGGATGAGATCAAGCGCATCGGCCTTGGTCCCGGCAAGTACTGCGAACTGCCCGGCCGGCAATACGCAAGCGAATACCTGCTGCCCAATTTGTACTTTCACGTCACCACCGCATACGCCATCCTGCGCAAGATCGGCGTGCCGCTGGGCAAGGCCGACTTCATGCATTTCCTGGCCCCGGGCGTGAAGCTGGAAACGCGTGCCTGAGCGCGCTGACGACGGGGCACGCGCTGGCCTTCGGCTTCTGGACGCTGCTGACGCGCTCCTATTCGCTCGGCGGCGGGCTGTCATCGATCAGCGAAGGCTACCCGCCGAACTGTTTGCGCGCGCTGAGCTGTGGAACCCGGCAGCTTCTGGCTGTGGATGGCACTGGTGCCGCTGGTCGGCTGGCTGCGTGATGCTGGTCGAGCCGTACGGCGTGGTCAACACGGGCGACGCGGGTGGGACCTGCCCCACGCAGGACGACGTGTGGGTGTAGCGCGGCTCCCTAGCGCTGCACGATGTGCGCGAACCACTCCCAGCCGCGTACGCGTTCGCAGATCAACTTGGTGCAGGTCAGCATCGGCACCGCCAACAGCGCGCCGGGAATGCCCCACAGCCAGCCCCACACCAGCAGCCACAGCAGGATCGCGATCGGCGACAAGCGCATGCTGGCGCCCTGGATGAACGGCGTGATCAGGTTGCCTTCCACCGCGGTGATGCCGGCGAAGGTCAGCACCGGCAGGAACACCTGCAGGCTGGCGTCGCTGGCGTAGAGCATGCACACCACCGCCAGCAGCGCGGTGGTGACGATCGCGCCGACGTAGGGAATGAAGTTGGCGAACATCGCCACCGCGCCCCACAGCAGCGGGTCGGGCACCTTGTACAGCCATAGCATGCCGGTGGTGACCGCGCCGAGGCTGGCGTTGATCAGCAGCGCGGTGAGCAGGTAGCGCGACACCTCGGCCTGGATGCCGCGCACGATGGTTACCGCGTGCCGCTTGTAGGCGAAGCTGGGGGTGATCTCCACCAGCCGGCGCAACATCGAGTCACCGTAGATCAGGAAGAAGAACACCAGCAGCAGTACGCCGAGCACCGCCGCCAGCACCTTCGGCGCAGTGGAGACCACGTCCCAGGTGCTGAGCGAGATCGGCGTGGCAGGCGGCGCCGGCGCGCGGGTGGTGCCGCTGACCAGGGTCTGGGTGGCGCGGTTGGCCGCCTCCAGCGGCCGGGTGAAGCTGCGCAGTTTCGGCACGAAGCTCCTGATCGCCGCCGGCGCACCCTGGAACCAGCCGACCGCCGGTTGCGCCAGCAGGCCCGTGCCGCCGCCGATGCCGACCACCAGGCCGAGCATGAGCACGCTGGCGGTGAGCCAGCGCGGCAGGTGCAGGCGCGCGCCGAAGGCGACGATCGGGTTCAGCGCCAGGCCGATGAACGCGGCCAGCACCAGCGGAATCAGCAGCGCCTTGGCCAGCGTGATGGTGTACAGCAACGCCAGCAGCAGCAGCACGTTCAGCACCATGCGCAACGCGCGCAGATGGCGGCGTGCGCCGCGCGCCACACTCAGGCGATGCGTGACCTGCAGGACCGGCTCATCCGGCGTGCCCGGCGTGCCCGGCGTGCCCGGCGCGACCGGTCGCGCCGGCGCGGCTGTGTCGGCGGCATCCGGCGCCGGCGGGAGCGTTCCGGGGTCGCTCACGTGGGTTCGCCGCCATCCGCATCCGCCTCGCCCGCCGTGGCGGGACCCAGCCCCATCGCGCCCAGCTCCGCGAGCAGGCGCGTGCCATGGGCCACCGCCTCGGCCAGCCCGCCGCCAAGCAACGGCGCCAGCCCCGGCACGCGCAGCGGGTGCACGTTGAGGCTGCCCAGCACGAAACCGGCGCCAGCGGCCGCACCCACCGTAAGCAACGGATAGTCGCGACCGCGCGCCAGCAGGGCGGCCGCCGGCGTACTCAGCTCATGCCGCGCCGCGCGCACGCGCAGGCGCGCGGCCTGCACCCTGGCATGCTGCTGCTTCAATACGCTCATTGCCGATCCTCCCCGTCGCCCGGCCCGGCCGCCGCGCCCGCTTCGGCCTTGTGCAGGGTCTCGCGCATCATCGCACTCCACTCACCGCGCGTGGCGGGCAGACTCATCCAGTGCATGCAGCGGCGGAACAGTCCGATCGCGGCGAGCAGGAACAACAGCTGCAGCAACGCCAGCACCAGCAAGGCCCAGATCCACGAACCGAACCACGCCGCCAGCAGCACACCGACCAGGCCAAGCAGGGTCAGGCCGAGCGCGACCCCGGCCACGGTGGCGGCCAGCGCCGCCAGCAACATCCACGAAACCGCGCTGCGCGCCAGCCCCAGTTCCGCCGCCAGCAAATGCCGTTGCGCGCCGAACAGCCGCTTGACCGCGCGGCCGAGCTGGCCGATCTCGGCCAGCAGGCCAGACGATGACGGCGCCGGATCCGGCGCCGTCGCTTCGCGGGATGATGCATCCTCGTCGTGCATGCCCGGTCCCGCGACGCTCAACGTCGCAGGATGCGGCCGAGCAGCCAGCCGGCGCCGAGCGCGATGGCGACCGACTGCACCGGCTTCTCGCGTACGTAGTCGCGCGCCTGTTCCAGCCATGCGTCGGCGCGATCCATCGTCTCGTCGTAGACCTCGCGACTGCGCTCGCTGACCCGCGTGGCCTTGTCGCTGGCCTGGTGGGCGGCGCCGGCCGCCTTGTCGGTGGCGCGGTGCAGGCCTTCCTCGACGTGGTCGGCGACGCGTTCCATTTTTTCCCTGGTGTTGGCTACCGCTTCGGAAGTGGCCTGCTTGATCCGCTCGGCACGCTCGTCGATACGGTCGCCAGTGGCTGGTTCGGGGGACTGGACTTGCTTGTTCATTGCATGCTCCGGAGAAGACTCATGGTGACACAGACACGACGCGATGGCCGCGCCATCAACTGCTGCGGCGGAAGAACGCGATGACCGCGAGGATCAGGAAAATGATGAACAGGATTTTTGCGATCCCGGTCGCCGCGCCCGCAATGCCGCCGAAGCCGAGCACGGCGGCGATGATCGCGATGATCAGAAAAACAAGGGCATAGTGAAGCATGGAGGGCGTCCTAATCTGCAGGGAATGGCGGCGGGGAAACCGCAGGTGGCCATTCATCCACAGCCCATGCCATGCGGGCGTGAAGGGAGTCGGCACCGTCGTGCACGTGATGCCGACGTTTACGCCGGTTTCCGTTCAGCCGGCGAGCGCCGGATTGAGGCTGTAGGTGCCGACCAGTTCCGCCTCGGCCAGCACGTGACCGGCCATCGCCGCACGCAGTTCGGCCAGCGAGAAACCGCCGCTCAACGGCAGCACGGCCACATCGAGCGCGTGCACCTTGAAGTGATAGTGGTGCAGCAACGTATCGTTCCACGGCGGGCACGGGCCGTCGTAGCCGAGGTACTCGCCGCCCATGTCGGCGTCGCCGCTGAACCAGCCGGTGTAGTCGTTGACGCCCTGCACGCTGCCCGGTGGCCCGAACGGCGTGCGCTTGCCGCGCGCGGTGACTTCGTCGCTGCAGGCGCCAGCGGCAAGCTCGCCGCACTCGGCGGGAATGTTCGCCAGCAGCCAGTGCACGAACTCCACCCGCGGCAGATCGGCAGGCACGGTGCGGCCGGCCTGGTTCACGTCGTCGCCGCGGCTGGGCACGTCGGGGTCGATGCAGGTGAGCACGAACGAGCGGGTGGCCGGTGGCGCGTCCTTCCACGCCAGCTGCGGGCTGCGGTTGTCGGACAGCGCGACCGGATCGCCGCGCTTGCCGAACGCGAACTCGGCGGGAATCGGCTGGCCGTTGGCGAAGTTGTCGCTGCGCAGGTGCATGGGGTTTCTCCGCTCGGGTTGCATGGAACGTGGAGTGCGATTCCGGCCTTCGCCGGAATGACGGCGGTGGGGTCCTTATCTCGTCATGCCTGCGCAGGCAGGCATCGCACTTCGGCAACTACAGGATAGTCGGATACAAGTCCTGCCACTCGGTATTGCCCAGCTTGATCAACCGCATCTTCCAGTCGCGCTTCCAGGCCTTGAGCGTCTTCTCGCGCAGGATCGCCGACTCCATGGTGGGGTGAAGTTCGTACCAGACCAACGTATGAATGCGATAGCGGTTGGTAAAACCTTCGACCACATCGTTCCTGTGTTGCCAGATGCGTTTGACCAGATCGCCGGTGACACCGATGTAGAGGACGCCATTCTTCTTGCTGGCCAGCGTGTAGACGCAAGGTTGTCGCCTGTCCATGGCGTTTTCTCTGGTGTTGAGACGCGATTCCTGCCTGCGCAGGAATGACGACTTGATGGTTATGGGCGAGCGGACCGCTTCTTTTATCCCGTCATTCCTGCGCAGGCAGGAATCGCACTTTGCAACCAGATGGCGCCGCACTCACGGCTTGTACGTCACCCGATACACCGCCCCGGCCAGGTCATCGCTGACCAGCACGCTGCCGTCGGGCAGTGGTTGCACGTCGGCCGGACGGCCCCAGGCGCTTTCGTCCTGCTCGAAGCCGCTGACCAGCGGTTCGTACGAGACCACCTTGCTGCCGTTCAAACGCACCGTCATCACCCGGTAGCCGGATTTCCTGGTGCGGTTCCACGAGCCGTGTTCGGCGATGAGGATCGCGCCCTTGTAGCTGGCCGGAAACTGCCTGCCTTGGTAGAAACGCATGCCGAGCGAGGCCACATGTGCGCCCAGCTTCAGCACCGGCGGCACGTAGTCCTTGCAGCTGTGACCCTTGCCAAATTCCGGGTCGAGCGTGTCGCCCTGGTGGCAGTACGGATAACCGAAGTGCTCGCCGGGGCGGGTGATCTCGTTCAACTCGTCGCTGGGCATGTCGTCGCCCATCTCGTCGCGGCCGTTGTCGGTGAACCACAGGCGCTTCGTGCCCGGCTGCCAGTCGAAGCCGACCGTGTTGCGGATGCCGCGGGCCACGTCCTGCCAGCCGCTGCCGTCGGCGTTCATGCGGATCAGCTTGCCGTGATCCGGGCCCGGGTCGCAGATGTTGCACGGCGCACCGATCGGCACATACAGCTTGCCGTCCGGGCCGAATGCGATGAACTTCCAGCCGTGGTGGGTTTCGGTGGGCAGCTTGTCGGTGATCACCGCCGGCTTCGGCGGGTCGTCCAGGTGGTTCTCGATGTCGCGCAGCACGTAGATGCGGCTCACCGCGGAGACGTACAGGTCGCCCCCCTTGAACGCCACGCCCACCGGTAGCTGCAGGCCGCTGGCGATCACCCGCACCTTGTCCGCGACGCCGTCGCCGTTCGTGTCGGTGAGTGCATAGACCTTGCCGGCATCGTTGGAACCGACGAACACCGTGCCCTTCGCGCCCAGCGCGATCTCGCGCGCGTCCGGCACCTGGTCGGCATACACCGCGATGTGGAAACCCTTCGGCAGGGTCAGCCGGTCGAGCGGCGGCGGCGCGGCCAGCGCCGGCAGCGACGACAGGATCAGCAGCAATGGCAGCAGCAGGCGCATGGCGGTGGCTCCGCGATCGAGGGGAAGGCGCAGCGTATACCGGAGTGCATGGCGCCAGAAACCCGGCCGCCCGCTAAACTGCGCCCTTTCGGGGGGAGCGCATGAGCGAACTGGACGACCTCACCACGCTGGTCCGCGCGGCCACGCCGCTGCTGGTGATCGAGACGGTGGACGAGCAACGGGTGATCGAGTGTTTCCGCCACGTGATCGCGCAGGCGCTGCGCCCCCTGTGGCGCTGGACGTTGACCGACGGCCTCAGCCGACTCGACTTCGCCCAGCCCGGCGCCGAGGTGGCACCCGACGCCACCGCCACGCTGGAGGCGATCCGCGCCCAGGGCGAGCGCGGCATCTACCTGATGTTCGACTTCCACGGCCTGCTCGGCTACGCGATGAGCCTGCGCCAGCTGCGCGAGATCGTGCAGCGCCAGCGCTCGGCCGCGCACACCATCGTGCTGGTCGGCGCCAAGGTGGAGCTGCCCGAGGAGCTGGAGGCGCTGTCGCTGCGCGTGCCGCTGTCGTTGCCCGACCTGAAGGAACTGGCCGGCATCCTGCGCGGTGAGGCAGTGGCATGGCAGCGCGAGCAAGGTCGCCACGTCACGGTCGACAACGACGCCGCACGCACCATCATGCGCAACCTGCTCGGCCTGTCCGCACCGGATGCACGGCGCATCGTGCGCAAGCTGATCTACAACGACGGCGCGCTGGGCCCGCAGGATCTGCCCGAGCTGATGCAGTCGAAGTTCGACCTTCTCAACCGTTCCGGCCTGCTGCATTACGAATACGCCACCGCCAGCTTTGCCGACGTCGCCGGGATCGGCCGCGTGCGGGAATGGGTGCAGCGACGGCGCGCGGTGTTCCTCGCCGCCACGCCCGATCCCGCGCTCGACCCGCCCAAGGGCATGCTGCTGCTCGGCGTGCAGGGTTGCGGCAAGAGCCTGGCCGCGAAGGCGATCGCCGGCGGCTTCGGCGTGCCGCTGGTGCGGCTGGACTTCGGCACGCTGTACAACAAGTACCAGGGCGAGACCGAGAAGAACCTGCGCGAGGCGCTGGCCAGCACCGAGCTGCTGGCGCCGTGCGTGCTGTGGATCGACGAGATCGAGAAGGGCCTGGCCGGCGGCGGTGACGATGGTGGCGTGTCGCGCCGCGTACTCGGCTACCTGCTCACCTGGATGGCCGAACGCAAGGCCAAGGTGTTCGTCGTCGCCACCGCCAATGCGGTCAACGAACTGCCTGCCGAGCTGCTGCGTAAAGGCCGCTTCGACGAGATCTTCTTCGTCGACCTGCCGAAGGAATCCGTGCGCGCCGAGATCTTCGCCATGCACCTCAAGCGCCGCCAACTCGACCCCACCGGCTTCGACCTGCCCGCGCTGGCCGTCGCCAGCAATGGCTTCTCCGGCGCCGAGATCGAGCAGACCATCGTCAGCGCGCTGTACGACGCTGCTGGCAACGGCACGCCGCCGGACCAGGTGACCCTGCTCAACGCCCTGAAACAGACCCGGCCGCTATCGGTGCTGATGCGCGAGCAGGTCGACACGCTGCGGGCGTGGGCGCAGGGGCGCTGCGTGGCGGCGGATTAGGCGACCCCGAACCGCGCTGCGCAACACCAATGCGGCGCTAACCCCCGCACCTGTTTCGGCGTAATCTGGAACGCTCATCGTCAGGAGGGTCGAACCATGTTTCGTCGCACCTGCAAGCTGCTCATCCCGCTGATCATGACCTTGCTGCTGCCGGCCGTCGCCAGCGCCGCTCCCGCCAGCGCAGCCGACAACACCACCGCGGCGTTGCAGCAGGCGGTGAATGGCCACTGGCGTTCCGACGCGAACCGGGCCCGCGACAAATACCGGCACCCGCTCGAGACCCTGCAGTTCTTCGGCATCAAGCCGGGCATGACGGTGATCGAGCTGGCGCCCGGCGGTGGCTGGTACACCGAGATCCTCGCGCCCTTCCTCCACGCGCACGGCCACCTGATCGAAGCGGCGCCGCCATCGGCCGCGAAGTTCACCGCCAAGCTCAAGGCCGACCCGGCGGTCTACGGACACATCGCAAAGATCGTCCCGTTCGCCCCACCGGATCAGGTGAAGCTGGGTACCGACAACTCCGCCGACATGGTGCTCACCTTCCGCAACACGCATGACTGGCTCAACCACAGCCCAGCCACGCTCGATGCGGTGTTCAAGGCTGCGTTCAAGGTGCTCAGGCACGGCGGCGTGTTCGGCGTCACCGAACACCGCGCCAGACCGTTCGCCGATGGCGTGGAAAGCGCCGGGGCGTTGCACCGTCTCCCCGAGGATTACTTGATCGCGCTGGCCCTCAAGACCGGTTTCCGCGTGGCCGGCGTAGCGCAGATCAATGCCAACCCGAACGACCCGGAAGACATCAACGTGCACCGCCTGCCGCCGGACCTGTCCGGACCTGACAGCGAGCACGCGCAGATGAAGGCGATCGGCGAGTCGGACCGGATGACGTTGAAGTTCGTGAAGCCTTGATGGTGATGGGCACATCGAGGCCGGCGGGGCTGCTGTAGCGCCGGGCATCGTCGCGCGGCGCACATCGACTGCAAGATGACATCGAGTGATCCATAGTCCCGGCGGATTAGAAATGCAGCCCCGGCGGCTCATTGCAGTCGTATTTTTCGTCGACCTCATCCACGTCGCCCGGCGAGACATGTCGTGCGCTCAACTCCCGCGGAGTGAGATGGCGCCACACATCGACATCGACGCAATGACTATTCTTGACGCCAAACGCACGCTGGGCCGTGCGCATCACCGCGCCTATGCCCTGGCTCATCGGATCGACGAGATGAATGCCAGGTGCGGAGGGCGTATCGGAGCCGGGCACTCCGTGGACGGAGTAGGCGCGTCGAGCATGGCGTAGCCGCTCCTGAAAACCTCCGTCGCTGATGGAATTGTCCTCGCTCGCATCCCGGTTTCGCGCACTGCCTGCACGTGCCTGATGCGCCTCGACGTGTGCAACCAGCTGAACTGCCGGCGGCCTCGACGACCTCGCCGATGACGTCGCAGGGCTGTGTGCCACCGCCGCGATCAGGCGATGCGCCGGTAATGCCCGATACGGCAACGATGGCTGCGCTGGCCGGAAAAAACGCAGCTTGAGCGCCCGTGGGTCGCTTCTCGCGACGGGAGCCGTGTTCCGATAGAAGACCACTGGCCGCAGCAACAGCATCAACAAGCCAAGGTGGCAGCTGATCACCACGACCAGGACCATGACGCGGTAACTCGATTCGCGCAAACTGCAGGACTTCCCCGGCTCTTCTCTCACGGTCGAGCCTTCCCTTGGTACCGGCATGGGGTGGACCGCCCGGCGACTTGCAAAGTTCCTGCACCGCACATCGCGAGCATCGTGGTGCATGGCAGCCATGCGTGGCTGGCGCAATGCGGGGACGACGGCGCGCACGCACTGTACCGACATGCGGCATCATGCATGTCCTACTCGCATTTTTCGTCCGCCATGCCGAACCTGCCGCCGTTCCACCTCGCCTTTCCAGTCACCTCGCTGGCGAACGCCCGCGCGTTCTACGGCGAACTGCTCGGCTGCCCGGAGGGCCGCTCCAGCGACAGCTGGGTCGATTTCGATTTCCACGGCCACCAGATCGTGGCGCACCTGGCGCCGGAAGAGTCGCGCATGACGGAGGCGCACGACGTGGATGGCGACGACGTGCCGGTGCGCCATTTCGGCCTGGTGCTCGACATGGATGCATGGCGTGCGCTGGCCGAACGCTTGCGCGCGGCCGGCACGCGCTTCGTGATCGAGCCGCACATCCGCTTCCAGGGCCAGGTGGGCGAGCAGGCCACGATGTTCCTGCGCGATCCCTGCGGCAATGCGCTGGAGTTCAAGGCGTTCGCCGATCGCTCGCAGCTGTTTGCGAAGTAACGTGGCGATGGAAGTGGAAGACCTGCCCAAGCTGGTACGTGTGCGCATGCCGTACGGCAAGTACCAGGGCCGGCTGCTCGCCGACCTGCCCGGGGCCTATCTGGCCTGGTTCGCACGCAAGGGTTTTCCCGCCGGCGAACTGGGCCACTTGCTGGCGCTGATGCTGGAGATCGACCACAACGGGTTGTCCCGGCTGCTGGAGCCGCTGCGCCAAGGTACTTCCTGAACCACGCTGGTTACACTGCGCGCATGGATGACGAGCGCCTTTTCCGTACTGCTGCCGACGCCCTGGCCGGCGCCGGCTGGTGCATGGTCGACGACCTGCTGACGCCGGCACAGACACTGGCGCTGGCCGATGAATGCCACGCGCTGCATGCCGCGCAGCAGTTGACGCCGGCACGGGTGGGTGCCGCGCGCATCGCCACGCCGCAGCGCGGCGACCGCACGCACTGGTTCGAAGCCGGCGCGCCGAGCCCGCCGCAACGGGTCTTCGTCGAACGCCTCGATGCGCTGCGGACTGCACTCAACCGCGAACTCATGCTGGGCCTGGTCGAGTGCGAGGCGCACTACGCGGTGTACCCACCCGGCGCGCGCTACGCGCGGCACCTCGACCGCCTGCGCGACGACGACGCACGGGTGCTCTCGGCGGTGTTCTACCTCAACGAGGGCTGGCGGGACATCGACGGCGGCGCGCTGCGGCTGTACCTGGACGACGGCACGCATCACGACTTCCTTCCGCACGCCGGCACGCTGCTGCTGTTCCTCTCCGCGCAATTCGAGCACGAGGTATTGCCGGCCACGCGCGACCGCCTGAGCATCGCCTGCTGGATGCGGCAGCGCCCGTTCGGCGCGACCAGCTGAGCGACTGTCCGAAGTCCCCGTCTAGCGGGGATCGGCGCCGAGCAACTCGATCTCGGCCAGGGCACGCCTGGCGTCCGTTGCCGCTGCGTCGAGCTGCACGCGGTAGTACGCGTACTCGCCCGGTTCCCGCACGACGAAGGCCCGGGTCTGCTGCGGCCAGGCGAAGCGTTCATCGCGGCGCGTATCCAGCACGAGCCAGTGTTGTCCGTCGGCAGACCCCTGCAACTGCCAGCCCGACGGCGCCGCGGCGGTGGCACCCGAGGTCAACGTGAGCACGGTCACCCGGCGCGGCCGCGCGAAGCGCCAGTCGATCGTGGTCGATACGCCGGGCAGCATCACCTCGGCACCGGAGTCGTGGTTGAACAGCAGCGGCAGCCCCGCGATGGTGGGCGCGGCGTGGGCGCGGCCCAACCGCTGGTCGAGCAGATTGCGCCACGGCTGCGGCAGGCCCGCGGCGGTGAGCGATGGCGGCACGGCATCTTCGCCGCTGGCCCAGCGCGAAGGCCGCGGCCCCATGGCGAACTCCAGCGTGGCGCCCTGCGCCAGCAGTGCGTGCGGCAGGGTCAGTTTGTTCCACGGCTGGCCGTTGACGCGCAGGCCCTGCACATAGCGGTTGCGGTCGCTCACCGCGGGCGCGTCGATCACCAGGTGCTTGCCGTTCTCCAGCGCGACGTCCATGTGCGGGAAGTACGGCGCGCCGATCACGTACTCCGGCGTGCCCATGCGCAGCGGGTAGAAGCCGGCGGCGCTGAACAGGTACCAGGCGGACATCTCCCCGTTGTCCTCGTCGCCCGGATAGCCCTGGCCGATCTCGCTGCCGACGTAGAGGCGGCTCAACACGTCGCGTACCTTGTCCTGCGTCTTCCACGGCTGGCCGGCATAGTCGTACATGTAGATGATGTGGTGCGAGGGCTGGTTGCTGTGGCCGTACTGGCCCATGCGCACGTCGCGCGCCT
The DNA here is from genome assembly GCF_030291135.1 of Rhodanobacter thiooxydans. Lineage (NCBI taxonomy): Bacteria > Pseudomonadati > Pseudomonadota > Gammaproteobacteria > Lysobacterales > Rhodanobacteraceae > Rhodanobacter > Rhodanobacter thiooxydans. The sequence goes on along the minus strand of NZ_CP127409.1, from coordinate 60,759 downwards.
CCAGCATCTCGTGGATCGGTTCGCCGTAGCTGCCTACGTGGAACTCGCCCGGCGTGGCGAAGAACGCGTCGAGCTTCGCCGCCAGCGCGGCGCGGCTACCGTACAGCGCGGCCAGGCCCGCGCCATCCTGCGGTGCATGGAAGGCCATGTTCCACGCGTCGGTCTCGGTGTAGTCGCCGCCCCAGCGCAGCGGGTCGAAATCCTGCGCGTCGTGGTGCCACTGACCCGCCGCGTCGCGGCCAACAAAGAAGCCGACGGCAGGGTCGAACAGGTTCGCATAGCCCAACGCGCGCTGGCGGAAGTACGTCGCGTCGTCGGCGTAGTGCGCGGCATACGGATCGTCCGCCGCGGGTTGCTGCGCCAGCGCGGCGGCGAGGTTGCCGATCGCGAAGTCGTTGATGTAGCCGTCCATCGACCACGACAGCCCCTCGTCCACGCCAGTGTCGGTGTAGCCGTTGAAGATCGAACGCTGCAGCCCCTTGCGGCCGGTGCCGGCGAGCGGGCTGACCACGGTAGCGTCCTTCAGCGCGGACTGGTAGAACGCGCGCACGTCGAAGTGGCGCACGCCCTTCAGCCACGCGTCGGCGAAGGCCACGTCGGCGCTGGTGCCGACCATCAGGTCGGCGTAGCCAGGCGACGACCAGCGTGCGATCCAGCCGCCGTCGCGGTACTGCTGCACGAAGCCGTCGATCATCTTGCCCGCTTGCGTCGGCGCGAGCAGCACGTAAGCGGGCCACGCGGTGCGGTAGGTGTCCCAGAAGCCGTTGTTGACGTAGGGCTTGCCGTCGACGACGCGCGCGCCGGTCCGCGTGGGCGTGTCCTGCCCGACCGGCGCGGAAAATGGACTGGCGTAGCGGTAATACGGCTGCGCCGCCGTTCCGGTGTTCTCGTACGCGGAGTTCGGATACAGGAACAGCCGGTACAGATTGGAGTACAGCGTGGTCAGCTCGTCGCGGCTGGCGCCACGCACCTTGACGATACCGAGCTGTGCGTCCCACTGCCGCTGCGCGCGTTCACGCACATCGTCGAAGGTCACGTCGGGCGCGATCTCCAGCGCCAGGTTGTGCCGCGCCTGTTCCAGGCTGATCAGTGAGGTGGCGATGCGCAGGTTCACCACGTTCGTCTTCGTGGTGTCGAAGCCGAACCAGGCGGCCACGTGGTCGCGGCCTTCGCCGCGAAGCCGGCCGCTCTCGCGCACCGGCCGGTCCACCGTGCCGTAGAAGAACAGCCGGGTGGCGCCGGCGGACAGCCGGCTTTTCACCTCGGACCAGCCGCTGAAGCTGCGCCCGGACGGATCCAGCACGATGCTGCCGTGGTCGTCGCGGTTGTCGAACACCAGCTGCGAGCGGTCGCCGGCGAAGGTGAAGCGGAACATCGCGGCGTGGTCGGTCGGCGCGATCTCGGCGACGATGCCGTCGTCGAAGGCGGCGTGATAGGTGTGGGCGTGCGCGGTCTCGTTCGCGTGGCTGAAGCTCAGCGCGCGCGCCGCCCGGTTCGCGCTCGGCGCACCGCGGGCGACCGCGGCCGGCATCAGCTGGAAGGTCTGCCGGTCGCCCATCCACGGGCTCGGCTCGTGCGACAGCGCGAACGCCTCCAGCCGCGGGTGGTTGTCGACATCGTTGCGCTGCTGGTACTGGTAGATCCAGTTCGAGCCGGCGTCGGTCACCGGCGTCCAGAAGTTGAAACCGTGCGGCACGGCCACCGCGGGGAAGTTGTTGCCGCGCGAGAAGCGGGCGTTGGAGTTCGTGCCGCGGCGGGTGTCGACGAAGTCGCTGGGGCGCCGGCGCACATCGGCGGGCGCGGCGCCGACGCGCAGGTCGTCCAGATAACCCTCGAAGCTGGCGGCCGGGCCGTCGTGCATCAGCACGATGCGCCTGATCGTGCGCCCGGCGGCGACTGCGCCCACATCGATCGACAGGTAGTTCCACTGGTCCGGATACAGCGTGCGGCCTTCGCCCTGCGCGTGCGCGGAGGCGCCGACCCGATGCTGGTCGCGCGCGCCGCGGGTGGACAGCCGGCTGCCGTCGTCGAACAGCAGGTCCACCGCGACGTAGGTGGAAGGATTGCGCAGGTCGCCTGCGTTCGACAGCGGGAAGATCAGGTACGACAGCTGCGTGTCGGACTGCACCGGCAGGTCCACGGCATACAGCTCCGCCTGCTGCTTCCCGCCGGCGCTGCCGCGGTAGTGCAGCGAACGTTGCCCGCTGAAACCGACGCCCGGCCTGGCGGTCAGCGCCGCCGCCTGGCCGGGACCGCTGGCCACTTCGACGGTGAACGAGGCACCCGCCAACGGCGCCGTCGGTGCCGGCTCGGTATTCTCAAACGAGCGCAGGAAGCTCGTTTCCGAGGCGCCGGCGGTGAGGCACGGCAGCAGGCAGGCCAGCCACAGAGCCCGGCGCAGCCAGCCGGCTGCGTGCAAGTTCCCCATCCACCCCGATCCGATCATGCCCCGCCCCTGGCTTGCCCACGGTGATGGTGCGCGTTCGTCCGTGGGCACCCGCTCTCCAGGCGATCGCGCCGGCGTTCAGCTCGCCGGCACGGCCGCGTCCGCCACCGCATTGAAACGCGTGGCGATGTAGTCGTCGGTGTAGCTGGTCATGCCCCAGCCGCGGATGAAGCCGCAGTGGCCGCCGTACGGCGCGATGTCCAGCTCGACGTTGGCCGGCAGCTCGAGTTTCTCGAAGCCGCTGACCGGGATCACCGGGTCGTCCCTGGCGGTGAGGATGGTGGCGGGAATCTGCAGCGCCTGCATGCTGTCGCCGGCCACCGAATAGCCGTCCAGATACTGCTGCAAGGTATTGAAGTCGGTATGCCGCAGCACCAGCGATTCGGTCAACCCGCGCAGGTGCTGCTTCAATTCGGACATCTCGAAGTACTGGTGCTGCGGAAACGCCTTCTGCTTGGCCAGCAGCGAGTGCCGCCACTTGCGCATGAAGTACGCCTGGTAGAACCACGGTGCGGATTCCTCCAGCGAGAACAGGCCCTCGCCGGGGTCGATGATCGGGCATACCGCCAGCACGTAGCTGAGCGGGATGCCCACGCGCGAGGTCTGCATCGCCGCGCGCAGCGCGAAGTTGCCGCCCAGCGAGAAACCGGCCAGCGCCATCGGCCGCGCCGGCCAGCGTTCGGCGATGTCGCCCAGCGCGTGCACCACCTCGTCGAGGCGGCAGGAGTGGAACAATGCCTCGTTGAGTCCGTGGCTGTCGCCGTGGTCGCGGAAGTTCAGGCGGAAGATGTCCCAGCCGTCGGCGAGCAGGCGGCTGCCGGTCTGCAGCACATAGGTGGAATCGACGCTGCCTTCCCAGCCATGGAACAGCACGGCCAGGCCACGCGACTGCGGCTGCGTTTTCTGTGCGGTATAGGCGCCGGTGAGGCGCACGCCGCCGCCGCCGTCGACCACCACCGCCTCGGCGCCACGCAACACGGTCTTCGCCGCGTGCGGCAGCAGGAGGCGGCGCACCCCGCTGGAGGACAGCATGGTCTGGATGTGGCCGCTGGTGAGCGGCCAGGGCGGTCGGAAATCCCTTCCGTGCAGCAGGTTCATCCGGCGCGGTCTTCCAGCGCGGCGGCGATGCGCTCGCGCGACAGCTCGGCCATGCGCCGGCGCGCCTCCGGGGTGGCCGGTACCGGTGCCAGGAAATGCACCTCGGCATCCAGCGGCGCCTCGCCCAGCATGCGCACGATGTTGTGCACGAAACTCTCGTCCTCGCGGAAGCCGGCCTCGATCACCCGGCGACCATCGCGGGCGAAGCGCAGCGCCACCGGCTGCACCGGCACCGTGGCATCCAGCGCGGCCTGGAAAATGCGCGCGTGGAAGACCTTCAGTACGCCGTTGTAGCCGGTGCCGCCTTCCGGGAACACCGCCACCGAACGGCCCTCGCGCAGCCGCTCCACCATCACCTGCATCACCGCGGACAGCGAATGGTTGTTGCCGCGGCGATGGAAGATGGTGCCGCCACTCCTGGCCAGCCAGCCGACCAGCGGCCAGCCGGCGATCTCCGCCTTCGCCACGAAGCAGGCCGCGCGCTGGCTGTGCAGCATCACGATGTCGATCCACGAGGTGTGGTTGGCGACGAACAGCACCGGATCGCGTAGCGGCTGGCCGATGCGCAGCGAGCGCAGGCCGAAGATGCGCAGCAGGCCGTGCGACCACCAGCGGATCATGCGGTGCGCGAACGGCTCGCGGCCGTCTTTCATCGCCACATGCTGGTTCCAGCTGAGGATCAGCGAGCACAGCGCGATGCCCAGCACGATGTGCAGCAGCAGCAGCGGCACCCGCCACAGGTAGCGCAGCGGGCGCAGCAGGTCGCGGTCGGGCGCAGTGGCGGTGTCGATGCTCATCAGTCACTTAGTTTAGCGTCAGTTGGCGCAGACGAGGCGCTCAACGCTCCAGCTGCGACAGCGGCAGCGACGGCGAACGTTTCACCGTGCGCAGCACGAAACTGGAGTTGACGTCGGCCACCCCTGCCGCGTTCAGCAGATGGTCGAGCAGGAAGCGCGAGAAGTCCTTGAGGTCGGCCACATAGACGTGCAGCAGGTAATCCATGTCGCCGGTCAGCGCATGGCAGGCGACCACCTCGTCCCAGCCGTTGACGTGTTCGACGAAGCCCTCGATCGCTGCGCTCTCGTGCTTCGTCAATTGCACCCGCACGAAGGCTTGCAGGCCCAGCCCGACAGCCTGTGGATCGACCTGCGCGGCGTAGCCGGTGATGACCTGCTCGCCCTCCAGCCGTTGCAGCCGGCGCAGGCAGGCCGACGGCGACAGGCTGACCCGTTCGGCCAGCTCGGCGTTGGTGATGCGGCCCTCGCTCTGCAACACGGCGAGGATGCGCAGGTCGGTGCGATCGAGTGTCGTCATACGCAATAAATTTCAGATAATGCTTATTACCTAGCAAGAATAGTGCATTTAATGCACCGATCAATGCAATAAAGCAACCTTGCTGCGAGAAAACCGCCGTATGCTATGGCTTGCCCTGTGCCGCACCGGAATCGAGTCCATGGACACGCCCCGCAAAGTCGAACACCAGCAGACCGATCGCGGCTACGTGCCGGTGTACGCCACCGGCGTGGTCGAGCAGCCGTGGGCCAGCTACAGCCAGACCGACCACGAGGTATGGGACACCTTGTTCAAGCGCCAGCGCGAACTGCTGCCCGGCCGTGCCTGCCAGGAATTCCTCGACGGCGTGGAACGCTTTGGCCTGGGCGACGGCGGCATCCCGAAGTTTGCCGAGATGAACAAGGTGCTCGGCGCCGCCACCGGCTGGGAGCTGGTCGCGGTGGAAGGCCTGCTGCCGGACGAGGTGTTCTTCGACCACCTGGCCCACCGCCGCTTCCCGGTCAGCTGGTGGATCAGGAAACCCGACCAGCTCGACTACCTGAGCGAACCGGACCTGTTCCACGACATGTTCGGCCACGTGCCGCTGCTGCTGAACCCGGTGTTCGCCGACTACATGCAGGCCTACGGCCGCGGCGGCATGAAGGCGTTCGCGCTCGGCCCCGACGCGTTGATGAATCTCACGCGGCTGTACTGGTACACGGTGGAGTTCGGCCTGATCAACACCAGCGATGGCATGCGCATCTACGGCGCCGGCATCGTCAGCTCCAAGGGCGAGTCGATCTACTGCCTCGATTCGCCCTCGCCGAACCGCATCGGCTTCGGCCTGGAACGCGTGATGAGCACGCGCTACCGCATCGACACCTACCAGCAGACCTATTTCGTGATCGACAGCTTCGAGCAGCTGTTCGAGGCGACGCATCCCGACTTCACGCCGATCTACGCGAAGCTGAAGCAAGCGCCTGCGCATGCCGCCGGCGACGTGCTGGACGGCGACCGCGTGTTCACCCGCGGCACGCGAGAGGGATTTGCGACCGGCGCGGATACGTGATTGCGAGGCAAGTCACCGCACGCCACGCATCATCCTGACGAAAGCCGGAATCTCTCGGCATCAGATGCGGACGTAGGCGTTTCGCTTGATGACATCCGCGATGTCCGCTTCGGGTCGGAAGTGAACCCATGGGGTCGTTATTGCTGTTTGTCGGTGACTTTCAAGTACGTAAAGGCTTGCTGATACCGGTCACCCTCGACACATGGGTCAACCCGTACCCGATTCATGGCTTAATCCAAACTAGGCTCCTGCCAGGCCACCGTTCACGCTGTCTCAGTTCGCAGCCTGAGAATGTCGACCCTGGTGATGATCCGCGTCGATGCGGCGGGGTCGTCCATCAGTCGTTCGGCTTGATGCTCGATCGTCTGGTCGAAGACCGTGCGACTGAGGCGGCCGTTTCCGAAATCGTCGTCGCGACTGGCGTACATCTGCGCAACCGGGGTCATGAGCTGGCTTGCGTAGCTTGGCCCGCCGGCCAGTGTTGCTCGAACTGCATCGGGCTGACGTAGTTCAAGGTGGAGTGCAATCGGGACTGGCCGTACCGGAGCAGCCAAGCGAGCGTTTCATCCTTGGCATGGCGACGGGTGAGGAAGCGCTGGCCGTGCAGTCGCTCCACCTTCAGCGAACCGAGCAGCGTTTCGCTGCAGGCATTGTCCCAGCAGCTGCCGCGCCGGCTCATCGACGCAGCGATGGCATAGTCCGCGAGCACCGCCCTGAAATCTGCAGGTCGTGGTTGCTGTCGGTGGTGACCTTGAACCGCTTCCTGCCCTTGGCCCGAATGCCGTGCTTGGCGGGCCAGCTTCGGCCATCCTCTAAACTCCCCCCGCCGCGCCAGCTGAACTTCCCTTCAAGTCATCTGCAAGGACGTCATGGGTTCTATTAGTTGACTAGTCAACTTAACAATGCGAGAATACCTACATGCCATCGCTGACCAAACAAGCGTCTCCCCTCTACCTGCAGCTCGCCAACGATTTGCGCGAGGGCATCCTGTCGGGCCGCTGGAATCCCGGCGATACATTGCCGAGTGAACCGGAACTGTGTCGTCTGTACGGCATTAGCCGCGGCACGGTGGTACGCGCTGTCGAAATGTTGATTCAGGAAGGTCTCGTTCAGCGCCGCCAAGGCGCTGGCACGTACGTTTCGCGCCCTGCCCTGCATCGCCAGCCCGGTCTGCTCGCGAGCTTTTCCGAAACCGTGCGACAGCATGGCCGCAAGCCCTCCCACAAGCTTTTGAAGCGCAACGACTTGACGCGCGAGCAAGCCTTGCAATACGGCTGCACTACCGCGGCGGTGCAACTCCTGCGCTTGCGCTTTGTCGATGGCACACCATGGTCGATCCACAACAGCATCCTGCCGATGCGCATCGCGAGTCGCTTGAAGGCACTCGCTCCGGAAAACGCCGAGGAATTGCGCGCGCCGGACTTTTCCCTCTATCGCGCCTACACCGAAGCCGGCATTCCGGTCGATCATGCCGAGGAGATCCTGCACGCGCGCGCGGCTACGGCGCAGGAAGCGCGCCTGCTCAAGCTACCGGCTCGTGCCGTATTGATGACGCTGCATCGCAAGAGCTACGACGCCGACAGTGGCCTGCTTGAAATAGTCGAATCCGATTATGCAGGCGAGAGCTACAGCTACACGGTCAGCCTCGCAGTTCCGCAAGCCGGACGCTCAAGCCGGGCCAAGTTGCAACGGCTCGGCTGGAAGATTTCCTGAGATCTAGGGGGAAATCACCATGTCGGGGACATCGAACGCAATCGATCCTAGCGCAGGCGAGGTCGCCCTCGTCCTGGTCGACGTACAGAACGCCTTTTTCCATCCTGACGGCGAGAACTTCTATCCAGAAGCGCAACACATCCTGCCGCAACTTGCCATCCTGCTTGATGCAGCACGAAGCGGCGGCCGCCTGATCGTCCACGTCGCCGACGTGCACCGACCGGGACTCGCCGACTTCGAATCGCACAAGCTGCCAGCGCATGGACAAAGCGATTCCTTCAATGCGCAGTATTTCACCGGGTTCGGCCCGCCTTCGGACGGTGCTCCACGCGAAATCGGCCTGATCAAGCGTCGCTTCAGCGCGTTCTTCAGCACCGATCTCGACTTGCTCCTTCGCGAAAACGGGGTGCGCCGCCTCATTGTCGCCGGAGTCAAGACCAACGTCTGCGTGCGCGCGACGATCCAGGACGGTTTCGGCCTCGGCTATCGCTGCCTGCTTGTCGGCGATGCCACCAACTCCAACCGCGCCGAACTCGCCGCCGCCGCCCGCGAGGATATTCGTCGCTACATGGGCTGGCTATCGTCGACCGACGACGCTTGCAAGGTGCTCTTATGACCCGCATCGCCGTGCTCGGCTACGCCTGCCTCGACTACGCCGCGAGCGTTGACGGCGATGTCCGCTGGGGTTGGACCAGCCGTATCAGCAGCCGTCCGCGCGATGAGTGGCCGCGGCCCGGCGGGTGCTCGTTCTATGTCGCGCGTCCGCTTGCACAAGCCGGCTTCGGCGTCGATATCGTCACCTGGACCGGCGACGACGCCATGGGAAATCTCTATGCCGACCATTGCCATCGCCATGGCATCGGCACGCAAGGTATCGATGCCTCAACCGGAGCCACGACGCCGGTTTCCATGTTGCTCTATAAGGACGACGGCCGCTGCGCATGCCTGATCGATTTCGGCTCGGCGGGCAGCGCCACGACGTCGACACAGGAAGACCTGATCCGCAAGGCCGATATGGTCGTGGTTACCGTCGGCCCCGCCGCCTGTGGATTGCGCGCGCTCGACATCGCGCGTGACGACGCTCTCATCGTATGGGTCGCGAAGAACGATCCAATCTCATTTCCGCCCGAACTGCGCACACGGCTCGGGCAACGCGCACGTTACGTATTCTGCAACGGTGACGAACGCACCTGGATCGACGACGCCACAGTCGATGCCGATGCCGAACAAATCGTTGTCGAGACGCGCGGCGCCGAACCAATCCACATCCGCAGCCGCGGCACCACGATGCATATCCCCGTCACCCCGTTGCAGGTGGGTGATGCAACGGGAGCCGGCGATACGCTGGCCGGCGCGACGCTCGCCGCCCTGCTCGGCGGCGAGACGGATCCCGTCGCCGCCGTGCGGTCCGGCGCGCTCGCTTCGTCCGAACTGCTGCGCCGGCGTACCTAAGTTCTGCAATTTACGAGAGTCATATTCGATGAAACGCGCCTGGTATCTCGGTATCAATTCTGACCAAGTGGCTCCGCGAGCCGTGCTACTCGGCGACCCCGGTCGCATTGATCGCCTGGCCAACCTGCTCACCGACGTCCAATGGCTCGGCGAAAACCGCATGTTGCGCACGATCACCGGAACGTGGAACGGCACCCGCATCACCGCCGCCACCTTCGGCATGGGCGCACCGATCGCAACCATCGTCCTGCACGAACTGTTCGATCTCGGCGTGCGCAGCTTCCTGCGCATGGGCACCGCCATGACCTTGCCGCCAATCCGGCTTGGCGATTTTGTCGTCGGCGCCGACGCGCTCTGCCGCGAAGGCACCTCACAGGTGTATGCGGGGCCATGTGACCGCGCTATGGCGGACATCGACCTGCGCGCGAACCTGGAAAGCACGCTCGCATCGAGCGGCCGGACTTGGCATCAGGTACGTTTCGCCAGCTACGACGGCTTCTATCGGGACATGTTCGCGCTTGATCCCGCCGATACCGCACGCGTTGAGGAGACGCGCGCCACGCTCATCGCCCAGGGTGTCCACGCGATCGACATGGAGAGTTCTGCGCTGTTCGCCGCTGCTGCGGCGCTACGCGCCCGCGTCGGCACGCTCTGCGTGGCAAGCGTCGACAGCCTGACCCGGGACAAGCTGGGTGCGGAAACGATGCTTGCCCGCGAAAGCGAACTGTTCCGTTTCGGCCTGGACGCGCTCGTGCGCACTCCGGCCACCATCGAGGAAACCCACGCATGAGCATCGTTCGCGACTATCACCAGCTTCTTTCCCGTCGCCTCGAACATATCTTCGATACGCAAGCGGCAGCGATCGATGCCGCAGCCGAAATCTGCGCCGACACGATCGCCCGCGACCGTCTCGTGTTCACGTTCGGCACCGGGCACGGTGCGTTCGCCGCGCTTGAGATGTTTCCGCGTACCGGTACCGTCGTCGGTTTCCGCCCCATCGTCGAAAGCACGATGATCTCGTTCCACCACGTACTCGGCGACATGGGGGCGCGCCAATACCGCTTCATCCACGCGCAGGAGGGCTACGGCGACGCGATTCTCTCCGCGCACCAGATCGAGTCCGATGACAGCATGCTGATCTTCTCGCATTCGGGCCTCAACGCGGTGACTCTCGATATCGCGCTAGGCGCCAAACGCCGCGGGCTGCGCGTCATCGGCGTGACCAGCGTGCCGCATTCGTCGTCAACCCCCTCGCGCCATTCCAGCGGCAAGCACCTCTACGAAATCGCCGACGTCGTGATCGATACCGGTGTGCCGAAGGGCGACGCGGCGCTCGAGGTCGAAGGCGTCGCCGGCCGCACCGGCGCCACCTCGACGAGCCTCGCGATCGCGATCGGCCAGGCGATCAATGCCGCGACGGTCGAGAAGCTCGCCGCACGCGGGGCCAAGCCGATGCTCATGGTCAATCCCAACACGACCGAAAAAGCCGCGGCCGATCGCCAGAACGATCTCAACTACGCCGAGCTGTGGCGCCGGCTCTCGATGCGGACAATGTGAGTCGCACATGGAAACCACTCTGTTTTACGACGGCAAGTGGCATGCGCCGCTGAATAATAACTGGTTCGAAGTACGCGATCCGGCCACCGGCGACCTCATCGGCCGGACCGCACTGGCCGATGCCGCTGACGTCGACCGCGCAGTCACCGCCGCCAAACGGGCACTGCCTGCATGGGCAGGCATGCCGGCCGATGCGAGAGCGGCGATCCTGCACGATGCCGCCAACCGAATCGAAGCCGAAGGCGACGAAATTGCCCGCCTATTGACCCTCGAACAGGGCAAACCCGTTCCCGATGCGCGCAAGGAAGTCGATTTCGGGCTCAAGGTATTGCGCTACTACGCCGAGGAAGGCCGTCGCCTCGGCGGCGAACTGCGTCCGACCGCGGACCTCGACGTCAAAACCGTGGTCTCGCGTCAGCCTATCGGCGTCACTGCCGGCATCGTGCCGTGGAACTATCCGGTCGATTTGTATTGCTGGAAGATCGCGCCCGCGCTCGCCACGGGCTGCCCGATCGTCATCAAGCCACCCCACGAAACGCCGTTCGCGATCGCTCGCCTCGTCGATTGCTTCCACGCTGCGGGGCTGCCGGCCGGCGTTCTCGCCAACCTGCCGGGCACGGGCCCCAGCGCCGGCGCGGCATTGTCGGCGCACCCGGACATTGCCGCGATTTCCGCGACGGCTTCGGTCGCTGCCGGGCAGGATATCGCCCGCCGCGCGGCGGGCAACCTGAAACGCGTGGTCCTTGAACTGGGCGGCCATGCACCATTCATCGTGCTCGCCGACGCCGACATCGAAGCCGCCGCCGCCGCCGCCGTGCGCCGTTCGTTTTCGAACATGGGCCAGATCTGTATCGCGGTCAATCGCATCCTCGTCGACCAGCGCGTACACCGCCGCTTCGTGGACGCCCTGGTGGCGCTGACCGAGTCGATCAAGCTCGGCCCTGGCAGCGAGCCCGGCGTCGCCTACGGACCTACGCTCAACGCCGGCGTGATCAGCCGCACGCGGGAGCATCTCGACGATGCCCTCAGCAAGGGCGGCAAGCTCGTCGCCGGCGGCCACGCGCCCAAAGATGCGGCACTCCGCGGAGGCCATTTTTTCCGCCCCACGCTGATCGACGATGCGCCACTCGACAGCCTGCCGATGAACGCCGAGACGTTCGGCCCGCTCACCGCGATCCGTGCCTTCTCGACCCAGAACGACATGCTCGAACTAGCCAACGGCCTGCCATTCGGCCTTGCCGCGTACCTCTATACCAACGATCTCGAGCGCGGCTGGGCGCTCGCCGAGCGCCTCGAGTTCGGCATGATCGGCGTCAACGTCAACGACACCTCCGAGCTGCAGGCGCCGTTCGGCGGTTGGAAACTATCGGGCATGGGGCGCGAACTCGGTCGCGAAGGACTCGACGCCTACCTGCAAACCAAGGCGATCCGCATGCGGGTGCGGCGCGTCTGACAGGTTCGAAACCGGCATCTGGCCAGCGAATACGATGCTACTTGACTAGTCAACCAGTCATATATACATTGTCATCATGTAGAAATAACTTACCCTCTCGCGCTCGCGAGGGGAATTCCAAGTCAGCATTGCTCGGGAGAGTGCTCGTGAACCATTCCGTCAGCAGTTTTCTTGCCCTCCTCGCCACCACTGCCCTCGTCGGTGCGTCGCCCGCCTACGCAGCCAACGAGTCCGATGCAGCGCAGCCCACCAAAACCACGGTGCCGCCGGCAAAGAAGAAGGCCGAGACACCTAATAAACCCGCCAAGAACATTGCGGAGCTGCAGGCAGTCACCGTCACCGCCGAACACCGGGCGGTCTCGATCAACGACACGGGCATCACGATCGACGCCTTCGTCGGCTCGGACCTGCGCGAAATGGGCGCGACCAAGCTCACCGACATTGCCCGCTACTCGCCTGGCATCAACATGCACGGCCCGTTCGGCGAGAACGGCTATCCCGAGATCACGATCCGCGGCATGAACGCGGACAACTTCACCGAACTGTCGCCGCAGTCGGTCGGCGTCTACGCCGACGGCGTCTACTTGTCCTCGCCGCCACTGCTCGGCCTACGCATGTTCGACCTCGACCGCGTCGAGGTGCTCAAGGGCCCTCAAGGCACGCTGTACGGACGAAACACGATCGGCGGTGCGATGAACCTCATCTCGGTACGGCCGACGTTCTATCCCGATGGCTATTTCACCGTCGACTACGGCAGTTACCAATATGCCGCTGCGGAAGGCGCGATCGGTGGGCCGTTGTCCGACAAGGTCGCCTACCGCTTGTCCACGCGCCTCGTGCGCCAATGGAGCGGGCCGTTCAGCAACAGCGCGGACGGCACTAAGACGGGCCAGTTACGCCAGGCGTATTGGCGCGCGCAGGTACTCTGGAACCCCACCGATGCCTTGTCGGTGCTGGTCAACTTTCACGGTGGTACGGACCGCTCCGATACGTGGCCATTTTCGCAGGTCGCCGCGCTCGTGCCGCCGGGCCAGGCAAATGCGGGCCAGATCTGTCCCGCCTTTCTCGCCGGCAATATCGGCCTGGCAAATGCACAATGTGTTGACGTCAGCGGCTACCACAACACCAGCAACGACCCATACCGGAATCCGCTGAGCCTGCACGGCCGCAATCACGACAAGAGCGCAGGCTTCTCCACTGAGATCAATTGGGATCTCGACGCAGTCAAGCTGACCTCGGTCACCGGCTACGACTGGATGACGCGGCGTGCCGGCTACGACGAAGACGCCGGCCCCAACAACATCATCGACACGGTGCGCGGTAGCGACATCAACCAGTTCTCCGAAGAACTGCGCCTCGCCTCGAACACAAAAGAGCGGCTCAACTGGATGACGGGCCTCTACTATTCGCACGACCGTCTCTCCGGCAATCCGATCTTCGTCTCCGATTTCACGCGCTGGTTCGGCGCATCGATCGCGGACTACTCGACCCTGCGCACCTCGACGTGGGGCGCATTCGGCCAGATCGACTACGCCCTCACCGACGAACTCAAGCTCACCGCGGGGCTGCGCGATAGCGGCGTGCGCCGCCAGTACGATTACCGCGAGATCTTCACGCCCAACGGCGGCGCGGCGCTCACGTCGTTCGCCGGCACCAGCCGCATGGACCAGAGCCAGTTGTCGGGCAAGCTCGGGCTCGACTACAAGCCGAACAAGAATCTGCTCCTGTATGCCAACGTGTCGCGCGGCTTCAACGCCGGCACCTACAGCGCCTACTTCATCTCCAATCCGCAGTCGCTCGAACCGACGAAATCCGAAACCGCGGTCACCTATGAAGGTGGCTTCAAACTCACCGCGCTGCAAAAGCGCGTGCAGCTCAACGGCGCGATCTACTACAACGACTGGAAAGGTATCCAGCTCACTGCTGTGGAGAACCGCACCGGCGTCAATGCGCCGTATCTGACCAACGGCAAAGGCGCCGACATCTACGGCGGCGAACTCGAACTGATCGCCCGCCCGACGCCGTTCTGGGACGTCACCCTCGGCGGCGCCTACCTGCACACCGAACTGCGCGACCTGTTCGTGCAGGACCTCTTCGGCAACATTGTCAATATCAAGGGACGCCCGCTCGCCAACTCGCCGACCCGGCAATTCAACGCGAGCACACGCTATCGTTGGGATATCTCGGGCGACTACCAGCTGGTGCCCCAAATGGACGTGAAATGGGAAGATACGATCTACCGCGACCTTCTCGGCACGCGCGCGTTGATCTCGCCTCCTCACATGACTGCCAACGCCAGCGTCACGCTCGACAACGGCCCCGGCAAGTGGCACGTGCAGTTGTGGGTGCATAACCTCACCGACCGTCGTTACGTCACCGAGGCCTATCAGGTGGTCAGTGCGGGCATTGCCGGTCTCGACTGGAGCATGCCGCGCACCTTCGGCGTCAGCTTCGGCATGGACCTGTGAGCCAGACGCATTCCACTCCGGCAACGGCGCCCGATCGTGCCGCGATCGGCGCGGCGATCGCCCTGTTCACCGCCGGCGGCCTGTTCTGGGCGTTCCTGCCATTTTTCATCGGCCTGCAAGAAGATCGTGGCGGGCTCTCCGCCACACAGGCCGGTGCACTCGGTTCGGCCTACCTCGCCGGCTTCACCATAGCCGGGCTCGCCGCGCCTTGGTGGAGCGCGCGCATGTCACCGCGAGGGGTAATCGCGGCTGGCGTACTGCTCGTATGGTTGGGGCTGGCGAGCCTCGCCCGCGGCATTGGCTACCCCCTTGCGCTGGCGGCATGCTCAGGCATCGGCCTTGCACTTGGCGCATTCTGGGTGGTCGCCTATCGCGTCTTCGGTGCCACGCCGAATGCGGAACGCGTGTTCGCCCTGGCCATCGCGATCGGCTATCCGATGCTTGCCGCCATAACCTTCGTCATTGGCCATCTCGTGCTGCCGCAGGGCGGCCTCTTCGGCATGACGACGGCCATCGCCTTGCTGATCGGCCTGCTGGCCGCCGCTGCGGTAAAGCTTCCCGCGAGGCTCGACAACACTGCGGCCACGACCCACACCGGCACGGGTGACGAAAAACGCCTGCCGCTTGCCTGCGGTCTGGCGGCCATCGCCCTTTTCAGCTTGGCCTTCGCCGCGGTCTGGGCTTTCGCCGAGCGCATCGGCACGCAAGCCGGCTTCGGCGGTCCGACCGTTGCCTCGGTGCTCTCCTCCAATCTCCTTTTCACCGGCCTCGGTTCGGTTGGCATCGCCCTGTTCGGCAAGCACTTCGGTCGCTGGCAGGTCCTGGTCGCAAGTTACGTCCTGCTCGCAGTGTGCATGGCCGCGCTCGGCCATGCCGGCACGATCGCGTGGTTCGCCTTCGTCATCGCCGGCCTCGGCTTCGGCGTCGGCACGGGCCTGCCACATCAAATGGCGATCGTCAGCCAATGCGACGTGCGTGGTCGCTTCGTCGCGTTGATCGCGGCAATGCAGGGACTCGGTACCGCGCTCGGCCCACTCGTCGGAGGTGCCGCATTTCAGGTATCCGGCACCACTGCGCTCGGCATCGTTGGCGCGGTGGCGTTGGCAGCGAGCTTCGTCCTGCTCCTCGTCGCGGATCGGTAAATTCGAGACACACAGCGATACTCGCCCGGAGTCCATCATGTCCACCGCACCGCTCGCCGGTCTGCGCGTCGTCGAGCTGGCCCGCATTCTCGCCGGCCCCTGGCTCGGCCAGACGCTCGCCGACCTCGGCGCCGAGGTGATCAAGGTCGAAAGCCCCGCCGGCGACGACACCCGCACTTGGGGGCCGCCGTTCATCGAATGCGGCGGCGAGAAGACCGCTGCGTACTTCCATGCCTGCAATCGCGGCAAGCGCTCGATCGTCGCCGACTTTGCCAGCGAGAAAGGCCTCGAAACCGTGCGCCAGCTCGCCGCGACAGCCGATGTGCTGATCGAGAATTTCAAGGTCGGGGGACTGACGAAGTACGGCCTCGATTACGCCAGCCTCGCGACGCTCAATCCACGTCTGATCTACTGCTCGATCACCGGTTTCGGCCAGACCGGACCGTATGCGTCGCTCGCCGGCTACGACTTCATGATCCAAGGACTTTCCGGAATCATGGATTTGACCGGCGACCCAGCTGGCGAGCCGCAGAAGATCGGTGTCGCCTTTGCCGATATCTTCACTGGCCTCTATGGCGTCGTCGCCGTGCAGGCCGCGCTGCTGGCGCGCGAAAAGACCGGCCGCGGACAGCACATCGACATGGCCCTGCTCGACTGCATGACCGGCGTGCTCGCCAATCAGGCGATGAACTACCTGGCCTCCGGCACAACGCCGCATCGCCTAGGCAACGTGCATCCGAACATCGCGCCCTACCAGACTCTCCCCGTCGCCGACGGCCACATCATCGTCGCCGCCGGCAACGATGCGCAGTTCGTGCGGCTGTGCCGCATCCTCGATCTTGCGGCGCTGGCGGAGGATGCGCGGTTCACGACCAATGCTTTGCGCGTTCAGCATCGCGAGGAACTCGCCGGCCTGCTCGCGGTTTCGACCCGCCAGCGCAGCCGTGCCGACTTACTCGCTGCGCTCGACGCGGCCGGCGTGCCGGCAGGTCCGATCAACAGCGTCGCCGACGTATTCGCCGATCCGCAATTCCGCGCGCGCGAAATGCTCGTGGAGAACGACGGCATTCCCGGACTGCGCACGCCGATTCGCATGTCGGACAGCGCGCTCACCACGAACCGTCGCTCACCGCGCCTCGACGAACACGGGGCGGAAATTCTCGCCGAGCTGGCAAGCCGGTCCTGATTCGAATTTTTCTTCGGAGCTCTTTCATGGCCAACACCGAATTCCTTTCCATGCTCGACGACCCAGGCTTGCTGCGCGAAGCGAACTTCATCGGTGGCGAGTGGATTCCCGTGGGCTCAGGCCCGGCAATCGAGGTCGCCGATCCGGCGACAGGCGCGTTGCTCGGTTGTGTACCCGACTTCGGCGCGGCCGAAACCGCCCACGCCATCGAAGCTGCGGCGCGCGCCTTGCCCGCATGGCGCGCGCTGACCGCCAAGGCTCGCGCACAGCCGCTGCGGCGGCTGTTTGAACTCATGCTCGCGCACCAGGAGGATCTCGCGCGCATACTTACCGCCGAGCAGGGCAAGCCGCTGGCCGAGAGCCGTAGCGAAATCGCCTATGCGGCAAGCTTCATCGAGTGGTTCGCCGAGGAAGGCAAGCGTGTCTACGGCGACGTGATTCCGCCGGACCGCGCCGGCCGCCGCATCCTCGTGCGGAAGGAGCCGATCGGCGTATTCGGTACGATCACGCCGTGGAACTTCCCGGTGGCGATGATCACGCGCAAGGCAGGCCCCGGCTGGGCGGCCGGCTGCACCGGCGTGCTGCGCCCCGCAAGCCAGACACCCTTTTCCGCACTCGCGATCGCCGTACTCGCCGAACGCGCCGGCCTGCCGGCGGGCGTGTGCAACGTGATCACCGGATCGGGCCGTGCAATCGGCGGCGAACTCACAGCCCACCCTCTCGTGCGCAAACTCTCGTTCACCGGCAGCACCGAGGTCGGCGCAGAGCTGCTCGCGCGCTGCGCGCCGGGCATAAAGAAGGCGAGCATGGAGCTCGGCGGCAATGCACCGTTCATCGTCTTCGACGATGCCGACCTCGATGCCGCAGTCGCCGGCGCTCTGACCTGCAAATACCGCAATGCGGGACAGACCTGCGTTTGCGCGAATCGCATTCTCCTCCAGGACGGCATCTATGACGCGTTCGCGGAAAAGTTTGCACATGCCGTCGCCACGCTCAAGGTCGGCAACGGCTTCGACACCGGCGTCACGCTCGGCCCACTGATCGACGCCGCGGCGGTCGCGAAAACCGAAGACCACATCGCCGACGCCCTCGCCCACGGCGCGCGACTTGTCAGCGGCGGAAAGCGGCACGCGCTTGGCGGCAATTTCTTCTCACCGACCGTACTTGCCGATGTGCCGACGCAGGCGAAAATTTTTCGCGAAGAAACCTTCGGCCCCGTTGCCCCGCTGTTCCGCTTCCGCGACGAGGCCGAGGCGATCCGTCTCGCCAACGACACCGAGTTCGGCCTCGCCGCGTATTTCTACAGCCGCGACATTAATCGCGTCATGCGCGTCGCCGAAGCACTCGAGTACGGCATGGTCGGCATCAACGAGGCGATCATCTCGACCGAAGTGGCGCCGTTTGGCGGCGTGAAGACGTCCGGGCTCGGCCGCGAAGGCTCGAAGTACGGCATCGACGACTATCTCGAGATCAAGTACCTGTGCTTCGGCGGCGTCGATACCTGACCCCGAACTTCGCCGCTACGTGCGCAGCCGGCGGAGTACCGATCCTTTCATTTTTTGCCGAATCTGGAGCCCGTATGCCCGCCGTCGCACTCGATCCTGCCGATCTTTATGACGTCCGCTCGCTGCTCAGCGAAGAGGAGCGCATGGTGCAGAACGCCGTGGCGCGCTTCACCGACGAGCGCGTGCTGCCCATCATCGGCGACTGCTTCGACCAGGCGCGCTTTCCAACGGAGCTCATCCCTGAGATGGCCGAACTCGGCCTGCTTGGTTCCTCACTGCCGACCGAGTACGATTGCGCCGGCATGAACGCGGTCAGCTACGGCCTCGTCTGTCAGGAACTCGAGCGCGGCGATTCCGGCATTCGCAGCTTTGCCTCCGTGCAGTCCTCGTTGTGCATGTATCCGATCTACGCCTACGGCGGCGAGGAACATCGCCGTGAATGGTTGCCGCAGATGGCGGCCGGCAAGGTGATCGGCTGCTTCGCTCTGACCGAGCCGCACGGCGGCTCGGACCCGGCGAACATGAAGACGCACGCGAAAAAGGACGGCGGCGACTGGGTCATCAACGGCGCCAAGATGTGGATCACCAACGGCAACCTCGCCCAGATCGCGATTGTCTGGGCGCAGACCGAGGATGGCATCCAGGGCTTTATCGTGCCGACCAACAGCAAGGGTTTCGCCGCGCAGGAAGTGCACAAGAAGATGAGCCTGCGCGCCTCGGTAACCAGTGGCCTGTTCTTCGACAACGTGCGCGTGCCGGATGCGAACCGCCTGCCGAACGTGAAGGGCCTGAAGGGCCCGCTCGGCTGTCTCACCCAAGCGCGCTATGGCATCACCTGGGGTCCGATTGGAGCGGCGATCGCCTGCTTCGGCGAGACGACCGAATACGCCAAGCAGCGCGTGCTGTTCGAGCGCCCGATTGCGGCGACGCAGGCGGTGCAGATCAAGCTCGCCGACATGGCGCGGCGGATCACGCTGGCGCAATTGCTCTCGCTGCAACTCGGTCGCCTCAAGGACGCAGGCAACATGCAGCCGACCCAGGTGTCGCTCGCAAAATGGAACAACTGCCGCATGGCGATCGACATCGCGCGCGAATGCCGCGACATCCTCGGCGGCGCCGGCATCACCACCGAGCATTGCCCGATCCGCCACGCGCTCAACCTCGAATCCGTGATCACCTACGAAGGCACCGAGACCGTGCACCAACTCGTGGTCGGGCGCGAGGTGACAGGAATCAACGCGTTCTGACTAAGAGAACCTGCGCAACCCGCAAGCGCCCAGCTTGCCGGCATCCGGCCATCGGGTGATACACACTCTCGGGTCTGTCCCGGGAAAGTCCGCCACCAGCGAGGTCCACAGGCGGATCGATGAGCTGCCGATGAACAGCACCGCGCCCGGCGCCGGCGGATGCGCCCGCTCCGCGGCCTGGAACGCGGCGATCTCGGCGTTCCACGGCGGGCGCGTGGTCGTTCTCGCAGTTGTCGCGCGCCGCCGTCAGCAGCGGCCACAGCAGCAGGATCAGCAGCAGCATGCGCGGGGTCTTCATCGGCTCGCCTCGTCGACCGGGTCTGAGCCCTAACTAGCGCGACCGCGCCAGCTCCGACACTGCCAGCACCTGCGTAATGCGCATGCCGTCCCAGCGATAGACCAGGTGCTGCGCCTGTACGCACGGCGCCACCACGTCGGGGCGGAAGGCGGCCAAACATTCGCCGCCCGGATCGCGCGCGCTGTCGTAGACGATGCCGTTGGAACCGGCCTCGCGCAGTGAGCGCGCCAGCTTCACGCTGGCCGCATAGACGTCCGCATCATGTTCGGCCTTCCAGCCGCCGCGGATGTCGTGCAGCTTGCTGTCGACGCGGGTGCGGTAGCAGCGCATCTGGATGTCGCAACCCGGCTCGGCGGTGGCGGCGAGGAAGCGCTGGCGGTGGTAGACGGTTTCCTCCACCGCGGTGGCGACGCTGTGCGCGGCATAGAACACGCCCCAGCTGCCGTCGGAGAAGCGGCTGCCTTCGGGGTTGAGATGGGTGAACGCGGCCATCACTGGTGTCGAACCCGGCCCGCTGAGACGGTGCTCTTTCGGAACCAGCGCCAGTGCGCCGGCCTCCTCGCGCAGGCGCGGATTGGTCAGCGCCTCGATCGCGAACACCGCGTCGAGGTCGGCCGGGTCGGCGATGCGGTCGTACACGCCGATCGGCGGGAAGCGGCTGGGCACGATGCGGTACGCCTGATTCCAGCGGATGCGTTTGACGGGCGGCGGAGGCATCGGATCTCCATGGACTGCCTGTAGGAGCGCACCCTGTGCGCGATGCTTTTCGTCACGTGACGGAGAACGTCGCGCACAGGGTGCGCTCCTACCAGGGGGTAGCGCGGCATCGCGGGGAATGTATCGCGGACTGCGATCAACCGCGCTGCGCATCCAGATACTGCCGCACCACGTACAGGTCGGCGACGTTGCCGGACAGCATGCGCTCCAGCGCGGAATGGCCGCCGAACAACGACGCCGTGTTCGGCTTGTGCAGCCAGGCGTCGGCCTGGGCCGGGTCGGGGAACAGGATCTGCAGCGATTTCCAGATGCCGAGCAGGTAACTGATGCGCTCCAGCGTGTCGCGCCCCAGGGCGCCGCCCTGCTGGCGCTTCCACTTGTAGAAGGTCGACTCCGGCGGGTCGCCGAGCAGTTTGCGCTGATCGGCGATGCGCAGCTTCCAGTGTTCGGCGAGCCGGAAGAACGCGCGCAGCGCCGGGTCGGCGAGCGTGTCCGGCGGCGCGTAGCGAGGCACGGCTTCGGCGATGCGGGTCGGGTGGGCAGTCATGGCGTAACTCTCTCCATGAAGTTTATTTACACAATACTACACACGTAAAGTAAAAGCCAACGAGCCGTCCCGGACTCAATGCCCCGCGGCGCCCTTTGCCTTCGCGCAGTCGCAGCCGTAATCCGGTTCTGGGCCGCCCTCGGCGATGAAGCGGTCGATGCGCTGCTGCAGCACCGGCAACGGCACCGAACCCAGCTGCAGCACGGTGTCGTGGAAGTGGCGCAGGTCGAACTTCGCGCCCAGCGCCTGCTCCGCCTTGGCGCGCAATTCGAGGATCTTCAGGTAGCCCAGCTCGTACGACAGCGCCTGGCCCGGCCAGCTGATGTAGCGGTCCACCTCGTTGGCGATCTCGCGCGCGGACAGTGCGGTGTTGACGGTGAGGTAGTCGATCGCCTGCTGCCGCGTCCAGCCCAGGTGGTGGATGCCGGTGTCGACCACCAGCCGACAGGCGCGCCACATCTGGTAGCTGAGGTAGCCGAAGCGCTCGTAGGGCGTGTGGTAGATGCCCATCTCGTTGCCGAGGTATTCCGAGTACAGCCCCCAGCCTTCGCCGTAGGCGGAGATGTAGCTGTTGCGGCGGAACGCAGGCTGGTCGTGCTGCTCGTCGGCCAGCTCCAGTTGCAGTGCATGGCCGGGGTAGCTCTCGTGCAGGGTCAGCGCCGGCACGTTGAACAGCGGCCGCGACTTCAGGTCGTAGGTATTGACCAGGTAGGTGTCCGCGCCACCGCGGCCGGAGGTGTAATACGGCGCGATCTCGGCCGGCACCGGCTTGATGGTGAAGTGCGCGCGCGGCAGGTGGCCGAAGTAGCGTGGCATCTGGCCGTCCACCTGCTTGGCCACCCAGGCGCTGCGCATCAGCAGTTCGTCCGGCGTCTTCGCGTAGAACTGCGGGTCGGTGCGCAGGAACTGCAGGAACTCGGCGAAGCTGCCCTTGAAGCCGGTGGCCTGCATCACCTCCAGCATCTGCGCGTGGATCTTCGCCACCTGGTCGAGGCCGATGCGGTGGATTTCGTCGGGCCCCAGGTCGAGCGTGGTGTACTCGCGGATCTGCTGGCGATAGAACGCCTTGCCGTCCGGCAGCGCCTCGGCCGCCAGCGTGGTGCGCGCCTGCGGCACGTACTCGTTGCGGAAGAACGCCAGCAGCTTCGCGTAGGCGGGGATCACCTCGTCGCGGATCTGCCGCAGCGCCTGGCCCTGCAGCGCCTGCGCGCGGTCCGCCGGCATCGACGCCGGCAGTCGCTGGAAAGGTTCGTAGAAGCTGCTGTGGGTCGGGTCCTTCAGCTCGGCCACCGCGGCGATCGACGCGTCACGCCCGTCGAGCACCGCCCGCGGCACGCTGAAGCCGCGCTTGAGTCCGGCGCGCATGTTCGCGATCTGCTGGTCGAAATACGCCGGCACCTGGCCAAGTCGTTCGAGGTAGCGCTGGTAGTCATCGGCCGTGCGCAGGCGGTCACCGCCCAGCACGTAGTCAAGGTCGGACCAGAACGCGGAGTCGCTGTTGAACGGCATTTGCCAGGCCTTGAACTTCTGCCCGGCGACCAAGTTGCCGATCTGCTCGCGGTAGATCGCGTAATTCACCCGGTTCGCCGGCGACAGCTGCGCCGCGTCGACGCCGGCCAGCTGTTTCAGCACGCCCTGCCAGTAGTCCAGCCGTCGTTGCTGGCTGGCTGCGTCGACCTGGTCGAGCCGGCCGTTGTTCAGCTGCGGCTCGCCGGCGGTGCTGATCCCGGCCTGGCCGGTACGCCAGGCCCACTCGGCGCGGTAGATGTCCTTGAAGCGCACATCGGCACTGGCAGCGGCGTGCGGTGGCGCTGCCGCACGCAGCGGCACGATGCAGCTGACCAGCGCGAGCGCGGCCAGCCGCGCCATCATCAGGGGCTTGTTCACGGGAATTCCTTGCAGCGGGGTGACGTCATCATCCATCACGCGACGTGATGCAAACCCCTATCCTCGCCTTCATTCCATGCTATGGCAACGGGGCCTGCGCGCGGCTCCTGCGTTGCCTCGACTCGGCCACCCATGCCCTCGCCGTGGCCAGCCTGGGAGGTTGAAAATTCACAACCACTCAGCCGAGATCGAGCTTGCCCACGCCGACCGCACGCAGATAGGCGGCCAGGTTGCGTTCGTCGGCCTCGGCGAAGGCTTCGCCGCTGGGCTCGCAGGTACCGATGCGGTCCGGGCGGAAATTGCGGAAGTCACGGCGTAGCCGGCACCACGCGCCCAGCGTCCACTTGCCGCCCCAGAACGACAGGCACAGCGGCTCGACCTCGCGCGTGCTGGCGTTGCCAGCTTCGTCGCGATACTCCAGCCGCAGCACCTGGTTGCCCACGATCGCCGCATGCAGCCGGTCGATCAGTGCGGCGAAATCCTCGCGGTACTGGTCGCGCCACACCGGTGCAAAGATCCGCGTGCGCGCGGCGCGCTCGCGCAGTTCGGGCGGCAGCACCGCCTCGATCTTCAGCAGGGCGGACTGCGCACTCTCCGCCAGCCGGGTGCCGGCGAACGCGCGCACGAAGCGCGAGCCGACCACCAGGGCTTCAAGCTCGTTCGCAGTAAACATCAGCGGCGGGATGTCCGAGCCCTTGCGCAGCACATAACCGACGCCGGCCTCACCCTCGATCGGCACGCCGGACAACTGCAGATCGGCGACGTCGCGGTACACGGTGCGCAGCGACACCCCCAGCGTCTGCGCCAGCGAGCGCGCCTGCAGCGCGGTGCGACGGCCGCGCAGGGCATGGATGATGAGGAACAGGCGATCGGCTCGACGCATCCGCGCATGATGCCTCCAGGCGCGTCGCCGCGCCTGCGACGCAAGTCATGGTCATGGCAACCGCGCAGCTGCATCGCGGACGCGGCTCCCGGATGGGCGGCGGCAGAGATGCCGCGTTTCGGCCGGTGGCGACATCCCGTTGTCGTGGCCGGTCCTGGTTGTCACTTGCTGCGGGGATGGAAGATGACAGAAGCCAGCGCGGCCAGCAGGGTACGCCGGCGCGCACGCGGAGCCGCCGCCGCGACCGTCGGGCCCATCTTCGGCAGCCTGTACGGCCCATCCAGCAGCAGGCCGTTCAGATAGAGCGGGCGGTAGGCCACCAGCAGGGTTTTCAGCATCGGTTTCATGGTGGCTTCCTCATGCCATCGCCACGGCTTCGCCGACGCACCACGGCGGCGGCTGGGCGTGCTTGAACAGGCGGTACCAGTGTTCGCGGTCGCTGGGGCTGTACAGGTCCAGCGTACGGATCACCTCGCGGGCGAACTCCACGCTGCCCAAGTGGCTGGCGCTGATCACGCCGCCGTCGCTGACCGCCAGCACGCCGGCGTCGTACTGCTCCGCACCGGCGTAGGCCGGTACGTGGCCGTCGATATGGCCGGCCCAGTTGCCGGTGTGCCGGCAGTGGTCGAGCAAGCCGCCGCGGGCCAGCGCCAGCACGCCGCTGTCGATCGCGGCCACCGGTGCACCGGCCGTGTACAGCCGGCGGATCGCCGCCACCGCCGCGTCGCCCTCGCCGCGCTGCCACAGGTGGCCGCCGGGCACGATCAGCAGGACCGCACGCTTGAGATCGAGCTGCTCCAGCGCCAGCTCGGGCTGCACGGTGAGGCCGCCCATCGAGACCACCGGCGCCATCGAGAAGCCCACCGCCTGGACCTGCCAGTCGCCGGGGCGGCGGATCTCGCACAGTGCCAGTGCCGCCTGCCAGTCGGCAAAGCCGTCGAACACCAGGAAATAAACCAGGTCGCGCATGTCGTGTCCCTCCGCTATGGAGGTACAGCTTGCCCACCCCTTGCTGCCAACGTGATGTCAGCAGCCGGGCCGGATGCGGGCACGTGGGGCGCCGGGCTGGCACTGTTCAGCCGGAGCCCGGACAATGGCGCTTCTTCTTGCCATGGACCCGACATGAAACCCGTCTCGCTGATCCAGTTCCTGATCGAGGAACGCCGCGCCGGCCACATCAACGCCGAACTTTCGCTGCTGATCGAAGTGGTCGCGCGCGCCTGCAAGCGCATCGGCGTGGCCACCGGCAAGGGCGCGCTGGGCGGTGTGCTGGGCGAGGCCGGCACAGGCAACATCCAGGGCGAGGCGCAGAAGAAGCTGGACGTGATCTCCAACGAGATCCTGCTGGAAGCGAACGCCTGGGGCGGCCACCTCGCCGCCTGCGCCTCGGAGGAAATGGAAGACCCGCAGCAGATTCCCGACGGCTACCCGAAGGGCCAGCACCTGCTGCTGTTCGACCCGCTGGACGGCTCGTCGAACATCGACGTCAACATCTCCGTCGGCACGATCTTCTCGGTACTGCGCTGCCCGGACGGCGTGACCGAGCCGAAGGCCGCGCACTTCCTGCAGCCGGGCACCACCCAGCTCGCCGCCGGCTACGTGGTGTATGGCCCGGCCACCGTGCTGGTGCTGACCTTCGGTCACGGCACCCACGAGTTCACGCTGGACCGCGAGGTGGGCAGCTTCATCCTCAGCCGGCGCGGCATCCGCATTCCGGAGGCCACCGCCGAGTTCGCCATCAACATGTCCAACCAGCGCCACTGGCAGGCGCCGATGCAGCGCTACGTCGGCGAACTGCTGGCCGGCAAGACCGGCCCGCGCGGCAGGGACTTCAACATGCGCTGGGTCGCCTCGATGGTGGCGGACGTGCACCGCATCGTGACCCGCGGCGGCGTGTTCTATTACCCGCTGGACGCGAAGATCGAGAAGCAGGGCGGCAAGCTGCGCATCATGTACGAGGCCAACCCGATGGCCTTCATCGTCGAGCAGGCCGGCGGCGCGGCGACCACCGGGCGCCAGCGCATCATGGAACTGCAGCCCACCGGCCTGCACCAGCGCGTGCCGGTGTTCCTGGGTTCGAAGGAAGAAGTCGAACTGGCCACGCGCTATCACCTGGAAGCCGACGCCGCGCAAGGCTGACGCCCTTGCTCCCTCCCCCTGCCAGCAGGGGGAGGGAGCAGATCAGAATCTTCCGACACCGATGCCCATGCCCTTCCGCCGTTTGCTGCCACTGCTCGCCACGCTCCTGCTGGGTGCCTGCACGCACGCCGTCAAGCCGGTGCCGCCACCCATGGCGCCGCCGCCGGTGAAGCTGAAGATCGGCCTCGCCCTCGGCGGCGGTGCGGCGAAGGGCTTCGCGCATATCGGCGTGATCAAGATGCTGGAAGCCAGCGGCATCCACCCGGACGTGGTCGCCGGCACCAGCGCCGGCAGCGTGGTCGGCGCGCTGTATGCCAGCGGCATGGACGCGTTCGCGCTGCAGCAGACCGCGTTCGGCCTCGATGAGGCGAAGATCCGCGACGTGCGGCTGTTTTCCGGCGGCCTGGTGCAGGGCCAGGCGCTGCAGGATTACGTCAACCAGCTGGTGCACAAGCAGCCGATCGAGCAGCTGAAGCTGCCGTTCGCCGCGGTGGCCACCGAGCTGGAGACCGGCACGCGCACCGTGTTCGTGCGCGGCAACACCGGCCGCGCGGTGCGCGCGTCGTCGAGCATTCCCGGCGTGTTCGAGCCGGTGGAGATCCACGGCAAGCACTACGTCGACGGCGGCGTGGTCAGCCCGATCCCGGTCGACGCGGCGCGCCAGCTCGGCGCCGATTTCGTGATCGCGGTGGACATCTCCGCCGCGCCCGACGGCAGCAACCCACAGGGCATGATGGGCATCGTCGGCCAATCCATCACCATCATGGGCCGGCAACTGGCCGCGCAGGAAAGCGCGCGCGCCGACGTGGTGATCCGCCCCGACCTGAGCGGCATCGGCCCGACCGATTTCGAGCAGAAGAGCCAGGCCATCCTGGCCGGCGAGAAGGCCGCGCTGGCGGCGATCCCGGTGATCCGCGCCCGACTCGCCGCGTTGGCGGCGACGCGCCAGGCGGCCACTGCCACGCACTGAGCGTCGACGCGGCGGCCCATGCCGTCCTGCACTTGGCTTGCATTGCCTCGGGGTTGTAGCGTCGGGTTTCCCCAGCCGGAATCCCCTCATGCCGAAACATTCGCGCCTGACCCTCTCCCTGTCGCTGCTGGCCTTCGCGCTGGCATCGCAGGCCTTTGCCGCCACGCCGGCGGTCGACCCGCGCATCGAGCAGGTGCTGACCCAGCTGGGCAAGGCGCAGTCGATCCAGGCGGTGGCCATCTCGCCGGACGGCCAGCAGCTGGCTTGGGTGATCGAGCGTGACGACAAGCCGGCGATCGAGGTGGCCGATGTCGACGGCCACCATGTGCGTCGCGTCAGTGCCGCCGCCAGGCCCGGCGCCTGCGCCGAGTCCGGCATCGCCTGGGCGCCCGATTCGCGTCGCCTCGCGTTCGTGTCCAATTGCAGCGTCGACCTGACCAGCACCAAGGCGATGCAGAACGCCATCTATCTGGCGGATACCCGCGGCAGCGATGCCCCGGCGCGGCTGGCCGAACTGAAGGGCTACGTGCGCGCGCTGCAGTGGAGCGGCGACGGCAAGTCACTCGGCTTCCTCTACGTGGCCGGTGCCACCCGCCATGCCAGCGCGGTGACCGCGGCCAAGCCGGCCGCCGGTGAGATCGGCGTGAGCGGACTGGAAGTGCAGCGCGTGGCCAGTCTCGACGTGAGCGGCGGCACGGTGCGCGAACTGACCCCGGCCGGCATGTACGCGTATGAGTTCGACTGGTCGCCGGACGGCTCGCGCATCGCCTATACCGCCGCACCGCCGCCGGGCGACAACAACTGGTGGATCGCGAAACTCTATGTGCAGCCGGCGCAGGCCGATGCCCATGCCGCCGTTCTGGTCGATCCGGCCAATGCGGAAAGCGGATCGCTGCATGGCCTGCAAATCGCGCTGCCGCGCTGGTCGCCGGATGCGTCGCGGATCGCCTTCATCGGCGGCCTGATGAGCGACCAGGGCGCCACCGGCGGCGACATCTATGCGGTGCCCGCCAACGGCGGCGCGCTGGTCAACCTCACCCCTGGCATCAAGGTCACGCCGAGCTGGCTGCGCTGGACGTCGCCGCAGTCGATGCTGGTCAGCCAGGTCAGCAACGGGCAGAGCCAGCTCGCGGATTACACGGTTTCCGCCACGCGCGCACAGCAGCAGCGCGTGTACTTCACCGTGCCGGCCAGCATCGGCGACGGCAGCGCGTCGATGGCGATGTCGCTGTCCGACGACCTCAGGCACGTCGCCTTCCTGCAAAGTTCGTACGCCGCCGCCAGCGAAGTGCATGCCGGTGCGTTGGGCAACACGCCGCCGCCGGCGGTGACCTCGTTCAACGCCGCGCTGAAGCCGGCCTGGGGCAAGGCCGAGTCGGTGGAATGGAACAACGAGGGCTTCCGCGTGCAGGGCTGGCTGTTGTATCCGGCGCACTACGACGCGAAGAAACGTTACCCGATGATCGTGGTGGTGCACGGCGGCCCGTCGAGCGCGGTGATCCCACGCTGGCCGGGCGTCGGTTACGGCGGCGCGCCGCTCTCCGCGCTGGGCTATTTCGTGTTCATGCCGAACCCACGCGGCAGCTTCGGCCAGGGCGAGAAGTACGTGCAGGCGAACCGCAAGGACTTCGGCTACGGCGACCTGCGCGACATCCTCGCCGGCGTCGACGCGGTGGAGAAGAAGGTGCCGGTGGACGACAAGCGGCTCGGCCTCACCGGCTGGAGCTACGGCGGCTTCATGAGCATGTTCGCACCGACCCAGACCCAGCGTTTCCGCGCCGTGGTGGCCGGCGCCGGCATCGCCAACTGGCAGAGCTACTACGGCCAGAACCTGATCGACCAGTGGATGCCGCCGTTCTTCGGCGCCAGCGTGTATGACGACCCGGCGGTGTATGCGAAGAGCTCGGCGATCAACTTCATCAAGCAGGTGAAGACGCCGATGCTGATCGTGGTCGGCGACCGCGACGCCGAATGTCCCGCGCCGCAATCGTTCGAGATGTGGCACGCGCTGCGCGCGCAGGGCGTGCCGACCTCGCTGGTGGTGTACCCGAACGAGGGCCACCACTTCGTCGATCCGGTGCACCAGCGCGATGTGCTGCAGCGGGCACTGGGCTGGTTCCAGAAATACCTGCCGGCGTCGGACTGAGCCGCGCCGGCAGCAACCGCACGTTCGGGGAACCTCTGAGCAATCAGTCATTCCGGCTTGGGCCGGAATGACTGATTGGAATTTCAACCGAGCTTCTTCAGAACAATTCGCCCTGCGGCGAGACCTTGCGCGGCGGCACGAAGCGCGAGGTGTCGAGGACGAGCTCGCGGGCGCGACCGAAGCCGTGCCGGCGGCAGGCCACCTCGAAGCGACGGCGCAGCAGGTCGGCGAACACGCCTGAGCCGCGCATGCGGGTGGCGAAGTTGCTGTCGTAGTCGCGCCCGCCGTTCATCTGCCGGACCAGGCTCATTACGTGTTCGGCGCGTTGTGGCGCATGCAGCGCGAGCCATTCGCGGAACAACGCTTTCAGCTCATACGGCAGGCGCAGCGTGGTGTAGCCGGCGCAGCGCGCGCCAGCGTCGGCGGCCTGCGCCATCACCGCTTCCATATCCTTGTCATTGAGTGCCGGGATGACCGGCGCCACCAGCACGCCGACCGGCACGCCGGCCGCGGCCAGCGTGCGGATCGCCTTGATCCGCCGGTGCGGTGCGCTGGCGCGCGGTTCGAGTTTGGCGGCAAGGTGGTTGTCCAGCGAGTTGACCGAGACGAACACCTGCAGCAGCCGTTCGCGTGCCATCGGCACCAGGATGTCGAGGTCGCGTTCGACCAGCGCGTTCTTGGTGACGATGGTGCACGGGTGGCGACATTCGGCCAGCAGCTCCAGCGCGGCGCGGGTCAGCCGCCAGCGCTTCTCGACCGGCTGGTAGGGGTCGGTGTTGCTGCCGATGTTGATCGGGCTGACCGCGTAGCCGGGTTTCGCCAGTTCCGCGCGCAGCACCTCGGCGAAGTTGCCCTTGGCGCGCAGCCTGGTCTCGAAGTCCAGCCCGGGCGACAGGTTGAGGTAGCTGTGCGAGGGCCGCGCGAAGCAATAGATGCAGCCGTGCTCGCAACCGCGGTACGGGTTGATCGCCTGGCTGAAGGCGATGTCCGGCGAGTCGTTGCGGCTGATCACGCTCCTTGCGCGTTCCTCGGTGACGCAGGTCGGTGGGCGCGGCGTGTCCTCGTCCAGCAGCGCGCTCTGCCAGCCGTCGTCCTCGGCGTGGTGGCGGATGCTTTCGAAGCGCCCTTCCGGGTTGGAGGCGGCACCGCGGCCCTTGAACGGACGCGTGGCCGGGAGCTGTTCCAGCGAGATCGGCGGCGGCGAAGGATCATCCATCAGGGCAGTTTCGCGCGGCGACGTCTCAGTCATCGCGACATCTTTGCGCGACGTGATCCGGCGCGCGCCGGACGCTCGACGGCGGCGCTATGATGCGGCCGTCCGCCGCCACCGGCGGCGCATTTCCACCTGTCGGGGCTTCCCCATGCGCTGGCTGCTGCTCGCCCTCACCGTGTTCGCGTTCATGCTGTGCTTCACCCGCCACGGCGCTGGCGCCTGGGGCTTCTGGCTGCTGGTCGGGCTGATCGGCGTGTTCGCCACCACGCTGGCCTTCGTGCAGGCGCGCATCGCCAGCCACGCACGCGCGGACAGCCTGTCCGAGTACGACCTGATACGGCTGCGCGAGGGCAAGGATCCGCAGAAGCGCGACCGCGCCGTGCGCTAGCTGCGCCGCGCTACAGCCCCAGCTCGGTGATCATCGCCTTGCGCATCAGGTACTTCTGCACCTTGCCGGTCACCGTCATCGGGAACGCGTCGACGAAGCGTACGTAGTGCGGCACCTTGTAGTAGGCCAGATGGTGGCGGCAGTAGTCCTGGATCTCCGCCACGCTGGCCTCGCTGCCCTCGCGCAGGCGGATCCATGCGCAGACCTGCTCGCCGAACTTCGCGTCGGGCACGCCGAACACCTGCACGTCGAGCACTTTCGGGTGGGTGTACAGGAACTCCTCGATCTCGCGCGGGTACACGTTCTCGCCGCCACGGATGATCATGTCCTTGAGCCGGCCGACGATGCGGCAATAGCCGTCCGCGTCCAGCGTGGCGAGGTCGCCGGTGTGCATCCAGCGCGCCTCATCGATCACCTCGCCAGTACGCGCCGGATCGTCCCAGTAACCCAGCATCACCGAGTAGCCACGCGTGCACAGCTCGCCCGGCGTGCCGCGCGGCACGATGTGCCCGCGCTCGTCCACCAGCTTCACTTCCAGCTGCGGATGGATGCGCCCCACGCTGTCCACGCGGCGCTCCAGCGGATCCTCCGGCACGGTCTGGAAGCTCACCGGGCTGGTCTCGGTCATGCCGTAGGCAATGGTGATCTCGCTCAGGTGCATCTCGCCGACCACCCGCCGCATCACCTCGATCGGGCACGGCGAGCCGGCCATGATGCCGGTGCGCAGCGTACTCAGGTCGAACTCGGTGAAGCGCGGGTGCTCAAGCTCGGCGATGAACATGGTGGGCACGCCATGCAGGCCGGTGCATCTTTCCTCGGCCACGGTTTCCAGCGTGGCCAGCGCGTCGAAGCCCTCGCCCGGAATCACCATGCAGGCGCCGTGGGTGACGCAGGCGAGGTTGCCCAGCACCATGCCGAAGCAGTGGTAGAACGGCACCGGGATGCATAGCCGGTCGTGCTCGGTGAGGCGCATCGCCTCGCCGATGAACCAGCCGTTGTTGACGATGTTGTGGTGGGTCAGCGTGGCGCCCTTCGGCGCGCCGGTGGTGCCGGAGGTGAACTGGATGTTGACCGGGTCGTCGAAGCCCAGCTCGCGTTCCGCCTCGTGCAGGCGCGCCAGCGCGGTGGCGTCGCCCAGCGCCGCCAGCTGTTGCCAGCTGCGCGTGCCGGGCGCCGGTTCGTCGTCGAGCAGGACCACCTCGCGCAGTGCCGGCAACCGCGTCGCCTGCAACTGGCCGGGCACGCTGGCGGCCAGCTCCGGCACCAGTTCGGCCAGCATGTCCAGATAGTGTGAGGTCTTGAAGTGGCGCGGCAGCACCAGCGCGCGGCAGCCCACCTTGTTCAGCGAATACTCCAGCTCGTGCGTGCGGTAGGCCGGGTTGATGTTGACCAGGATCAGTCCCGCCTTCGGCGCGGCGAACTGCAGCAGCACCCACTCCGCCCGGTTCGGCGCCCAGATGGCGACGCGGTCGCCACGCACCAGGCCCAGCGCCAGCAGGCCGGCGGCCACGCGCTCCACCGCGGCATGGAACTCGCGGTAGCTCAGGCGCACGCCCTGCGCGCGCACCACCAGCGCCGGTCGCTCCGGGTGCGCGGCGGCGACGCGGTCGATCAGCGCGCCGACGGTATCACCCAGCAGCGGCTGCGGGCTGGCGCCGTGGACATAGCTCGGTGCTTCGCTCATACGCGATCTCCTCGGCTCTTCCTGGCGTGCCGCGCAACCGCCAGCATAGCGCCGCGACCGGCGGTCGCGGCCAAAGAAAAAACGCAGCGGCTGACGCCGCTGCGTTTCCCGTACTCCGGCGCTCGCCCTCAGTCGCTGAGGTCGACGTCCTTGGTTTCGCGCACGAACAGCATGCCGATCACGAAGGTCATCGCCGCGATCGCCACCGGATACCACAGGCCGGCGTAGAAGTTGCCGGTGGCCGCCACGATGCCGAACGACACCGAGGGCAGGAAGCCGCCGAACCAGCCGTTGCCGATGTGGTACGGCAGGCTCATCGAGGTGTAGCGGATCCTGGTGGGGAACATCTCCACCAGCCAGGCGGCGATCGGCCCGTAGACCATCGTCACGTAGAGCACCAGGATGGTCAGCAGCAGGATCAGCATCGGCGTGTTGGTCTTTGCCGGATCGGCCTTGACCGGGTAGCCGGCATCGGCAAGCGCCTTGCCGACGCCTTCGCCGAACGCCTTGCTCTGCGCCGCGAAATCAGCCTTGGACAAGGCCCCGCCCTCGAACGAGGGGAACTCCTTGCCGCCGATCGAGACCACCGCCGGCGTGCCCGCCGCCGCCGCGACGTTCTCGTACGGTACGCCGCGCTTGGCCAGGTAGCTCTTGGCCACGTCGCAGGAGCTGGTGAAGACCTTCTTGCCGATCAGGTCGATCTGCACGCTGCAGCCGGCGGGATCGGCCTGCACCCGTATCGGTGCCGCCACGCTGGCCGCCTCGATCGCCGGGTTGCCGTAGTGGGTGATCGCCTTGAAGATCGGGAAGTAGGTCAGCGCGGCGAGCAGGCAGCCAGCCAGCACCACCGGCTTGCGCCCGATCTTGTCCGACAGCCAGCCGAACACCACGAAGAACGGCGTGCCGATCAGCAGGGCCGCGGCGATCATCAGCTGGGTAGTGGTGGCATCGATCTTCAGCGTGCTACCGAGGAAGTACATCGCGTAGAACTGGCCGCAGTACCACACCACGGCCTGGCCGGCGGTGGCGCCGAGCAGGGCCAGGATCACCAGCTTCAGGTTGCCCCAGCGTGCGAACGACTCGGTCAGCGGCGCCTTGGAGGTCTTGCCCTCCTCCTTCATCTGCTTGAA
The DNA here is from genome assembly GCF_030291135.1 of Rhodanobacter thiooxydans. NCBI lineage: Bacteria > Pseudomonadati > Pseudomonadota > Gammaproteobacteria > Lysobacterales > Rhodanobacteraceae > Rhodanobacter > Rhodanobacter thiooxydans. Next base: position 27,149 of record NZ_CP127409.1, on the reverse strand, counting down.
CACCGGCGACTCGGACAGTTGCAGGCGGATGTAGACCGACACGGCCAGCAGCAGCGACGACAGCAGGAACGGAATGCGCCAGCCCCAGTCGTTGAACTTGTCGCCCATCATCCACTTGCAGCCCAGGATCACCAGCAGCGACAGGAACAGGCCGAAGGTGGCGGTGATCTGGATGAAGCTGGTGTACAACCCGCGCTTGCCCTTCGGCGCATGTTCGGCCACGTAGGTGGCCGCGCCGCCGTACTCACCGCCGAGCGCCAGGCCCTGCAGCATGCGCAGCGCGATCAGGATCACCGGCGCGGCCACCCCGATCGAGCCGTAACTGGGCAGCAGGCCGACGAAGAACGTGGACAGGCCCATGATCACGATGGTGATCAGGAAGGTGTACTTGCGCCCGACCAGGTCGCCGACCCGGCCGAACACCAGCGCACCGAACGGGCGCACCGCGAAGCCGGCGGCGAACGCGAGCAGGGCGAACACCAGCTGGCTGGCCTCGTTGAGGCCGGAAAAGAACTGCTTGCCGATGATCACGGCAAGCGAGCCGTACAGGTAGAAGTCGTACCACTCGAACACGGTGCCCAGGCTGGACGCCAGGATTACCCGCTTGTGGCTGACGTCGAGTGCGCCGCCGGCGTTGCTGCCGATGGCGTCGATGGCATTGCTGGCCATGATGTTACCCCTCCCGAATGGTGTGAGATGCCTCTGCCCGGAACACTGGGGAGAAGCCGGAAGGTGCGGACCGTCCCTTGCCCCGGGCCGCACCTCGTCAACCTCCCGCTGTCGCGGGAGGTTGGTCGGCGGCGCGCCGGGGCACGCCGCCATGAACCTCAGAAGCGATAAAGCGCGTTGAGACTGACCTGGTTGCCGGTGGTGGTCTTGCGGTCCACGCCGTTGCTGGTGGAGTCGAGCTTGTCGTGCATCCATTCGGCACTGAGGTCGTAGGAACCGGCGGTGTACTGCAGGCTCAGCGCGGCCTGGCGGTTGCGCAGCAGTCCGGTCGAGCCGTTGCCCATCCAGGTGATCACGTCCTTGCTGTCGGGTTTGCTGTAGGCGTAGAGCGCGTACAGGCTCCAGTTCGGCGTGAAGCTGTAGCCCGCCTGCACGAAGCCGCCGCGTTCGCTGATATCACCGAACTGCGACATCGCGCCGAAGATCTCGCCAAGGCCGTTGCCGGCGTAGGCCAGTCCCTTGAATGTCCACGGGCCGGGCTTCCACTGACCGCCGATTTCGTAGCCGGTGCTCTTCACGCTGGACTGGATCGGCGTCGGTGCGGTGCCGCCGACGCCGCGCAGGTCGACCTTGCTGTAGTGCGCGGCGAAGTACGCCAGCCAGTTCTTGTCCTGCACGTGCAGGCGCGCCTCCACCTGCGGGCGGAAGCCGGCGCTGCCGGCGGTGAGGTAGTTGATGTTGTTGCCCGGCCCGCTCCAGGTGCCCTCGAACGCGCCCACGTCGAGCCGCCATTGCGCGCCGGTGCTGCCGTGGTTGAGGTCCTGCATCACCACCACGCCGGGGAAACGCCAGCCGCCGTAGCCGGAACCGAAGCCCAGCGGGAACGCGATGTGCGCCAGCGAGGTGGGCGAGTTGTCGATCGGGAACATCAGGTCCCACTGCTGGCCGATGCGCACGGTGGTGCCGCTCTCGGGGTTGGTCAGGTCCATGTAGGCCTGGCGCAGGCGCGGCGTCGGCTGCTGCTGGCTGTACGCGCCGGTGCCGTTGAAGCCACCGAAGAAGTCCATCTCGATGCGGCCGCCGCCGCTCCAGTTGCCGGCGAACTTGGCGCCCTTGAAGTCGAGCCAGAAGCGCGTGTTGCGCACGTCGACGCCGGAGAGCGAGCCCTTCGAGCCGGGAATCGGGAACAGCGCGTTCTGGCCGTTGCCGTAGGTGAAGCTCTTGTTCTGGCTGAACGCGCTGGCGCTGACGAAACCGTGCAGTGCCACCGACACGCCGGGGGCGCTGCTGAACACCGGCGTCGCGGCGGCCGGCGCGGCCGCCACATTCTGCGCCGGTGCCGCGGGCTGGGCGGGCGCGGCTTTCTGAGCCTGGATCATCGCCTTCAGTTCGTTCAACTGCTGCTCGAGCTGCGCCACGCGCTGTTCGAGTTGCTGCTCGCGCGTGTCGCCCTGCGCGTGGCCGGCCAACGGCAGCATCAGCGCGCAAGCCATGCTCAGGGCAAGCGCGGAATAACGATTGGTGTGTCGCGTAGTCATGCGTGCTTCTCCCCAAGGTCAATGACGGACCGAGCATGGCCATGCTGCGGCGCGGGCGACTATTCGCCATTGGTCGAACTTCGACCAAAGTCGAGCCGGCGCCGCGCCGCCACCTCCGCGGCGATCGGGCTACACTCGAAGTTCGCACACCGCCGGGCGCCGACGCCTGCCGCGGTATCCCTGTGTCGCCATCTCCCATACCGAGCCAGCAGGAGCCCAGCCATGTCCAAGCTCTATCCGGTCAACCCGTTGTTTGCCGCTGCAGCGCGCCTGCGCCACGACGATTACACGCGCCTTTACGCCGAATCAGTCAGCGACCCGGAAGGCTTCTGGGGCCGCATCGGCCAGCGCCTGGACTGGATCAAGCCGCCGACCAAGATCAAGGACGTCTCGTTCGATCCGAAGGACCTGCACATCCGCTGGTACGAGGACGGCGAGCTCAACGTGTCGGCCAACTGCCTCGATCGCCAGCTGGAAAAGCGCGGCGACAAGGTGGCGATCATCTTCGAGGGCGACGACCCGGCCAACTCGCGCAAGATCACCTACCGCGAACTGCACGCCGAAGTGTGCAAGTTCGCCAACACGCTGAAGCACCTGGGCGTGGCCAAGGGCGACCGCGTGGCGATCTACCTGCCGATGATCCCCGAGGCGGCAGTGGCGATGCTGGCCTGCGCCCGACTGGGCGCGATCCACTCGGTGGTGTTCGGCGGCTTCTCGCCCGACTCGCTGGCCGGGCGCATCGCCGACTCGCAGGCCAAGGTGGTGGTCACCGCTGACGAGGGCCTGCGCGCGGGCAAGCACATCCCGCTCAAGGTCAACGTGGACGCGGCACTCGAACGCCCCGGCACCAACAGCGTGGAGACGGTGATCGTGGTGCGCCACACCGGCGGCGCGGTGCACATGCAGTCGCCGCGCGACCGCTACTGGCACACCCTGATGGACGGCCAGAGCGCCGATTGCGCGCCGACCCCGGTCGAGGCCGAGCATCCGCTGTTCGTGCTGTACACCTCCGGCTCCACCGGCAAGCCCAAGGGCGTGCAGCACTCCACCGGCGGCTACCTTGTATTCATCAGCTACACCCACGAGCAGGTGTTCGACCTGCGCGAGGACGACGTCTACTGGTGCACCGCCGACGTCGGCTGGGTCACCGGCCACAGCTACGTGGTGTACGGCCCGCTGTGCAACGGCGCCACCACGGTGATGTTCGAGGGCGTGCCGAACTACCCCGACCACAGCCGCTTCTGGCAGGTGATCGACAAGCACCAGGTGACCCTCTTCTACACCGCGCCCACCGCGATCCGCGCGCTGATGCGCGAGGGCGAGGCGCCGGTGAAGAAGTGCTCGCGCAAGTCGCTGCGCATCCTCGGCTCGGTGGGTGAGCCGATCAATCCGGAAGCGTGGGAGTGGTACTACAACGTGGTCGGCGAGCAGCGCTGCCCGATCGTCGACACCTGGTGGCAGACCGAGACCGGCGGCATCATGATCTCGCCGTTGCCCGGCGCGATCGCCACCAAGCCCGGCTCGGCCACCTTGCCGTTCTTCGGCGTCAAGCCGGCGATCGTCGACGCCGAAGGCACCTTGCAGGAAGGCGTGGCCGAGGGCAACCTGCTGATCACCGACTCCTGGCCCGGCCAGGTGCGCACCATCTACGGCGACCACCAGCGCTTCATCGAGACCTACTTCAGCGCCTACCCGGGCAACTATTTCTCGGGCGACGGCGCGCGCCGCGACGAGGACGGCTACTACTGGATCACCGGCCGCGTCGACGACGTGATCAACGTGTCCGGCCACCGCCTGGGCACCGCCGAGGTGGAGAGCGCGCTGGTGGCGCACCCGAAGGTGGCCGAGGCCGCCGTGGTCGGCTGCCCGCACGAGATCAAGGGCCAGGGCATCTATGCCTACGTCACCCTGGTCGCCGGCGAGAACGGCAGCGACGAGCTGCGCAAGGAACTGATCGCCTGGGTGCGCAAGGAGATCGGCCCGATCGCCACGCCGGACTACCTGCAGTGGGCGCCCGGCCTGCCGAAGACGCGCTCGGGCAAGATCATGCGCCGGATCCTGCGCAAGATCGGCGAGAATCAGCCCGAGCAGCTCGGCGACATCACCACGCTGGCCGATCCCGGCGTGGTGAAGAACCTGGTGGACGAGCGGCTGATCAAATAAGCGACGGGATTCGGGATTTGCAAGAGCCGCTCTCCGAATCTCCCATCCCGAATCCCGAATCCCGGCTTCGCCCCATGCCCGACATCCTGATCGCCGACGACCATCCGCTGTTCCGCGACGCGCTGCAGCGCGCCGTGCTGACGGCGGTGCCGCAGGCGCGCGTGCACAGCGCCGACAGCGTGCACGCGTTGCTCGGCCTGATCGAGCAGTTCCCCGACGCCGAGCTGCTGCTGCTCGACCTGCACATGCCCGGCGCGCGCGGCTATTCGGCGCTGGCGCATATCCGTGGCCAGTATCCCGGGCTGCCGACCATCGTGGTGTCCGGCCACGAGGAGGCGCAGGTGGCGCGCCGCGCGCTGGCACACGGCGCCTCGGCCTACATCCCCAAGTCCACCGCCGGTACCGACATCGTGGCGGCGATCCGCGCGGTGCTCGACGGCGACGTGTGGCTGCCGCCGGCCCTGCTCGGCGACCCCGGCGAACTGAGGCCCGACGAAGCCGCCGCCGCCGCGCAGGTCGCCGCACTGACACCGCAGCAGTTCCGCGTGATGACGATGATCGCCGAGGGCCTGCTGAACAAGCAGATCGCCTGGGAGCTGGGCGTCTCCGAGGCCACCGTGAAGGCGCACATGACCGCGATCATGCGCAAGCTCGGGGTCAACAACCGCACCCAGGTCGCACTGCTCGCCAGCCAGCTGGCGGTCGACCAGGAAGGCCTGCCGGCCATGCCGGACGACTCCGACTGACCCCGTTCAGGCAACCGGCCACCCCGACTCACCCGTCGCCCGGCCACCGCCAGGCCACGTCCCGCGCCATCCAGACGCGGTCCTGCCACCGCTTCCGTCACGCCCGCGAACCACGCCCATCAGCTTCGTGCAATCAGCCTTATATACGGCTATTTGATTTTCTTGCTTTCTTTTGTTGCGGCGCACTATAGTCGATTCTCCCCATGCCGGGAGTGGAGAACATGGCTCAGCCGCACGCGCAGGGTTTGTACAACCCGTCCAACGAACACGACGCCTGCGGCGTGGGTTTCGTCGCCCATATCAAGGGCCGCAAAAGCCATGAGATCGTCCAGCAGGGCCTGCTGATCCTGCGCAACCTGGATCATCGCGGCGCGGTCGGCGCCGATCCGCTGATGGGCGACGGCGCCGGCATCCTGATCCAGATCCCCGACCAGCTCTACCGCGAGGACATGGCGCAGCAGAGCGTGCAGCTGCCGCCGCCGGGCGAATACGGCGTGGGCATGGTCTTCCTGCCCAAGGAGCACGCCTCGCGGCTGGCCTGTGAACAGGAGCTGGAGCGCAAGGTGCTGGCCGAGGGCCAGCTGGTGCTGGGCTGGCGTGACGTGCGCGTCGACGCCGACATGCCGATGTCGCCGGCGGTCAAGGCGACCGAGCCGGTGGTGCGGCAGATCTTCATCGGGCGCGGGCCGGACGTGATGGTGCCCGACGCGCTGGAGCGCAAGCTGTACGTCATCCGCAAGACCTCCAGCCACGCGATCCGCGCGCTGGGCCTGAAGCACGGCAAGGAATACTTCGTCCCCTCGATGTCCAGCCGCACGGTGGTCTACAAGGGCCTGCTGCTGGCCGGCCAGGTTGGCCGGTACTACCTCGACCTGGCCGACCCGCGCACCGTGTCGGCGCTGGCGCTGGTGCACCAGCGCTTCTCCACCAACACCTTCCCCGCGTGGGAGCTGGCCCACCCGTACCGCATGATCGCGCACAACGGCGAGATCAACACGGTCAAGGGCAACGTCAACTGGATCAACGCGCGCACCGGCGCGATCTCCTCGCCGGTGCTCGGCGACGACCTGGCCAAGCTGTGGCCGCTGATCTATCCCGGCCAGTCCGACACCGCCTCGTTCGACAACTGCCTCGAACTGCTGACCATGGCGGGCTACCCGCTGTCGCACGCGATGATGATGATGATTCCCGAGGCGTGGGAACGTCACACGCTGATGGACGACAACCGCCGCGCGTTCTACGAATACCACGCCGCGATGATGGAGCCGTGGGACGGCCCCGCCGCGATCGCCTTCACCGACGGTCGCCAGGTCGGCGCCACGCTCGACCGCAACGGCCTGCGCCCGGCGCGCTACCTGATCACCGACGACGACCTGGTGATCCTGGCCTCCGAGGCCGGCGTGCTGCCGATCGCCGAATCGCGCATCGTGAAGAAGTGGCGGCTGCAGCCGGGCCGGATGCTGCTGATCGACATGGAGGCGGGCCGCATCATCGACGACAAGGAGCTGAAGGACCAGCTGGCCAACGCCCGGCCGTACAAGCAGTGGATCGAACACATCCGGATCAAGCTGGACGCCCTGCCGGAGCCGCGTGCCGAGTCGCACGTCGTCGACAGCCTGCTCGACCGCCAGCAGGCCTTCGGCTACACCCAGGAAGACCTGAAATTCCAGCTGTTGCCGATGGCGCAGGCCGGCGAGGAAGCGATCGGCGCGATGGGCAACGACTCGCCGCTGGCCGTGCTGTCGGAGCACAGCAAGTCGCTGTACCAGTATTTCCGCCAGCTGTTCGCGCAGGTCACCAACCCCTCGATCGATCCGATCCGCGAACAGCTGGTGATGTCGCTGGTGTCCTTCATCGGGCCCAAGCCCAACCTGCTGGACATCAACAACATCAACCCGCCGCTGCGGCTGGAGGTGGCCCAGCCGGTGCTGGACTTCGCCGAGATGGCCAAGATCCGCAAGATCGGGCGCTACTCCAAGGGCAAGTTCCGCAGCTTCGAGCTGGACATCACCTATCCGGCGACCTGGGGCAAGGCGGGCATCGAGGCGCGCCTCGCCTCGCTGTGCGCGCAGGCGGTGGACGCGATCCACCAGGGCCACAACATCCTGATCGTGTCCGACCGGCGCAGCAATCACGAGCGCGTGGCGATCCCGGCCCTGCTGGCCACTTCGGCCGTCCATCTGCACCTGGTCAACCGCGGCCTGCGCACCAGCACCGGCCTGGTAGTGGAGACCGGCTCGGCGCGCGAGGTGCACCACTTCGCCCTGCTCGCCGGCTACGGCGCCGAGGCGATCCACCCCTACCTGGCGATGGAAGTGCTGGCACAGCACTTCGCCGTGGGCAGCGGCGGGATCAGCGTGGACAAGGCGCTGCACAACTACGTCAAGGCGATCGACAAGGGACTGCAGAAGGTGATGTCCAAGATGGGCATCTCCACCTACATGTCCTACACCGGCGCGCAGATCTTCGAGGCGGTGGGCCTGAACCGCGAGCTGGTCGACAAGTACTTCACCGGCACCACTTCCAACATCGAGGGCATCGGCCTGTTCGAGGTGGCCGAGGAGGCGCTGCGTCTGCACGCCGCCGCCTACGGCGACGACCCGGTGCTGGCCGACGCGCTGGACGCGGGCGGCGAGTACGCCTGGCGCGTGCGCGGCGAGGAGCACATGTGGACACCGGACATGGTGGCCAAGCTGCAGCACGCCACCCGCGCCAACAACGCGCAGACCTACCAGGAGTATTCGCAGCTGGTCAACGACCAGACCCGGCGCCTGATGACGCTGCGCGGGCTGTTCGAGTTCCGCGCCGATCCGGCCGCCGCGATCGCGCTGGACGAGGTGGAACCGGCCGGCGAAATCGTCAAGCGCTTCGTCACCGGCGCGATGTCGCTGGGCTCGATCTCGACCGAGGCGCACACCACCCTGGCCATCGCGATGAACCGCATCGGCGGCAAGTCCAACACCGGCGAGGGCGGCGAGGACGAGGCGCGCTACCAGGGCGAGTTGCGTGGCGTGGCGATCAAGCAGGGCGACACCGTCGCCGGCATCCTCGGCAAGGCGCACATCGAGCGCGACCTCGAACTGCAGGCCGGCGACTCGCTGCGTTCGCGCATCAAGCAGGTGGCCTCCGGCCGCTTCGGCGTCACCGCGGCCTACCTGGTCTCGGCCGACCAGATCCAGATCAAGATCTCGCAGGGTGCCAAGCCCGGCGAGGGCGGCCAGCTGCCCGGCCACAAGGTCTCCGAGTACATCGCGCAGCTGCGTTTCTCGGTGCCCGGGGTGGGCCTGATCTCGCCGCCGCCACACCACGACATCTACTCGATCGAGGACCTGGCCCAGCTCATCCACGACCTGAAGAACTGCAACCCGCAGGCGTCGATCTCGGTGAAGCTGGTGTCCGAAGTGGGCGTGGGCACGGTGGCGGCCGGCGTGGCCAAGGCCAAGGCCGACCATGTGGTGATCGCCGGCCACGACGGCGGCACCGGCGCCTCGTCGTGGTCGTCGATCAAGCACGCCGGCACGCCGTGGGAACTGGGCCTGGCCGAAACGCAGCAGACGCTGGTGCTGAACCAGCTGCGCGGGCGCATCCGGGTGCAGGCGGACGGCCAGATGAAGACCGGCCGCGACGTGGTGATCGGCGCCCTGCTCGGCGCCGACGAGTTCGGCTTCGCCACCGCGCCGCTGGTGGTGGAAGGCTGCATCATGATGCGCAAGTGCCACCTCAACACCTGCCCCACCGGCGTGGCCACGCAGGATCCGGTGCTGCGCCGGAAGTTCAGCGGCAAGCCCGAGCACGTGGTGAATTACTTCTTCTTCGTGGCCGAGGAAGCGCGCCGGATCATGGCGCAGCTGGGTATCCGCCGCTTCGACGAGCTGGTCGGCCGCACCGACCTGCTCGACACCCGCCAGGGCATCGCGCACTGGAAGGCCCGCGGGCTGGACTTCAGCCGCGTGTTCCACCGCCCCGAGGTGCCGGCCGGGGTGGCGCAACGACACGTCACCGAACAGGACCACGGCCTCGGCAAGACCGGCAAGGCGCTCGACCACAGCCTGATCGAGAAGGCCCGGCCCGCGCTGGAGCAGCGCGAACGGACCAGCTTCATGGTCGGCGTGCGCAACGTCAACCGCACCGTGGGCACCATGCTGTCCGGCGAGGTGGCGCGTCGCTACGGCCATGCCGGCCTGCCCGACGACACCATCCACATCCAGATGGACGGCACCGCCGGACAGAGCTTCGGCGCGTTCCTGGCCCGCGGCATCACGCTCGACCTGGTCGGCGAGGCGAACGACTACGTGGGCAAGGGCCTGTCCGGCGGGCGCATCGTCGTGCGCTCGCCGAACGACTTCCACGGCTTTGGCCCGGAGCACATCATCGCCGGCAACACGGTGCTGTACGGCGCCACCGAAGGCGAGGCCTATTTCAACGGCGTCGCCGGCGAACGCTTCGCCGTGCGCAACTCCGGCGCCACCGCCGTGGTGGAAGGCGTCGGCGACCACGGTTGCGAGTACATGACCGGCGGCACCGTGGTCCTGCTCGGCGAAACCGGCCGCAATTTCGCCGCCGGCATGTCCGGCGGAGTGGCTTATGTGTTCGACCCCGAATTGCGCTTCCAGGCGCGTTGCAATCTTTCCATGGTCGCCCTGGAACCGCTGCTGGCCGGCGTCGAGCAGGAACTGCGGGTGCCGCGCACGCTGTGGCATCCGCTCACCCGCGGCGCGCCCGGCGAAACCGACGAGGCGATCCTGCGCCGGCTGGTCGAGTCGCACTTCCGCTACACCGGCAGTTTCCGCGCGAAGGCGATCCTGCATGACTGGAGCAACGCCCGCACGCATTTCGTCAAGGTGATGCCGCACGAGTACAAGCGCGCGCTGGCCGAACCGCCGCCGGCGACCACCGCCGCATCCACCGAGAAGGCCACGGCCTGAGTCCACGAGGAACCACACAGATGGGCAAGATCACCGGCTTTCTCGAATACCCGCGCCTGCAGGAAACCAGCGAGGCGCCCGCACAGCGCAAGAAGCACTGGCGCGAATTCACCGCGCACCTGTCTGACGACCAGGCTGCGCAGCAGGCCGCGCGCTGCATGGATTGCGGTATCCCGTTCTGTCACCAGGGCTGCCCGGTCAACAACATCATCCCCGACTTCAACGACCTGGTGTACCGGCAGGACTGGAAGCGCGCGATCGACGTGCTGCACTCGACCAACAACTTCCCCGAGTTCACCGGCCGCATCTGCCCCGCCCCGTGCGAGGCCGCGTGCACGCTGAACATCAACGACGACGCGGTGGGTATCAAGTCGATCGAGCACAAGATCATCGACAAGGCGTGGGAGGAAGGCTGGGTGGTGCCACGGCCCGCCACGCGCCAGACCGGCTGGAAGGTAGCCGTGGTCGGTTCCGGCCCGGCCGGGCTGGCCGCCGCGCAGCAGCTGGCCCGGGCCGGCCACGCGGTGACCGTGTTCGAGAAGAACGACCGCCTCGGCGGCCTGCTGCGCTACGGCATCCCCGACTTCAAGCTGGACAAGGGCCACATCGACCGCCGCCTGCAGCAGATGCGCGGTGAAGGCGTGCTGTTCCGCACCGGCGTGTTCGTCGGCGCCGCGGCGGATGCCGGGCAGCACGGCAACCCCCACGTGATCACCCCCGAACAGCTGCGGCAGGAATACGACGCGGTGGTGCTCACCGGCGGCGCGGAAACCCCGCGCGACCTGCCGGTGCCCGGCCGCGAGTTGCGCGGCGTGCATTTCGCGATGGAGTTCCTGCCGCAACAGAACCGCGTGGTGGCCGGCGACAAGCTGAAGAACCAGCTCGTCGCCACCGGCAGGCAGGTCGTCGTGATCGGCGGCGGCGACACCGGCTCCGACTGCGTGGGCACCTCGAACCGCCACGGCGCCGTGGCGATCACCCAGTTCGAGCTGCTGCCGCAGCCACCATTGCAGGAAAACAAGCCGCTGGTGTGGCCGTACTGGCCGCTCCGCCTGCGCACCTCCAGCTCGCACGAGGAAGGCTGCCGGCGCGACTGGTCGGTCGCCACCAAGCGCTTCAACGACGACGGCAAGGGCCACGTGAAAAGCCTCACCGGCGTGCGGCTGGCGTGGCAGGACGGCAAGATGAGCGAAGTCCCGGACAGCGAGTTCGAGATCCAGGCGGACCTGGTGCTGCTGGCGATGGGCTTCGTCTCGCCGGTACAAGGCGTGCTGGACGCATTCGGCGTGGCCAAGGATGCCCGCGGCAACGCCCGTACTACTGTCGACGCCGACGGCGGCTACCGCACCAGCGTGGACAAGGTGTTCGCCGCCGGCGACATGCGCCGCGGCCAGTCGCTGGTGGTGTGGGCGATCCGCGAAGGACGCCAGTGCGCGCGCGCGGTGGACGAGTTCCTGATGGGCCATTCCAGCCTGCCGCGCTGATCGCGGCTCAGGCTGGCCGGTCCTCGCCCTGCCGGCGCACCAGCGCAGTCAACAGGGCGCGCAACGCCGCCGGGCGTACCGGCTTGTGCAGCACTGGATAACCGCGCGCACGCGCACGCTGCTTCAATTCGCTGCTGCCATCGGCCGTGATCATTGCCACCGGCGGCAGCTCGCCCAGCGCATCGCGCAGCTGCTGCAGCGCCTGCAGGCCGTCGACGCCATCGGCCAGGTGGTAGTCGGCCAGCACCAGGTCGATCGGCCCGCGCCTCAGTTCGACGCGGGCCTGCGCCACGTCCAGCGCGGTGCGGCAATCGACGCCCCAGCGGCTGAGCAGGGCGCGCATGCCGTCGAGGATGCTGGCGTCGTTGTCCAGGCACAACACGGTCAGCGGCAGCTGCTTGTCCGGACCGGCGCGCTCCACCCGCTGACGCCGCACCGGCACCGCCTCGTTGCGCGGCACCGTCACCGCGAAGCAGCTGCCATGCTCGACCCGCGAGTGCAGGTCGAGCCGGTGGCCGAGGATGCCGGCCAGGCGGTCGCAGATCGACAGGCCCAGGCCCAGCCCTTTCTCGCCCCACGGCGAGGGCTGCTCCAGCCGCTGGAATTCGTCGAAGATGCGCGCGCGCTGTTCCGCCGCGATGCCGGGGCCGGAGTCCCACACCTCGATGCGCACCTCCTCGCCGTGCCGCCGCGCGCCCAGCAGCACGCTGCCCTTGCTGGTGTAGCGCAGCGCGTTGGAGAGGAAATTCTGCAGGATCCGGCGCAACAGCTGCGGGTCGCTGCGCACCGCCAGCGAGGTTGGCACCACGCGCAGGCGCAGCCCGCGACGTTCGGCGACCACCGCGAATTGCGCCTTCAACGAATCGAACAACTCGGCCAGCGCGAAGGCGCCGACTTCCGGGTGGTAGCTGCCGGCATCCAGCCGCGAGACGTCGAGCAGCGCGTCGAGCAGGTCCTCCGCCGCGCGGAACGAGGCGTCGATGCGTTCGGCCAGTCCGCTCGCTTCGGTGTCCAGTCCGGGATGCTGGCGCAGCGCCGAGGTGAACAGGCGCGCCGCGTTCAGCGGCTGCAGCAGGTCGTGGCTGGCCGCGGCGAGAAAGCGCGTCTTGGAGATGTTCGCGGTCTCCGCCGCGCGGCGCGCCTGCGCGGTGGCGGCCAGCGCCTCGGACAGTTCGGCAGTGCGCTGCTCGACGCGCTGCTCCAGCGTCTCGTTCACCTCGATCAACGCCTGCTCGGCGTGCTTGTACGCGGTGACGTCGGTGTAGGTGGTGACGTAGCCGCCGCCGGGCAGCGCGCGGCCGCGCATCTCGATCACCGTACCGTCCGGGCGCACGCGCTGGAACAGGTGCGACGAACCGGCACGCATGTAGTCGATGCGCTTGGCCACGTGGCCGTCCACCTCGCCGGGCCCGCACTCGCCCAGCTCGGCGTTCCAGCGGATCAGCTCGGCCACCGGCACACCCACGTGCACCATGCCGTCGGGGTAGTCGAACAGCTCCAGGTAGCGCCGGTTCCACGCCACCAGGCGCATCTGCGCGTCGACCACGCTGATCCCCTGCGAGACGTTCTCCAGCGTGGTGGAGAGCAGCTCGCGGTTGAAGCGCAGCTCCTGCGAGGCCTCGTCCAGCAGCGCCATCGACTCGGCCACGTCCAGGCCGCTGCCCGACAGTGCACTGATCAGGATGCGCCGCGCGTTCGCCGCGCCCACCGCCGAGGCCAGCAGCCGTTCGGTGTACTGGATCAGGGCGCGGTCGGCTGCCTCGCCAGGCAGCAGCGGCTTGCCGCGGCGCTGGCCGTATTCCTCGAACGCGCGCGCGCTGCTGCGCTCGCCCACGATGCGTTCGGCGATGGTGCGCAGGTCGGCCACCACCACGCGGCCGCGCCAGTCGCCGCTGCCGCTGCGGCGGGCCGGGTCGGCGTCCATGAACAGTGCTGCGTGCAGGCGTTCCTCCAGGCTGGGCCGCAGGCGCAGCGAAACGAACACCAGGCAGCCCACGTTGACCAGCAGCGACCAGAACGTGCCGTGCATCACCGGCTCCCAGCCGCTGAGGTGGAACAGCGCCTGCGGGCGCAGCCAGTCCCAGCCGAACGGACCATGCTGCAGCCACTGGTCGGAACGGATCAGCGCCGGCAGCAACAAGGTGTACAGCCACACCAGGAAGCCACCGGCCAGGCCCACCATCACGCCGCGGCGACTGGCGCCGCGCCAGTACAGCGCGGCGATCAGCGCGGGCGCGAACTGCGCCACCGCGGCGAACGCGAGCAGTCCGGTGGCCGCCAGGTTCTCCGCGTTCGCGGCGACCCGATAGTAGGCGTAGGCCATCGCCGCCAGCAGGATGATCGCCACCCGGCGCACGCCCAGCACCAGCTGCGACAGGTCGCTGCGTTGCTCCAGCCGCAGTCGGCGGATGCGCAGCAGCGCCGGCATCACCAGGTCGTTGCTGATCATCGTCGACAGCGCCACCGAAGCCACGATCACCATGCCGGTTGCCGCCGAGAAACCGCCGATGAAGGCCAGCAGCGCCATGCCACGGTCGCCGTACGCCAGCGGCAGGGTCAGCACCCAGGCGTCGGCGGTGCCGTCGCGCACCAGCGGCATGTGCGCGCCGGCCGCCACGATCGGCAACACCGCCACGCTGACGACGACCAGGTACAGCGGCACCATCCAGCGCGCACGGGTGAGGTCGCCGGCGTCCTCGCACTCGACCATGCCGATCTGGAACTGCCGCGGCAGGCAGAACATGGCGCAGAACGCCAGCATGGTCTGCGCCAGGAAGCCGGGCGACAGGCCGTGGCTCAACTGGGTGACCGGCAACTGCACCGTGCTGGCCAGCCCCGGCCCCTGCCACAGCGCGTAGCCGGCCAGCACCACGAACGCCAGCAGCTTGATCAGCGACTCCAGCGCGATCGCCAGCATCATGCCGTGGTGGTGCTCGGTGGCGTCGATGCTGCGCGTGCCGAACAGGATCGCGAACACCGCCAGCAGCACCGCGCACCACATCGCGCTGTCGATGCCGCCGGCCGTCACCACGCCGTGCCGGACGCCGCCGAGCACGCCGAACGACATCGCCACCGCCTTGAACTGCAGCGCGATGTACGGCACCACCGCGATCACCGCGATCACCGCCACCAGCGCCGCCAACCCGTGCGACTTGCCGAAGCGCGCGCCGATGAAGTCGGCGATCGAGGTGATGTTGCGCTGCCTCACCGTCTGCACCAGCCGGCGCAGCAGGCCGAAGCCGAACACGAACAGCAGGATCGGGCCGAGGTAGATCGGCAGGTAGGCCAGGCCGTCGCGCGCCGCCGTGCCGACCGCGCCGTAAAACGTCCACGACGAGCAGTACACCGCCAACGCCAGGCTGTAGACGATCGGGCGCAGGCGCGGCTGGCGCGGGTACAGCGGCCGGCGATCGCCCGCGTAGGCCACCACGAACAGCAGCCCGACGTACAGCAGCGACACCAGCAGCAGCAGCCAGCCTTGAATCAAGTCCCGTTCTCCCGGCCAGACGATCGACAGGCAGGATGCCTGTGCTTGTGCCATGACGGTGCCGGCGGCACCATGCACGGATGATCGCCGCGCCCGCCTCGACGCTTGCCAACGTAGCAGAGCACCTGCGCGATGACGAGATTCATGTGTGGCGTCTGGACTATCGACCGTCGGCCGGGCGAGCGCCGCTGCACGCGGTGCTGGCCGCCTACCTCGGCATCGCAGCAGAGCAGGTCGTGCTGGCGGAGGGCGAGTACGGCCGCCCGGCGCTTGCCACCGGGCTGGATCCCTCGCTTGGTTTCAACTGGTCGCACAGCGGCGGACATGCCCTGATCGCGCTCGGCCGGCACGTCGTGCCGGGGATCGACCTTGAATGCCAGCGCCCGCGGGCGCGGGCGCTGGAGATCGCCGAGCGCTATTTCAGCAACGAGGAGGCAGCGCTGCTCGCGGCGCTGCCCGAGGCCGAACGCAGCGCCGCCTTCCTCGAGTTGTGGACCGCCAAGGAAGCGGTGGTGAAAGCACTGGGCCGCGGCCTCGCGTTCGGCCTGGACCGGCTCAGCATCGCCAGCGTCGCCGGACAGCTGCAGTTGCGGCGGCTGGCCGGCGACGACGCCAGCGCCTGGCAACTGCAACGGCTGGACCTCGACCACGGCCTGGTGGCGGCGCTCGCCTGGCGCGGCGGCGAGCGCCGGATCCGCCTCGCCACGCTTGCCAGTGGCGTCTGATCGGCGCACTGTTTCCGGTCCATCTCGACCCACCCATGCGCCGGCCGACCGTCGTGCCGCTCGCCCCACCGCCCAGGATCGTCCGCCCACCATGACCCTGCTCAGCGTCAACCTCAACAAGATCGCCGTGCTGCGCAATTCGCGCGGCGGTGATGAACCGGACATCTGCCGCGCCGCGCAGACCTGCATCGAAGCCGGTTGCGGCGGCATCACCGTGCACCCGCGCCCTGACCAGCGCCACGTGCGGCCGCACGACGTGCGCGCGCTGGCCGCGATGCTGCGCGGACGGGTCGAGTACAACATCGAAGGCAACCCGTTTGCCGGCGCCCGCGGCGAGTACCCGGGCCTGCTCGCGCTGGCCCGCGAAGTGCGCCCGACCCAGGTGACCCTGGTGCCGGACAGCGATGGCCAGATCACCTCCGACCACGGCTTCGACCTGCGCCGCGACATCGCGCAGCTGCGCCCGCTGGTCGGCGAGCTGTGCGACCTCGGTTGCCGGGTCAGCCTGTTCGTCGATGCCGGCAGCCAGGATTTCGAGCTGGCCGCGGCAATCGGCGTGCAGCGCATCGAGATCTATACCGGCCCCTACGCCGAGGCCTTCGCCGACGGCCAGCCCGCCGCCGCCCTGTCGGCATGCGCCGACACCGCGCGCCGCGCGCAGCAGGCCGGGCTGGCGGTGAACGCGGGGCACGACCTCAGCCAGGCCAACCTGGGCACGTTCAAGGCCGCGATCCCCGGTTTGGCCGAGGTGTCGATCGGCCACGCGCTGATCGGCGAGGCGCTGTACGAGGGGCTGGCCTGCACCGTGCGCAACTACCTGCAGATCCTGCGCTGAACAGGGCGCCGCGACGGCGCCGATCACCGAGCGCACCAAAGAAAACCCCCGCGCAAGGCGGGGGTTTTCTTTTGTTGCGTGCTGCCGCGGCAGCGTCCGGTCAGAAGTTCTCGGTGAAACCGATCTTGACCAGGTTGTAGCTCTTCGCGTCCGCCAGCACCCGTGCCACGTACTGGTAGGCCACCGCATCATCCGCAGCGATCTGGATTTCCGGCTGGTTGCTCTGCTGGGCGATCACCGCGAGCTGCGCCTTCAGGCCCAGCTCGTCGACCGGCGTGTCGTTCCAGTACAGCGCACCGGCCTGGTCGATCTTCAGATGGATCGGATCCAGCGGGTTGGTCGGCGGCGTGGGGTTCGGGTTCGGCTGAGGCAGGTCCACCTGGATCTTGTGGGCCAGCACCGGTGCCGTGATCATGAAGATGATCAACAGCACCAACATCACGTCGACCAGCGGCGTGACGTTGATCTCCGACATCGGACCGGTCGTGTTGGTAGAGAATGACATCTTCAGATCACCCCTTCGGCGCGTCAGTGGTCATGAAGCCGACATGCACCATGCCCGAATCCTTGGCGTCGCCGATGATCTTCTTCACGACCTTGAACTCGGTGTTCTTGTCCGCACGGATCTGCAGCTCCGGCTGGGGCGACTTCTGCGCATTCACCGCAAACTGCGCCCGCAACTCGGCCTCGCTGACCAGATGGTCATTGAAGTACATGCTGCCATCCTGCTTGACCGCCAGATCCAGCGGCGGAACCACCAACTCCGGTTCCTTGGTCTTCGGATTCGCGATCGGCAGGTCGATCGTGATGGAGTGCGACATCAGGGGCGCCGTGATCATGAAGATGATCAGCAGTACCAACATCACGTCGACCAGCGGCGTGACGTTGATTTCCGACATCGGGCCGCCGGAATTGCCTCCTACGCTCATCGACATGGGTCAATTCCTCACTTCGAGCTGTCGACGCGCGAACCAGTGGCGAAGAAATCGTGCAGGTCGTGGGCGAATTCATCGAAGCGGGCGTACACCACGCGGTTCGAGCGGCTGAAGAAGTTGTAGGCGAACAGAGCCGGGATGGCGGCGAACAGACCGAACGCCGTCATGATCAGCGCCTCGCCGACCGGGCCGGCCACCGCGTTCATCGACGCATTGCCGGAAGCCGCGATGCGGATCAGGGCGTGGTAGATGCCCCACACCGTACCGAGCAGACCGACGAACGGCGCGGCGGAACCGACCGTGGCGAGCAGGGTCATGCCGCCTTCCAGGCGCATGCTCTCGCGAGCCACGGCCTGACGCAGGGCGCGGTCGATGAACTCCGAACGGCTGAGCGACTCGGCCAGACGGCCGGTGGTGCCTGCCGCTGCCGTGGCCTGCTGGTGATGGGCGACCGCCGAGGCGGCATCGAGCGCGATCTTGGAGAACGGCTCGCTGCGCGGCTGGGCTTCCAGTTCGCGGATCGCGTCCTGGGTGGAGCCGTTGCCCCAGAAGCCGTTGATGACCTTGTCGGCGCGAGCCTTCACCGTCGCATTGCGGATGCCGTTGGCGATGATGAAGTACCACGACAGGAACGACATCACGACCAGGGTCACGAAGACCACCCAGCCGAGCCAGTCGAAGTTCTGGATCAGGTTGTCGAAGCCCATCTGTTTCATGGCTTCGGCGTTGGTATTGCCACCCATGGCCTGTGCGGCATCGGTCGTTGCAGGAGTCTGTAGGAACATAACGCTACCCTAGGGAAGTCAAGCGTGAACTGTAACTGTAAACCGGGCGGACCCGGTTACAGCTGGTTGAGATTGAAGTTGACCGGAACGCGTGCGTAGCCTTCAACTTTTTGTCCATTTCGAATCGTTGGATTGAAGCGCCAACGACGTGCGGCATCCATGGCAGCACGATCGAGTTCGTGGTAACCGCTGGACCGGTCGATCTTGATGTCCTTCGGCGAACCATCCACGCCCACCAGGATCATCAGCACCACCGTGCCTTCATGCCGCTGGCGAACCGCCTGCGGCGGATACTTCGGCTTGATCTGGCTGTTGTAGCTGAGATCCGAACTGGCCGTGATATCCGATGGCGGTGCCGGCGGAGCTGGCGGTGCCGGCGGCGGTGCCGGGGTCGCGTTCGCCGAAACCTCTTCCACCGGTGGTGGCGGGGTCGGTGGCGGCGGCGTCGGTGGCGGCTTGAGCTGCTGAATGATCTTCGGCGGCGGCTGCTTCGGCGGCTCCGGCGGCGGCGGCGGTGGCGGCGGCGGCGGCGGCGGCGGCTCGATGAAGTTCACCTGGACGATGCGTTCCTTTTCCTTGTGGTTCTGATTCGGCGGCGCCATCGGCGCCACGATCAACAGGAAGGCAAACGCATGCAGCCCGATGGCAACTGCCAATGCCCAGGTGCGTTTCCAACTAAACGGCTCGCGCCCGATTTCTTCGTTACTTGAGGCCATCTGTCACTAGTCTGGAGCTGATCGATCAGAAGAGAACGTTGCCGCAGGGCTTGACCCGGAACCGTCTGAATGCCTGGACGGACCCGGAGGGAACTTGCCGCTGGGGAGACGCAGGGAAAGGTTTCAACGGTACAACAGCACATGACATTTGTATAGCGCTGCGGGGCAGACTATGGACGTCCATCCACCCCGCGGCTTGCCAGGTGCTTCGGCCGGTCAGTCAGCACCGGTCTTTTTCAGCCAGTCCTTTGCCTTTGCCGCCGTCTCCGGATCCTGTGCGGCCTTCTTCATCGCGGCGATCGCCGCAGGCTTGTTCTTCAAGCCACGCTCGGACTCGGCCAGCAGCATGTACGCCGTACCCTTGTGCTTCACGCCCTTGTCGAGGGCCTGCTGGACCAGGCCCTTGGCCTGGCTGTACTTGTTCTCGCTCAGCAGCA
Organism: Rhodanobacter thiooxydans; assembly: GCF_030291135.1. Classification (NCBI taxonomy): domain Bacteria; kingdom Pseudomonadati; phylum Pseudomonadota; class Gammaproteobacteria; order Lysobacterales; family Rhodanobacteraceae; genus Rhodanobacter; species Rhodanobacter thiooxydans. The sequence goes on along the minus strand of NZ_CP127409.1, from coordinate 7,704 downwards.
GGCGTCCGGCGCGCAGTGCGGGCTCGCCATCGGTGGCGATCGGCTGGGCCTTGTTGTAGTAGCCGATCGCCTTGTCGATGTTGTTCGCGATCTCGGCAGACTGGCCCAGCAGCACGTAGGTTTCCGCGTCGGGCTTGACCACGCCCTTGCTCATGCCTTCCTCAAGCACCTGCTGGGCCTTGGTCGCGTTCGGCGCCGGGTCGGAACTGTCCTGGCCGGTGATCAGGTACAGCTTGGCCAGGTTCACGTACTGCGTGTCCTTGCTGAGCTTGCCGTCGGCACGGGCCTTTTCCATCATCTGGATGGCTTCCGGGTACTTGTGCGCCTGCATCAGCACCGCAACCGCGTTGTTGAGCGCGTTCGGGTCACCCGGATTGGAATTGAGCTGGCTGGTGGCCAGGGCGGCCGCCTTGTCGTCCTGGCCGGATTCGGAATAGCTGGCCATCAGGATCTGGTCCCAGGTCGGCTGCGGCTTGTCGGTCAGCGACTTGGCCTTGTTGATGGCGGCGATCGCTTCCGGATACTTGCTCAACCGGTAGTCGGCGTTGCCTTCGAGCGCGTACGAATCGGCGGTTTCCTTCTTGCCCTCGGCGCGCCACTTGGCGATTGTGTCCAGCGCGGGCTGATACTGCTCGTCGGCCAGCTGGAACTGCGCCAGCATGTACATCAGCTGGAAGTAGGTGTCATTCGGCATCACACCGAGCGCCAGCGAGCGCTGCAGCGAGCTGATCGCGCCCTTGGTGTCGCCGTCGTTGTAGTGGAGGCTGGCCAGGCCCTGCAGGGCCAGCGCCTGGGCATACTTGCTCTTGCTGCCGTCGATGATCGACTGCAGCAGCGGTTCGGCCTTGGCCTTGTCGCCGGCATTGACCGCGTCCAGGCCTTCGTTGAGGTTCTTCTGGTCCTTCTCGCTGGTCAGGTCGAGCTTCGGCTCGGCGCGGGTCGCGTTCGGGTAGAGCACTTCCTTCTTGGTTTTGGCGTCGTCGCTCTTGCGCGCCAGCGCCGGGCTGCTGGCCACGCCCAGCAACAGCGCAATGCCGGCCAGCATGGTTAACCCTCGGGCATGCTTCATGGTGATCCTCATAATGTCAGGGCGTGTCGTAACGACGCGGGGGATTGCAAAGCGTAACCTGACCCGGCACGGGATAACAAGTTGCAGCGCCGCATCAAAGGTTGTTAAAAATCAATTACTTGGACAACCTTCCCTGACCAAGGGGCAATTATTTGCCTTCCACCGGTCGCCACGCGGGCACCCGTTCCTCGGGTCCCGCCGAGTTCGCCGAGTTCGCCGGTCCCACGCCGGCGGCGGCGGGGCTTCGGACCGGCGAGAGCGGATCAGATGTCCAGGTTGGCGACCTTCAGCGCGTTCGCCTCGATGAAGTCACGGCGCGGCTCGACCGCCTCGCCCATCAGCATCGAGAACATCTGGTCCGCGGCAATCGCGTCCTCGATGCCGACCTGCAGCATGCGCCGGGTCTCCGGATTCACCGTGGTGCCCCACAGCTGCTCCGGATTCATTTCACCGAGGCCCTTGAAGCGCTGGATGCTGCGGCCCTTCTTCGCCTCGTCCAGCAGCCAGTTGCGCGCATCGAGGAAGCTGAGCACGCCGCGCGAGGCGTTGCCGCGACGCACCACGGCGTCGGGCTGGATCATGCCGGCGATCTGCTGGCTGATCGCCAGCAGCGGGCGGAACTCGGCGCTGCCGAAGAACGGCTGCGGCAACAGCCAGGTATGGCTGAGCCCGTGCTGTTCCTTCACCACCTCGATCGCCGCCGGCTGCTCGCCATGGGCTGGGCGCAGCGACATGCGGTAATGCGGCTTGCCCAGGCCGCTGGCGGCCAGGCGCCGGGTGGCACCGTCCAGCCAGGCCTGCATCGCGACCGGGTCGGACCACAGCGCTGGCGCCATCGGCGGGTGTTCGAGCAGGGCGTTCAGCACGGCGGCATCGAAGCGGTGGGCCAGCTTGGCGATCTGGTCCAGCGCATGCTGGTAGCCGCGCAGCAGCTTCTCCAGCGCCTCGCCGGTGATCGGCGGCGCGTCCGGGTTGTAGGTGAGTGCGGCGTTGTCGACCGCGCTGGAGATCAGGTAGTCGTTCAGCGCGGTGTCGTCCTTGATGTACAGCTCCTGCTTGCCCTGCTTCACCTTGTACAGCGGCGGCAGGCCGATGTAGATGTGGCCGCGCTCGATCAGCTCCGGCATCTGCCGGTAGAAGAAGGTCAGCAGCAGGGTGCGGATATGTGAGCCGTCGACGTCCGCATCGGTCATCAGGATGATGCGGTGGTAGCGCAGCTTGTCCGGGTTGTACTCCTCCTTGCCGATGCCGGTGCCCAGCGCGGTGATCAGCGTGCCGACCTCGGCTGAGGCCAGCATGCGGTCGAAGCGTGCCTTCTCCACGTTGAGGATCTTGCCCTTCAGTGGCAGCACGGCCTGGGTCTTGCGGTTGCGGCCCTGCTTGGCCGAGCCGCCGGCGGAATCGCCCTCGACCAGGAACAGCTCGCACAGCGCCGGGTCCTTCTCCTGGCAGTCGGCCAGCTTGCCGGGCAGGCCGGCGATGTCCAGCGCACCCTTGCGCCGGGTCATCTCGCGCGCCTTGCGGGCAGCCTCACGGGCGCGCGCGGCGTCGACCACCTTGGAGGCGATCGCCCTGGCTTCGCTCGGGTGTTCCAGCAGGAACTCGCCCAGCTTCTCGTTGACCGCCTGCTCCACCGCGGTCTTCACCTCGGAGGACACCAGCTTGTCCTTGGTCTGCGAGGAGAACTTCGGGTCGGGCACCTTCACCGACAGCACCGCGATCATGCCTTCGCGCATGTCGTCGCCGGACAGGGCGACCTTGGCGTTCTTGGCCAGCCCTTCCTTCTCGATGTAGTTCTGCAGCGAGCGGGTCAGCGCGGCACGGAAACCGGTGAGGTGGGTACCGCCGTCGCGCTGCGGAATGTTGTTGGTAAAGCAGAACATCGTCTCCTGGTAGGAGTCGGTCCACTGCATCGCCACTTCCACCGTGATGCCGTCCTGCTCCGCAACCAGGCTGATCACGTTCGGGTGCAGTGCGGTTTTCAGCACGGCCAGGTGCTGCACGAACGAGCGGATGCCGCCTTCGTAGGCAAACGTGTCCTGCCGCCCCTCGCCGCGCTCGTCCTTCAGCTCAATGGTGACGCCGGAATTGAGGAAGGCCAGCTCGCGCAGGCGCTTGGCCAGGATCTCGTAGTGGAAGTCGATGTTGTGGGTGAACGTGGCCGGGCTGGGCAGGAAGCGCACCAGGGTGCCGCGCTTGTCCGACGGGCCGACTTCCTTCAACGGATACAACGGCTCGCCGTGTGCGTATTCCTGCAGGTATTCATGGCCGTCGCGGCGGATGGTCAGCCACAGGTGCTCGCTCAAGGCATTCACCACCGACACGCCCACGCCGTGCAGGCCGCCAGAGACCTTGTACGAATTCGCGTCGAACTTGCCGCCGGCGTGCAGCACCGTCATCACCACCTCGGCGGTGGAACGGCCTTCTTCCGGATGGATGTCGACCGGAATGCCGCGACCATTGTCGCTGACGCTGACCGAGCCGTCGTCGAGGATGGTGACCACGACCCTGTCGCAATAACCGGCCAGCGCCTCGTCGATCGCGTTGTCGACGACCTCGAACACCATGTGGTGCAGGCCGGTGCCGTCATCGGTATCGCCGATGTACATGCCCGGGCGCTTGCGCACCGCTTCCAGGCCCTTCAGGACCTTGATGTTGCTTGAGTCGTAGTGCGATTCGTTGATGGATTCGTTCATGCGTTGACCGTTTCCTGGCGCCAGCGACCCGCCCGACACGGCGCCGTGAATGGCCGGACAGGGTTATGCGATCTCGGGGAGATGCAACCCTTCGATTATAGCAGGCGCGCCAGCTCGCCTTGTTCCACGTGGAACACGCGCGCCGGCAGACCCTGCAGCGCGACTGGCAATTCGGTTCCGGTCAGCAGGACCTGGGCGTGGGCCGCCGCCAACAGCGACACCACCGCCGCCTGATGGGCCTGATCCAGCTCCGAGGCGAGGTCGTCCAGGCAGACGATCGGCCACTCCCCCCGGTGTTCGGCGTACAACTCGGCCTGGGCCAGCATGCAGGCTAGCGCGGTGAGCTTTTCCTGACCACGGGACAGATGCTCGCGCAACGGTGCCTGTTCGAACGTGATCGACCAGTCCGCCCGATGCACCCCCAGCGTGGTATGCCCTCGGGCCAGATCCCTGCCCCGGTGGTCGCGCAACTGCTGGGCCAGGTCCAGCTCATCCGACCACCCGCGGCGATAACGCAGGTCGAGGGCGCCCAGTTCAGGCAGCAAACGGGCGACGCTGTCCAGCAGTTTCGGGCGCAACCGGTCCAGGTAGGCGCGCCGTTGCAGGTCGATCTGATGGGCCGACTGCGCCAGTTCCGCCTCCCATGGCGCGAGCAGCGCATCCGTGGGCGTCGTGGCGGCACGCAACAGGCTGTTGCGCTGTTTCAACGCCCGCTGGTAGCGGCGCCAACCGGCCAGGAATTCGTGTTCCACGTGGAACACACCCCAGTCCAGATAGCGACGGCGCTCCTCGGCGGCACCCGCGATCAACGCATGCGACCCTGGCTCGAAACAGACCACCGCGCATTCGCCCACCAGTTGCCCGAGCGCCACATTCACCGTGTCCAGCTTCGCCTCCCAGCGCGTCCCGTCCCGGCCCAGGCCAAGCCGGGCGATCCGTTGATCGGCGAGGCACAACTCGGCAAAGACCGACAGCTGCGCGGCACCCCGCTGCAACAGCGCTTCCTTGGCACCGCTGCGAAAGGAACGGGCATGCGACAACAGAAAGGCCGCTTCCAGCATGCTGGTCTTGCCGGCGCCGTTCGCCCCCACGAAAACGTTGATCGCCGGGTCCAGCGCCACGCTGACGTCGGTGAGGCAGCGCAGTCCGCGCACGCGGAGTTGTTCCAGCCTCATCCGGAAAACACCCCTAAACAGCAACGCCGGAGTCCCTGGCGGGAACCCCGGCGTTGCCTGTGCCTGCCGCGCGTAGCGAGGGCCATGCGTTGCCTGTCAGAGCCGCAGCGGCATGATCACGTGACGGGCGTGCTCGTTGTCGTGTTCCTGCACCAGGCAGCTGGACTGCGCATCGCGCAGGCTCAAGCGTGCCTTGTCGCCGCGCAGGGCGGCCAGCGCATCGAGCAGATAGCCCACGTTGAAGCCGACCGCCAGGTCGGACACATGGGTGTCAGCCTCGACCTCCTCGACCGCCTCCTCCTGCTCCGGGTTGTGCGCCACGATGCGCAACTTGCCCGGCGACAGTTCCAGCCGCACGCCGCGGTACTTCTCGTTCGACAGGATCGCCGCGCGCTGCAGCGCGCCGCGCAGCACTTCGCGGTCCAGCGTGGCAGTCTTGTCCGCGCCCAGCGGAATCACCGCTTCGTAGTCCGGGAAGCGGCCGTCGATCAGCTTGGAGGTGAACACCACGTCGCCGCGGCGCACGCGCAGGTGATTGCGGCCAAACTCCAGCTCGACCTGGCCATCGCCGGTTTCCAGCAGGCCAATCAGCTCGTTGACGCCCTTGCGCGGAATGATGATCTGCCGGCGCGTGCTGACCGAGCTCTGCAAGCCGGTTTCCTTCATTGCCAGGCGATGCCCGTCGGTGGCCACGCAGCGCAGGGTGTGCTCCTGCAGGTCCAGCAGCATGCCGTTCAAGTAGTAGCGCACGTCCTGGTTGGCCATTGCGAACGCGGTGCGTTCCATCAGGTCGCGCAAGGCCTCTTCCGGCAGGCTGACTTTTTCCACCAGCTCGATTTCGTCGACGGTGGGAAATTCGCTGGCCGGCAGGGTGGTCAGCGTGAAACGGCTGCGCCCGGCGTTCAGCGCCACGCGGTCGCCGTTGAGCTTGAGCTCGATCCGCGCGCCGTCAGGCAGCGCCCGCACGATGTCGAACAGCTTGCGGGCGGGAATGGTGATCTCGCCATCGGCCAGTTTCTCTGCCTCGGCGGTGGCCACCATCTCCACTTCGAGGTCGGTTCCGGTCAGCGACAGCTTCCCGTCGCCGACCTTGACCAGCAGGTTGGCCAGTACGGGCAGCGTCTGGCGGCGTTCAACCACACCCACCACCTGCTGCAGCGGTTTGAGCAGAGCTTCTCGTTGGATGCTGAATTGCATGGCTGTGCTTCCCCTCTACCTGCTGTTCTGTCTTTAAAAGAAGTTTAGTGGTTGTTGTTGTACCGGTGGGTAACTTTTCTACCCTGTTTTCTTGTTCAAAATCAATATTTTATGACGTTTCTTGGTTGTGCTTGAACGGGCTGCCTGCCGGTGGACGGTTTGGGGATAACTTCAGGGGCGAAACCTTCCACCCATTATCCACAGCTTGGGCCACCGCTTATCCATAATCTTTGCCGATCATGGCTCAACCGGTGAGCGTGCGGATCAGTTGCTCCCAGTCCTGGCGCATGCGCGCGTCGGTCTCGATGAACTTGCGGATCGTCTTGCAGGCGTGCATCACCGTGGTGTGGTCGCGCCCGCCGAACGCCTCGCCGATCTCCGGCAGGCTGTGCTCGGTGAGTTCCTTGGACAGGGTCATCGCGATCTGCCGCGGCCGCGCCAGCGAACGCACGCGCCGCTTGGACAGCAGATCCTGCAGGCGCACGTTGAAGTATTCGGCGGTGATTTTCTGGATGTTGGCGATGGTGACCGCCTGCGCGTGCGTGGCCAGCAGGTCGCGCAGGGTTTCCTCCGCAAACTCGGTGGTGATCGGCTTGCCGTAGAAGTTCGCCCGCGCCGCCAGCGTGTTCAGCGCGCCCTCGAGGTCGCGCACGTTGGAGCGGATGCGCTTGGCCAGCAGCATCGCCACGTGCTCGTCCACCGCCACGCCCTTGTCGTGCGCCTTGGACAGCAGAATCGCCGCGCGTGTCTCGAAGTCCGGCGGCTCGATCGCCACGCTGAGGCCCCAGCCCAGACGCGACTTCAGCCGCGGCTCCAGCTTGTCCACTTCCTTCGGGTAGCGGTCGCAGGTAAGGATGATCTGCTGCTTGGATTCGAACAGCGCGTTGAAGGTGTGGAAGAACTCCTCCTGCGTGGTGTCCTTGCCGGCGAAGAACTGGATGTCGTCGATCAAGAGCGCATCGACCGAGCGGAAGCGCTGCTTGAACTGGTCCATGCTCTTGGCGCGCAGCGCCTCGATCATCGAGCCGACGAACTGCTCCGAACGCAGGTACAGCACCTTGCAGTCCGGGTTGCGCTCGCGCATCAGGTTGCCGGCGGCGTGCATCAGGTGGGTCTTGCCCAGGCCGGTGCCGCCGTACAGCAGCAGCGGGTTGTAGGCGCGGCCGGGGTTGGTCGCCACCTGCATCGCGGCGGCCTTGCCGAGCTGGTTCGACTTGCCCTCGACGAAGGTCTCGAAGGTGTAGTGCGGGTCCAGGTTGTGGCTGAAGGCGGGCGCCGGTGCGGCCCGGGGAGCCAGCGTCGTCCTGGCGGGCGGTGCCGGCCGGGCCGCGCTGGAGCCGACCTCCAGTCGCACCGGGCAGGGCTTGCCGCCAAGCTGCAGCAGCACGGCTTCGATCTGTTCCAGGTAGCGCCCGCGCACGGTGTCCAGGGTGTAGGAGTTCGGTGCGAACAGCTGCAGGCCGTTGGCATCTTCGCGCGACTGCAGCGGCATCAGCCAGGTATGCAGGTCTTCGGCGCTCAGCTCGCCTTCGAGGCGCTCAAGGCAGCGCCGCCACAGATCACTCAT